>NZ_JARESR010000028.1:0-111000 GCF_046028015.1 Paraburkholderia sp. RL17-383-BIF-A | reverse complement strand
CGCTGCGGACTTACATCGCCTTCTTGAACGGCGCGCCCGAGTGCTCGCGCAATTCGTTGAACACGATCTTCGGCCACGCCTTCTGCGCGACTTCGATCTCGGACACGTGCGAAGCAAGATAAGTCGGCGCATCCGACGCGTCGAGCGCAATGCGCGCCGCGTACGAATCGGTGAAGCGGCGCAGTTCGGCCGGATCGTCGCAGGTTACCCAGCGCGACATGCGGTAGCGCGCCGGCGCCATACGCACGTCGACCTTGTATTCGGTCGACAAACGGTGCGACACCACTTCAAATTGCAGTTGGCCGACCGCGCCGAGAATCATCAAGCCGCCCACTTCCGGGCGGAACACCTGAATCGCACCTTCCTCGCCGAGTTGCTTGAGCGCCTCGCCGAGCTGCTTGGCGCGCATCGGGTCGACCACTTCCACCGTCTGGAAAATTTCCGGCGCGAAGAACGGCAGGCCGACGAACTGCAACTGCTCGCCTTCGGTCAGCGTGTCGCCGAGACTCAGCGTGCCGTGATTCGGAATACCGATGATGTCGCCCGGATACGCCTCGCTCACCGTCTCACGGCGCTGCGACAGGAACGTCACCACGTTGTTCGCACGGAACGTCTTGTTCGTGCGCGTCACCTTCACAGCCATGCCGCGTTCGAAATGCCCCGAGCACACGCGGATGAATGCCACACGGTCGCGGTGCGCCAGGTCCATGTTCGCCTGCACCTTGAACACGACACCGGTGAACTTGGGCTCGTCCGGCATGACCGGACGCTGCACGGTCATGCGCATGGAGGGCGGCGGCGCCAGATCGACCAGCGCGTCGAGAATTTCCTTCACGCCGAAGTTGTTGATCGCCGAGCCGAACAGCACGGGCGATTGCTGACCGGCGAGGAACTGCTCGCGATCGAAATCCGGCGAAGCACCGGTGATCAGATCGATCTCTTCCTTCGCCTTGATCCAGGCATGGCCGAAGCGGCGTTCGCCTTCTTCGTCGCTCGGCGCTTGCAGCGTTTCCACTTCGCCGCCAGCCTTGTCCTGTCCCGCGCGGAAAATGCGCACCTGATCGCGCTGAATGTCGTAGACACCCTGGAAGTCCTTGCCCATGCCGATCGGCCATGTAAACGGCACGGCTGCGACGCCCAGATGCTGCTCGATTTCGTCGAGCAGTTCGAGCGGCTCGCGCACTTCGCGGTCGAGCTTGTTGATGAAGGTGACGATCGGCGTCTTGCGGCTGCGGCAGACTTCGAGCAGCTTGAGCGTTTGCGCTTCGACGCCGTTCGCGCCGTCGATCACCATCACGGCGGCGTCGACCGCGGTCAGCACGCGGTAGGTGTCTTCAGAGAAGTCTTCGTGGCCCGGCGTGTCGAGCAGATTGATAACGGCGTCGCCGTACTCGAACTGCATCACCGAGCTCGCCACCGAAATGCCCCGCTGCTTTTCGATCTCCATCCAGTCGGACGTCGCGTAACGGTTGCTCTTGCGGCCCTTCACGGTACCGGCGATCTGAATCGCGCCCGAGAACAGCAGCAGCTTTTCCGTGAGCGTGGTCTTACCCGCGTCCGGGTGGGAAATGACCGCGAACGTGCGGCGGCGTTTGAGTTCGGAGACTGACATCGGGTCTGGCGGTCACGGATAGGGGTTCGGGCGGTTCCCGGCGGCTTGTGGCTGCCGGTGTGCCACGCCTTGCGCGGCGGCGTCGAGCTGCGGGAGTTGGGCCGGCGGCCCGCGTCACAATGGCAACTCGACCGCGTCGGAAACAGGTCACGAACGAGCGTTCGACAATACGGGAATCGCCAGCGCAGAACAGCGCAGGGAACGAATGATACACGTCATGGGGACCGGCGTATCGAAAAGGGGCAGGTGCGGCGGAGAAGCGGCAGGCGGGTCTGCCCCAGGAGGCCTACTGATAGGACATCGTGAAAGTGGCCAGCGCTCTGATCGAGCCTGCCTCCACATCTCCCGTTCGGCCAAAGCGTAGCAGTCGTCTCTACCGGTGCTGAATCGTCAAATCTGCAGGGCATCTGAAACTGTGTTGGCGCGAGCGTGGCAATCGTCGCACCAACCGTTGGATTGGCGGGCACGGAGATCGATCCCGCGCTGATTATGTTGTCTGCTCCGCTTGCATTACAGATAAGCGCTGCGTGAGCAGCCCTGGCCGCGAACAAATTGAAAACCAGTAATAACATGAGGCACCCGACTATCCGAATGCGCGAACGGCGGTCGCGCCGCGCAACGGTCGCACAGTACAATGCCTCATAGACTGTCGCTTTTCGACTGCAAAGTTGCAGACAAGATTTGAACGCTGAGATTCAATCACCCTTCGAATTCAGTTGCTGAGTACTACGGCAATCAAGGTTCGCCTTTTCCGGTTGGCGCCCCATCCACGCAGTGCCCTTCCACAGACATGTAGACCGCCCCCGCGTTACGCGTCTGCGCCGGCAGCACATAGTCAATGTGGCATTGCTCGGAAGCCGTCGCACCCCATTTCACGAACAGCGAGCCTTTGTCTTCGAGCCCGCGCGCGAAAATCCGGCTGTCCTGCGCAACGACGCCTACCGTGCGTCCACTTGCATCGACGACATCCGCGCCGAACGGCAACGCCTTGCCGCCGAGTTGCGGCGCGCGAATCAGCGCGGCGCGTCCGGTCACCGTCTTGTACCTGATCATCACCACTGAGCCCAGCCGCGGCACCGCCTGCTCCGACGTCGATTCAAACTCGACATCGGTCGAGGTGCCCTTCGGATCGATATCCACCGTGTTCATGCCATACGGCGTCAAATACGGAACCACCGCAAAGCCGCCTCCGTTGAGCTTCACGCCGGGTGAACTGGTGACGCTCGCGCCTGCGGCGCCCGGCGCTTCAATAACGCCGAACGTGTCGCCCACCGTCTGCGAGAAGGTGACGCCGCCCGGATGCGCGACGATCGACCCGCTCACCCCTGCCGACACCTGGCTCGATCCGGTTCCCCCGCTCGCCGATCCCGTCAACTGCGCGTACGGTGCGCGATAGGTACCGCTCGCGCCCGCGCTCGCCGTGCTGGCGCCGGAGCCGCCGCCGTACGTCCCATACGCGTTGTATGAGTACTGGTTACGCTCGCCCAACGAACCACTCACGTTGGCCTGCAAACTGGTGTTGCCGCCGGAACTGCTGAGGTTCGTCGACATGAGCGGCGAATGCGGATCATGGCCGAGCGGCAACGTGGTGCTCAGCATGATCTGGTCCGACATCGATCCGTTCGAACTGCGCGTGCGCCCTGCGCTGACGCTGTACGTACCGTACCTGAAACGATTGGAGTAGCCGGCCTGATAGAACAGATCGCTGCCGCTGCGATTCCAGTATTGCTGTGCGGAAGCGTTCAAGTAGACCGTGCCGTATTCCTTGAAATTCTGATTGAGCGTGGCCTGGAAACGATTGCGCTGGCGATACACCGAATTCGGATCGCCGCCGCGCATTGCGAGGTCACGCGCGGACGCGGCATCCCACAAGTTCATGTACCCAGCCGTCGAATAGCGATACGCCGCGATCGCAATGTTGGTGTTGGTCGGATTGATGAACTTGCTATAACCAACGCGCAAGCTCGTGCCACGCGAGGTGGCCTGATTCGGAATCTGCGTCTCGGCGGCCGTCACGTCGACGGAGAAAGCACCCAGCCGCGTGTTCAGTGCGGTGCCCAGGTCGGCCGCCAGATAGCCGTCCGCAGCGACACCGCCGCCATAGAGCGTGATCAGATTGGTCAGCCCGCGCTGCAATGTGAACTGCGCGAAAATCGGGTTGGTTTCGAGCGTGGCATAACGAAGCTCACCGGCAGTGACCGAAAACCGTGTGGTGCCGGGCCGCAACGATTGGGCGACCGAGGCGTAAGGCACGGTAAAGCTCTTCGTGCGGCCATTGGCTTCGGTGACGGTGACATCCAGGTTGCCGCCATAGCCGGTCGCGTACAGGTCATTGATTTCGAACGGGCCCGGCGACACGGTGGTTTCATCAATCACCTGCCCGTTCTGCCGAACCGTCACGCGCGCATTCGATTCAGCCGTGCCACGCACGACCGGCGCATAGCCGCGCAGGGATTCTGGCAGCATGCGGTCGTCGGTGGCGATCTGCGCGCCGCGAAATTGCACGCTGTCGAACACATCGCCGGTCGTGTAGCCGTCACCGACCGTCAACTGCGACTTCATCGCGGTGATATCACGCTGAAGGTAGGTCGCAATGTTGTCGAACTGCGTGGCGGCACCGGCTTGCTGGGTCACCGAGGACTGATGGCGGAAGTGCCACGCGCCGATGTTCACGCCGGCATTCAAACCGACATAGCTTTGAGTCGATTCAACAGCCGATCCAGCGCTGTGGTACGCGTTCGCGTTGTAGCTCAAGAAACCTGCGTTGACTCCGTTCTGCCACATCTCGGGCGGCACGTAACCGCGCGCGGTGTTTCGCATGTACTTTTGCGGCACGCTGAGGCTGATCTTCTGTTCCGCGAAATCGAAGTCAACGGTCGCGTCGGGCACGGCCGCCGTGAGGTCGACGCATTCGCCGGTAACGCCGGTGTCGGCCCCCGGTTCCGCCTTCACCTTCGCCTCGCTGCTCGCCGCGACCTTGGCGAAGTCGACGCCAAGCTTCTCCAGCATTTGGCGGCTAAGGCAAGGACGCGCCGCAGTCGTTCCGCTCGCGGCGACAAACCGCACGTCATGACGCGCGACACGAATACCGTTGAGGTACACATCGACGGAATAAATGCCTTCAGATACCGGGTTGCCACGCGCGAAGCGCGAGACGTCCACCGTCGCATTCGGATCGACGCGCAGAAATGTCGTATCGAACTCCACGGCTGCGCCCGCTTGAGCGGGTTCGGACGCCTGTGCGCCTGTCGGCTGAACGCCACCCAGCGCCGCGAATGCCAACGTGACAACGGCGGCGACCGGGTTGAGATTGAACACACCCGCGCGTTCAGTGCCACGACCGGCCGCCCTGCGACAGCGTAGGTCCTTCATGATGTGATCGGAATTGAATGTCCCGCCGCAGGCGTGCGTCATCCATGCGTTGCCGGCGCAACGCGCGCCGTGCAGGAGAAAGGGTTGGCCAAAGGCGGCACGCTGCCGCCCCCGGCCGGGCTGTGGCGGTCTAGTCGCCGAGCGCCGCGTCGCCGGTGATCGGGCCGCCGTAGTCGCTGATCGCGATGTAGTGCACCTTCGCGCCCGCGGCGACACCATTCATCTTCGCCATCGGCAGGACCGCTGATGTGCGCGGTGCAACCATGCCACCTTGCTCGTTCCTGAAGGTGTGGCCATTGCTCTCGACGTCGATCTCGCTGAACGAGACGTAGTAAGGCGTCGGATTCGAGACGCTGAGCGCCTGCCCTTTGCCATCCGCCGACGCCGCGATGCTCCAACGCAGTTGCGCGGCCGCATCTTCAGGTTTGCCGGGTAGCTTGTCCGGCCGCGCGAGAACCTTGATGCGGGTGCGATAAGCGAGGCTCAAAGTATTGGCGTCCGAAGCAGCACTTGCCTTTGGTGGGATGTCCAGCACATTGAGCCAATAGACCGACTCGCGGTCCTGAGGTAATGATTCGCCCGTGTACATCACGCGTAACGTCTGCGCCTTTTTCGCGTCCATGCGGAAAATCGGCGGCGTAATCACGAACGGCACTTTGATTTCGCCGGGTTTGGCATCGGCATTGCCGTCGTCGATCCAGACCTGCACGAGGGAGGGTTTGTGGCTGTCGTTATCCAGTTTGACCGAGACTTCACGCTGCTCGAGTGGATACACCACACGCGTACCGCCAATAGTCACGCTTGCCTGTGTGCTGCCGGCCAATAGCGCACAGGCAAAGCCGATTACTATCGGCATATTTTTGAGCAGCTTCATTGCAGTCTGTCTTTCAATAATCCAGAGGAAGGTCGCAAAGAAGCGCCCGCCCGGCGAGCGCTTCGGACCTTCGCTTACTGGTATTCCATCGAGTATTGAACCGACGAGGTGACCGTACCGGGAGCCGCAACGCCTGTCGCGTAGTACTGCGCGAAATACTGCAGGGTTGCCGCGCCGCCCGTGATGGTTGCCCCGTCCGTGGAGACATCGTTGTTCGCGCCCGTCGTGACGTTGATCGGTTGCATCTGCGCGTTGAGGAGACGAACCTCCACGTTTTGCGCGGTGCCGCTGTTCGACAGATAGCCATTCGTCTGGTCGACCGTCGGGCCGTTCTCGAAACGCGCAACTGCTTTGGTGGCCGTGCCGCTGCAGCCGCTCAGTTTCAGTTGCAGATCTGCAGGGTTCGACGTACCGGCCACTTCGCCTGACGACGAAAGCGAACCGGTCGGGACCGGCGCCAGCGTGACTGCCTTGTCGGCCGGGGTACCGCTTGCGCTGCCGTTGATCGAACACGTGCTATCGGTCACGGTGCCGGAGATGGAGATCGTGCCATCCGCCGCATGGGCGCCAAGGGGTGCGAGACCGAGCAGACTGCCGGCGGCGATCGCGATTGCGGGGAGGGATAACTTCATAACGTTCAGTCCAATAAACTAAGAAAAGCTGATCAAATCAAAACGCGATCCTTGTTTTGCTCAAGGATCGCCACATGCGTCAAGCATGCCAATCATTCAGTTCAGGAATACGACAGTTCCTGCTCTAAACGCCTGACCTATCCTTCCGAGATAGGAGAATGCGATGTTAAGTTGTCCCACATCAAAATTACATGAGACAAATCGCCTCTTTCCGTGATTTCAGTCAATGGATTGATTGAATCAATGCACGCCGGTAAGGAGTGTCTCTATCTGGGGTTTACTGATATTGCATCGTGTATTGAACCGACGTGTAGACCGTACCCGCCTGGGCTGCATCGAGCGCGTAATACTGTGCGAAATACTGCAACGTTGCCGCGCCGCCGGTGATAGCCACCCCGCTCGTACTGATATCGTTGTTCCTGCCCGTCAGCACATTGATCGGCTGCATTTGCGCGTTGAGCAGTTGAACTTCCACGTTTTTCGCGGTGCCGCCCTGGTTCGCCAGAAGGCCCGTTGACTGGTCGATTGTCTGGCCGTTTTCGAAGTTGGCAATCGCCTTGGTAGCCGCGCCAGTGCAACCCGTCAAAACGAATCTCAGATCTGCCGCGTTCGACGTACCAGCCACGGCACCTGATGTCGTAAGCGCACTGGCCGGAACCGATGGCAGCGTGACTAACAGGTTGGCGGGCGTGCCACTCGCCGAGCCGTTGATCGAGCAAGTGGTGTCTGTCACAGTGCCACTTATGGTGATCGTACCGTCCGCCGCATTGGCGCCAGCCGGCGCGAGACTCAACACACCGCCAGTAGCGATCACGAATGCGGAGATCATCGATTTCATTGCTGTATTCCTAAAGATTAGACAGAAAACTCAACGGCAGTCGCAGAGATACGTCGTACCGTTGCCCACCTCGATCACGCTGATTTCGCAAGGCAAACAGGCAAAATAAATGCCGAATAACTTGATTTCGCGCAAAAAAAGTCAATCGTAAGTTTTACTGGATAAGAAATACATGAGGCAAATTGCCTTTCCTGAGATTTCGACGGGGATATCAGGCACCAAGTGGCTGGCTGTGTGTCCGGCAGAGTGATGCATCAATGCACGAAGAATCGGTCGAACTGGCTCTTCGTGAATAGGCTGGACGCGGCAATCCGCCGCGCAAAATTGGTGGCGGGCAGCAAGCTGCTCAGCGTGTCAAAAACAAAAACCCGCCGCATCGTTGCCAATGCGGCGGGTTATTTTCGAACAGAGAAAAGCGCTACGCGCCGCTCGCCTCGTTCAACGTCAAATGCTTCGTCTCGGGCGCCCACGCAATCGACACCACCATCCCGATCAGCAATACTGCGGCAAGCACCATCATCGTGATGTGGAAACCCAGATGCACGATGCCGAGCGGCAGCAAAAACGTGCCGACCGCCGAGCCAAGACGGCTGCACGCAATCGCGAGACCAACGCCGCAAGCACGCACCTCAGTGGGAAAACACTCCGGCGGAAACACGCCAACCAGATTGGAAAACGCCGACATGGTCAGCGTGAAAATCGCGAATGCGACAATCATCCCCAATGCCGCCGACTCCGGCAGCACACTCAATGCGATCAGCGAAACACACGTCACCGCGAACGAACCGATCAGGAAGACACGACGCGGCAGCTTGATCGTCAGCCAGATACCAATCAGCGCGCCGAGCACGAGAAACCCATTGAGCAGAAAATCCGCGCTGGAATCGTTGTTCAAATGAATCGCTTTCAGAATGGTCGGCAGAAACGTATAGACCGCGAAATACGGAATGACGAGACACACAAAGAACGCGCAATTGAAAATCGTGCGTCGAATCAGATCCGGTTTGAACAACCGCATAAAGCCGCCCGCCGTTTGCGCGTGCTCATCATGAGCGCCGTCGAGGGTCACGTTCGCGCCAAAATGCTTGAGCATGACCGATTTGGCCTCCGCGACCCGGCCTTTGCCATGCAACCAGCGCGGCGACTCCGGCGTGCCTACGCGCAACACGAGCACGACCAACGCCGGCACGCCCGCCGACGCAAGCAACCAGCGCCATGCATCTGGCGAAGCATCGGCGTAATGCATGCCCAGCACGTTCGCCGCCACGTAACCGATCGTCCACACCACGCTGAACGACCCGAGCAACGTGCCACGGTGCTTGCGCGGCGAGAATTCCGCGAGAATGGCGTGCCCCACCGCAAAATCGCCGCCCATGCCGAAACCGATCACCACCCGCAGCAGACACAATTCGAGCGGTGAGCGCACATAGAACTGCGCAAACGCGGCTGCGGTAATGATCAGAAAGCTCAGCAGAAAAATCTTTTGTCGTCCCAGGCGATCGGACAACCAGCCGAAAACCAGACTGCCGAAGAAAATGCCCATCAATGCGGAACTGCCGATCATGCCCATCCAGAAAGCGTCGAGCGGCATCTGCCGATTCATCGATGCGAGCGCGTAACCGATCGTGCCGAGCGCGAAGCCTTCGGTAAAGTGCGCGCCGAACGTCAAGCCGGCGATCTTGACGTGAAAGGCATTGAGCGGAACATCGTCGAGAGGAATGGGGCCGTGCGCGGGTGCTGCCGCCGCCGGCAAAGTGGGGGCGAGGCCGAGAGTGGCCGCCTGCATGTCCTGATTGCTCACGCTGTCTCCTTCGTTGATATGAGTCGTCGGGCGTGGCTGGCGTGCTGCCGGTTGCCCGATTGCGTGGTCCGCCAGTGCGGCACGCTTGTGCATGCCGCAGCGGCCCGCGGTCTGAAGATCAGCGCCCGAGGCCGCCCATCATCATGTATTTCAGTTCCGTGTATTCATCGAGCCCGTACTTCGAGCCTTCGCGACCGAGCCCTGACTGCTTGACGCCGCCGAACGGCGCGACTTCCGTGGACAGAATCCCTTCGTTGATGCCGACCATGCCGCTCTCCAGCGCTTCGCCGACGCGCCAGGCGCGGGCCAGGTCGCGTGTATAGAAATACGCCGACAAGCCGAGCGGCGTGTCGTTAGCCGCGGCAATGGCTTCCTCTTCGGTCTTGAAACGAAAGCATGCGGCCACCGGGCCGAAGGTTTCTTCCCCGGCGATCAGCATCGAACTGGAGGCGTCGGCAAGAACGGTCGGTTCATAGAACGTGCCGCCGAGCGCATGCGGTTTGCCGCCCGTCAAAATCTTCGCGCCCTTTTGCAATGCGTCGGCAACGTGCGTTTCGACCTTCTTCAGCGCCGCCTGATTGATCAGCGGACCTTGTTCGACCTCGCCTTGCAACGCGTTGCCTACGCGCATCTTGCACACGGCTTGCGTCAGCGCCGACGTGAATGCTTCGTAGATGCCGTTCTGCACGTAGAAGCGATTCACGCACACACACGTCTGCCCGGTGTTGCGGAATTTCGAAGCCATCGCGCCCTGCACGGCGGCGTCGAGATCCGCGTCGTCGAATACGATGAAGGGTGCGTTGCCGCCGAGTTCGAGCGAGAGCTTTTTCAACGTGTCCGCCGATTGCTTCGCCAGCAGCTTGCCGACGCGCGTCGAGCCGGTGAACGACAGCTTGCGCACCACGTCGGATTCGGTGAGCACGCTGCCGATCGCGACGGCATCGCCGGAGACGATGTTGAACACGCCCGGCGGAATGCCCGCCTTCTCCGCGAGCACCGCCAGAGCGAACGCGGATAACGGCGTTTCCTCCGATGGCTTGAGCACCATCGTGCAGCCGGCCGCGAGCGCGGGACCGGCCTTGCGCGTAATCATGGCGAGCGGAAAATTCCACGGCGTAATCGCCGCCACCACGCCCACCGGTTCGCGCGTCACAATGATCTTCGCGTTCGGATTGGGGCTCGGGATTACGTCGCCATACGCGCGCTTCGCTTCCTCAGCGAACCATTCGAAGAAGCTGGCCGCATAGCCGACTTCGCCGCGGGCTTCGGCAAGCGGCTTGCCTTGTTCGAGCGTCAGCAGTTCTGCAAGCGCGTCGCGATTCTCGAGCATCAACTCGCCCCAGCGTTTGACGCGCACGCTGCGCTCTTTTGCGGTCAGCGAACGCCATGCGGGAAACGCGCGCTCGGCAGCCGCGATGGCTTGCGCGGTTTCCGCCGCGCCACCTTTGGCCACTTGCGCAACCACCTCGCCGGTTGCGGGATTCAATACGGCGTATGTGCCGGCGCTTTCGTACCACTCGCCGCCGATGTAATGCGCTGTGCGGAGAAATTCGTTCATGCCGCCTTCTCCAGCGTTTCGACGAACACACCTTGTGCGAGCCGCGGTTCGCGGGCAACACGCTTGCCGGCGGTGTAATCGTTGATCAGATCGCACGGCGTGTAGTTGCGTTCGAGTTCGAACAGTTCGTCCGCCGAGAGCGTCGTGCCGAGCGCCGCGAGCGCGCTATCGAACTGCGCCGCCGTATCCGCGCCGACCAGCATGCTTGCGACGCCGCCATGGTTCAGCACCCACGCCTGCGCGATTTGCGCGGCCGACACCCCGCGCCGTGCGGCCACGCGCGCCACCGAAGCGGCAATCTCACGCGAAGCCACATCGCCATACATTTGCGCGGTGAAGAAGTCGGTCTGATTGCGCGTCGAACCCGGATCGCACGTCAGCAGCCCACGCGCCAGCGGACTGAACACCGAGACGCCGACGCCCTGATCCTGGCAATACGGAATCATTTCGCGCTCTTCCTCGCGGTACGCCAGGTTCAACTGCAACTGCATGTTGATCGGCTTGTGCCAGCCGTTGCGCTCGCAGACCTGCATGATCTTTGCGAACTGCCACGTGTACATGGTCGATACGCCAATGTAGCGGGCCTTGCCGGCGCGCACGATATCGTTGAGCGCACCCATGGTTTCCTCGACCGGCGTGTTCACGTCGAAGAAATGCAGCATGTAGATGTCGACGTAATCCATGCCGAGACGCGTGAGCGAGGCGTCGATGCCATCCATGATGTGCTTACGCGAATGGCCGCCGGCGTTCTGATACGCCCCCATGTCGTAACCGACCTTGGTCGTCACGACGATTTCCTCGCGGCGCGCAATACGCTTCAGAATGCGTCCCACCACTTCTTCGCCCACGCCGGTCGAATAGAAATCGGCGAGGTCGATGAAATTGACGCCCGCTTCCAACGCATGACGGACAATCGGCTCGCTTTGGGCTTCATCGAAAATCCACGGCTTCCATTGCGGCGTGCCCATATTCATCGTGCCGAGGCACAGACGCGAAACCTTCAGGCCGGATTGGCCGAGGCGAATATATTCCATTGTGCTTGTCTCCTTCCTGGTCGCATCCAGCGGCGCGGACGGTGAGTGGCGCATCCGCGCTCACCGAACCGCGCGGCATGCGATTAACGTTGTTTCGGTGTGTAGAACGGGTTCGATACGTCGCGTGCCGCGGCGAATACTTCTTCGCGATGCGGCAGGCCTTTCATCGCCGCGAGGATCGCGTTCCTGCACGCGCGATAGTTGTTTTCGAAGACGGCATCGAGATCGTCCGTACTCGGGTTGACCCAGTTCGCGGACACCACCACCCAATCGTTTTCTGCTTCGGGCGGCAGCGTGCCGTTCTCCAACGACTCCGCCACCGCCTTCGCAATGCCGGCTTGCGAGGCGCCCCACGTCGCATTGCCGTGGAAGTCGCTGCCGATCTGCGCCTTGTTCACATAGAGCGTCAGCGGCTTGGTCGGCACGCCCGGACGCGCGATGACGACGAAAGGCGCGTGGCCCGCGGACGGCGTCGCCAGTGCGGTGGCGAAGGCCTGCCCTGCCGGGCCGTTACGCGGGCCGACCAGTATGTTGATGTGCGCGAGGTTGACGCCGGGGCCTTCGAATCCTTCGCCGATAAAGAGTTGTTTGTCCGTCGATACGCTCATGGTCGTTCCGTCGAGGTTGAGTGGATGGCCGATTGTGACGTTCGGCATCCGCGACCCTGTATCGATGAGTTTTGATGCGGGGTATGAGAGGAACTCAACTCCGGGTTAGTCCCGAGCGCAGTGGTGTGCGCGTATCGGTGAGCGCAAAGGTGAGGGTTTTCGGGACTCTCGCCGACGCACCCTCGATTGGCGATGAAAGGTGAGCATGCCGAAGCTCGTTCTCGCACCTGCACGAACGCGAACTGCGGCGTGTCGAGGCCAACGCGACAACTGGAAAGGGAATGGGGCTGGGGCCGCCGCG
This sequence comes from Paraburkholderia sp. RL17-383-BIF-A, assembly GCF_046028015.1. Classification (NCBI taxonomy): domain Bacteria; kingdom Pseudomonadati; phylum Pseudomonadota; class Betaproteobacteria; order Burkholderiales; family Burkholderiaceae; genus Paraburkholderia; species Paraburkholderia sp. RL17-383-BIF-A. The sequence goes on along the minus strand of NZ_JARESR010000028.1, from coordinate 98,370 downwards.
ATTCTTCGCAGAGCCTGGGAACGCGCGCCAGCAATGGCTGGCGCGGGTTTCCGCGAAACAGGATGAGTTGCCGCGAGACGCGGCGTCAAGGTGGACGCAAGGTGCGTCACTCGCCAAAACCTGGCTCACCGAAGCAGAGAGCCGAGGCGCAAACAGCACAGCCTGTCGAACGACTCCGGCTTCAGGTTCACGCGAAAGGTGAGCGTTTTCGGGACCTGCGTGACGGTGCGAGAAACTCCGCTCGCGACATCACTTCAGACAATCCGGCGCACGACGAGCAGACACGCCATGCGCCGACGCGCTTCAGACTTCGATCAGAAAGCGCTCGCGATTCTTGCCGGCAAGCCACGCGGGCGAGCGCCCACGGCCGCTCCAGGTTTCGCCGGTCTTCGGGTTGCGATACTTGGCAACCGACGCGGTTTTACGGGCCGTAGTGCGCTTGCTCGTAAAACCCAACTCTTCGGCCGTCAGATCGTATTCGGCCACCTTCTGCTTGATGTCGGCGATCGCCTGCGCAATTTCCTTCTCGCGGGCCGCCGCGACTTCCTTGTGGAGTTTTTCGAGTTGGGCAGTCAACTGCTTGTACGAGGCCATGGCGGGTGCTCCGATCGTTTTGACGAGTACTGAAGTGCGGACACTATCAGACGAATAAATTACCGGATAGAGAGGCGTAAAGCCAGGCGCCGTTGACGCGGCCAGCAGCCGTCGGCCTGCCCGCCGCAGCCCGGTCTCTCAATCGTCAATCGCATCGTACACGCGGCGTTCGAAATCGACTGCCATAGAAAACGGTTCGATCGACCGCCGTTGAATCAGCATCAGCCCAATCAGGTCCTCGACCGGATCGGCGAACCAGCTCGTGCCATAGGCACCCGGCCAGCCGAACGACCCCATCGAGCGATAGCCGAGCGGCAACTGCTGCGCAGGATCATCGACGACCGACACGCCGAGGCCGAACCCCTGGCCTGCCCACAGCACATGTCCGAAGGCCGGCACGCGGCGTTGGTCGCGCGTCAGGAAGTTCGAGCGCATCAGATCGACTGAGCGATGCGACAGCAAACGCGTCGTACCGACCCGCCCACGTCCGAGCAGGAGTTGCGCGAATTGCAGATAGTCCTGCGCTGTCGAAATCAGGCCACCGCCGCCGCTCTGGAATCGATCCCGATTCGCCCATCGGCTCGAAGCAGGATGATCCTCGACCACACGCCGTCCCGAGCCCGCTTCGACGCCATAGGCGGTGGCCAGCCGTGCGAGTTGTGCGTCGGGCACCCAGAACGCCGTATCGCGCATGCCGAGCGGCTCGAAAATCCGCGTCCGGAAAAACTCGCCGAGCGGCATGCCGCTCACGCGTTCGATCAGCACGCCGAGCACGTCGGTCGCGATGCCGTAGTGCCAGCGTGAGCCGGGCTGAAACATCAGCGGCAAATCCGCGATGCGGGCAAGCCACGTGTTGGCGTCCATGCGCGCTTCGAAACCGTTGAATGCGGCTGCGTAGGCTTTGGACAGCGGCCCGGTTGCGGTGAAGGCATAGGCGAAGCCCGCGCGATGCGTCAGCAGATCCAGCACGGTGAGCGACGCTCTGGCCGGGTCGGTTTCGTCGAGCGGACCGGTGGGGTCGCGCAGCACGCGCGGCGCGGCCAGTTCAGGCAACCAGAGGGAGATCGGCGTGTCGAGGGCGAGCCGGTCCTCTTCGATCAGCATCAGGATCGCGGCGCTGGTGACCGGCTTGGTCATTGAGGCAATGCGGAACAGCGTATCGCGCTCCATGGGCAATAGCGCGGCTTCGTCCCGCATGCCGAGCGGCTCGAAGTAGCCGATCTCGCCGCGCCGCCAGACCATTGAAACCACGCCCGCCACTTCACCGCGTTCCACATAGCCTTGCATGGCGTTGGTCAACGCCGTCAATCGAGACGCAGAGAGTCCTGCTCGTTGCATGTTCGTCCTGAGTCAGTGGGTAGGAATGCCGGCCTGCTCGTTATGGCTTGGGGGCGCCGTCCGTCCGCAGTTGGTCTAATGCCCGCATCCGTCCGTCTGGCGCGTACGCAGCAAATGCGCGGCTTGCATCGAGACAGCCGTCCGCTACGCGGCAACCTGCCCGGCCGTTACGTTCCTTAATTTTTGCAGACGATGTTACCCGATGAAAGGGAACGTCGAAGCCGCCCACCGTTGCGGTAGTTCAGCCTTTTTGCCGCTCTTCCAGCGCCGAGAGCGCGGCGTTGAGCCGTTTCACGCGGCTCGCTTGCGCCGGCACCCGAACCGCGCCCGATACGGAATCGATGCGGCTGCGCCAATACGATAGCGGGATGCGGTCCTCAGCGGAGATATGCGAGATTACGTGTTCAAGATGTTCAATATCTTTTTCGAGTTGGTGGTGATTCATTGCTTTCCCCGGATTACTCGTTGAACTATTTTCACTGCGTAAATAAAAGCATAAAGCGTGCCGTTTTGGTTCTTTTTATTCGAAACGGAAAATCCTTCCTGAGCACCCTCCACGCAAGGATTGAAGCGGCAAAACCTGCTTGCTGCCTGATTTCCAAGACTGTCAGAAAAGAATAGCGCCGCTAAACTTCGCGTTCCGTTAGGTTCCGCACCGACTTAGCTTAACGGCAAAAAATTCGCGGATTTAATTTCGGCCGGCGGTTGGAAATAATATGAAGCGCGGCATTAAAAACCATTACGCATAAGTGCCGCAGGGCGAAGCTGCATTAGACGCAGGTCTTTACGACCGCCATGCACTTGTCGTCCCGATCTCGAGGAATCGAATGAACCGATTTGCCGGGTGCAGATGAAATCGGCGCTGCGATAGAGGCGCCCGCCGTCACGATCGAGCGGCGGGCCGAAGGAAGAGAATGCCAGAGACGCTTATCGCGCCCGCGCCGTTACTTCGCCCGGCAGGCGTAAATCAGATTGAGCGTGCCATTCTCGGTCGACTGGCGCACCACGTCGAACGCGCCGCCGCATCCCGCGCTGGCCTGCTGCGAGCACGAATCGGAACCGGCCGGGCACTGCACCTGCGTCGTTGCGCGACCATCCGACAGAAACAGCGGCGCGCTACTGCTGCAACCGCTCAGCACGACCACGGCGCCGACCGCCAGCGTGGCGCTGGCCCGGCTCGCAAAGGAGGAGAGACTGCGTTTCATCTGAAACCCCGATCACATCTTGTTTTTCGATCACGCGATTGTGCCACGCGGCAATTACGCTGCGTCACTCGACGTCGCCGAACGTGGTCATACGCCGATGCCGTAAGCGGCGATCTTCTTGTAGAGCGTCGCGCGGCCCATGCCGATCTGATTGGCCGTCTCGATCACGCGGCCACCGTTGGCGCGCAAGGCGTCGATCAGGAAACGCTTTTCGAAGGCCGCCATCGCGTCGCTCCACGACGCCGGTTCGGGCGCGCCGGCTTGCGCGCCCGGAGCGTGCGCCGCGGACAGCGCCTCGGTGGCCGCCAAACGACGATGCCCGCCGCCCTGCGCCGAGCCGATAAACGGCGCCAGCGCCCGCGCATCGATCCGCTCGCTGTCGGAAAGCATCACGGCGCGCTCCAACGTATTGCGCAATTCGCGCACGTTGCCCGGCCAGTCGTAGGAACACAGCAGCCGCAGCGCGTCGTCCTGCAATTCGAAGTGACTGCCGCCACTTGCCTGCGTCGACAGGTCTTCGAGCATGGCGTAGGCGAGCGCTTCGATATCGGAGACCCGCTCGCGCAAAGGCGCCGCGTGGATGGTCAGCACATTCAGCCGATAGAACAGGTCGGCGCGAAAGCGCCCCGCCGCGACCAGCGCCGGCAAATCGGCCGAAGTCGCCGCGATGATCCGGACATCCGCGCGCACGATCCGGTTCGAGCCCAGCGGTTCGAACTCCTTGTCCTGCAACACGCGCAGCAGCTTGCCCTGCAACGGCAGCGGCATATCGCCGATTTCGTCGAGAAACAGCGTGCCGCCGTTCGCGAGCTCGAACTTGCCGACGCGCCCCTTGCGGTCCGCGCCTGTGTACGCGCCGGGCGCGGCGCCGAAGAATTCGACTTCGAGCAAAGTGTCGGGAATCGCCGCGACGTTGACCGTCACGAGCGGCTGATTCGCGCGCGCCGAGCCGCCGTGGATGGCATGCGCCAGCAACTCCTTGCCGGTGCCGGTTTCACCGAGCAGCAGCACGGGCGATTCTAGTTGCGCCGCGCGGCGCGCCTGCCGCTTCACTTCGAGACTGGCCGCGCTGGTGCCGACGAAACTGCCGAACGTATATTTCGCGCGACGCGCCTGGGCGAGCGACCGGCGCGTTGCGATCAACTCTTCCTGCACGCGCGAGTAGTGGGAAAAGAGCGGCGTCAGTGCCTTTAGCTCATCGAAAAGCGCAAAGCCGACGGCGCCGACAGTGACGCCCGCGTCGTCCTTCAGCGGCAGACGCGTCACGACGAGCGGTTCGCGGTCCGTTTCCAGAATATCGAGCAGAATCGGTTTGCCGGTGTTGACGACCTCGCGCATCAGGCTATTGGGAATCACCGCCTCGCAATCGCGGCCAATCGCCTGCTCGGGGTCCGAAAAACCGAAACGGGCCGCATAGCGCTTGTTGATCCAGACCACGCGCGCGTCCGCGTCGACGATAAAGGTGCCTTCGCTGAAATTTTCGAATGTGCGAAAGAGCGAATCCATCGCCCGGCGCAATACGTCGCCGTAAGTGGCAGGCAGGCCTGCCCAGTCGTTCATCATGCTGTCGCTGTCTCCGGCTAACATCTTTTTATGATTGTCTCATTTCGTAGACAAGCTTATCTCATCGAAGAGATCGCCAGCAAGCCTGCGGCATAAGGGTTTAACCTTGGTTTGGCCTATGTTCAGCGGATTTACGTCCCGTTTTGGAGACGTTTGGGTACAATCGGCCGCACCACGTCTCGAGCTTCGGCCCGCGCTATCAGGCGGCTGGCCGCTAGCGTGCGCGTGGCACGAAACCTGCGTTTGCCGGCGCCGTGCCGTCGCACCTTCGGGACGGCGACCATGTAGAACAACCAAGCTTTGGAGACTCAATGTCCTTTGTTATCGTCCTCGCCGCGCTGGCGTTCCTGATGTTTGCCGCCTACCGCGGCTACAGCGTCATTCTATTTGCGCCGATCGCCGCGCTAGGCGCCGTTCTGTTGACCGATCCGGCCGCCGTCGCGCCGGTTTTCACCGGCATCTTCATGGAGAAGATGGTCGGCTTCGTGAAGCTCTACTTCCCGGTGTTCCTGTTAGGCGCCGTGTTCGGCAAGGTCATCGAATTGTCGGGCTTCTCGGAATCGATCGTGGCCGCTGCCATTCGCTATATTGGCCGTTCGCGCGCCAATGCGGTGATCGTTGCGGTGTGCGCGCTGCTCACCTACGGCGGCGTCTCGCTATTCGTGGTGGTGTTCGCGGTCTATCCGTTCGCCGCCGAGCTGTACCGGCAGAGCAACATTCCGAAGCGCCTGATGCCCGGCGCGATCGCCCTGGGTGCGTTCTCGTTCACCATGGATTCGCTGCCCGGCACGCCGCAGATCCAGAACATCATCCCGACCACGTTCTTCAAGACCACCTCGTGGGCCGCGCCCGCATTGGGCGTGATCGGCTCGCTGTTCATCATCGTGGTCGGCCTCACGTATCTTGAATGGCGCCGCCGCGCAGCAATGGCAACCGGCGAGGGTTACGGCACGGATCTGGTCAACGAGCCAGACCGCGTCGAATCGAAGCAACTGCCGCATCCGTTGCTGGCAGTCGCGCCGCTGGTTCTGGTCGGTGTCGCGAACTTCCTCCTGACCCGCTGGATCCCGAACTGGTACGGCGCGTCGTACACGGTTGCACCGGACATCCTGCCGGGCATCCACGCACCGGTCACCACGACGATCAAGGCCGTGGTCGCCATCTGGGCCGTGGAAGGCGCGCTGCTTCTCGGCATCATCATGGTCGTCGTCACGGCGTTCAACCGCGTGCGCGAACGCTTCGCAATCGGCACCAAGGCCGCCGTGGCCGGCGCGCTGCTTGCTTCGTTGAATACGGCGTCGGAATACGGTTTTGGTGGTGTGATCGCAGCGTTGCCGGGCTTCCTGGTGGTCAGCAACGCGCTGAAGAGCATTCCCAATCCGCTCGTCAATGCAGCTGTTTCGGTGAGCTCGCTGGCCGGTATCACGGGTTCGGCGTCGGGCGGCATGAGCATCGCGCTCGCGGCCATGTCGGACACGTTCATCAAGGGCGCGGAAGCCGCGCATATCCCGATGGAAGTGCTGCACCGTGTCGTCGCGATGGCGAGCGGCGGTATGGACACGCTGCCGCACAACGGCGCGGTGATTACGCTGCTGGCGGTCACGGGCTTGACGCATCGACAGTCGTATCGCGACATTTTCGCGGTGACCGTGATCAAGACCATGGCGGTCTTCTTTGTGATCGCGGTCTACTATGCGACCGGTTTGGTCTGATCGGGCGGGAGTTGGGCAGGATGCCGCGCACCGCGCCGGCATCCTGAGTTTTGATCGGTTACCTTGTCATCCCGACATTCGATCCGACCCAGCGCACCCGCCCATGAGCTCAACCCCCTCCTTCTGGATGATTCCCTCAGCACCCACACCGGTCGGCCCGTTCTCGCATGCTGCCGAGGCCGACGGCTGGGTCTTCCTGACCGGCCAGATGCCGACCTCCCCCACCGACGACGCTGCACCGCTGCCCGAGGGTGTCGTCGCCCAGACCAAGCGCGTGATGGACAATCTCGTGCTGGTTCTTCAGGGGCTGGGCCTCGGCCTGCATAACGTGGTTGCCACACGTATCTTCCTGACCGAGTTCAAGCGCGACTACGCGCCGATGAACGAAATCTACCGCGCCTACTTTCCGGCGGACGCGCTACCCGCGCGAACCTGTATCGGCGTGACCGCGCTGGCGCGCGATGCGCTGGTCGAAATCGATTTCGTCGTCAAACGGCCGGGTTGATTTCGCAGGGTTGAACGGCAACTCAACGCGCGGGTTGCTCGTCGACTCCGTAGTGATCTGATAAGGCTTCGTGCAGCGAGATGGCCCGTTCGTCCATCTCGGTTGTCCAATGGCTGGAGTCGGCGCATAGCCTTTGCAACTGCCGGCATTCTTCGAAAAACCGCGGTTCCTGCACGACCACGAATGCACCGCTCGCGCTGTGCGCCCAGCCGGCCAACGCTTGCACGTCCTCTTCTTCGACAATCGCGAGCAGCCTCGGCAGATCTTTCTGCAAGTGGTCTCTGAGCATGGCCGTGTAACGCGCCTTGTCGTCCGCGCTGAGCGTGCTGGTTGCGTTGGCGACGGGAGGCGTGGAGTCCGCGGGAGCGGAAGCCGATGCCGATGCCGATGCCGATGCCGATGCCGATGCCGAAGCCACCTCAGCCTGCGCGGGCACCGCCGCCAGCAAAGCCGCTTGCAGTTCGCTCAACGACGCCGGCTTGGAGACATACCCGCTAAAGCCGCTCTCGTGCCAGCTTTGGGCCTGCTGCTCTTCGGCGACGGCACTGAAGGCCAGCACCGGCAGTTCCGCGTGCCGCTCGCGCAATGCCGCCAGCAGTTGGTGGCCATCCATGACCGGCATATGGATGTCGGTCAGCACCACCTCGAAGGGCGCCTGTTCGAACAACCTCAGCGCCTGCTGCCCATCCGCGGCGATCGTGGGCACGCAGCCGAGCGCCGCCAGTTGCTCGGCGATCAGGTTCTGAATCAGAGGATTGTCTTCGGCGACGAGGACTGCAAGACCCAACAACGCGGGATCGATCTCAGCAGCAGGCACAGCGCAGACGCGCGCGGTCCCTTCGTCCAGCGCGGCGGCCGTGCCTTCGACGGCCAGCTCGACTGCGGTCAAACACGCGGTCCGGCTGAACTCGCTCACTTCGAGCACACCCTGACCGCGCGCCTCCGGCCGGGTCGGGCCGCCGCTCGTCATCCACACCGCGCCGACCGCCTGCAACGCGCGCAACGTGGTAATCGCTTCGAGATCGTATTCACCGGACACGATCAACACTACCGGCCGATTCGCTTTCAACCATGCCTGCGCGTCGGCGAGCGACACCACTGCGTGGCTCGACCAGCCCGCTCGCTGAAGCCAGCCATCCAGAAACTCGCCGGCTTGCTGCTCGGTGCACAACACGAGCGCCGTCCCGCGTGGCGCCGGGAGACCCGCCGACGCGCGCTGCTCGTCGGGCACAGCCACGAGCGGGATCGATACGTGAAATACGCTGCCCGCGCCAGGCACGCTTTCGGCGGAGATCCGACCGCCCATCAATTCGCACAGGCGCGCGCAGATCACGAGCCCCAGACCGGTGCCGCCAGTGCCGCGCGACGTACCCAGCTCCCCTTGCACGAATGGCTTGAACAGTCGGGCCAGAAGCGCCTCGCTCATGCCGGCGCCAGTGTCCGAAACCCGGCAGCGTAGCGTCGGGCGGCCCAGCGAGTCGTCCTTCACTTCCGCGTACAGCGTAATCTTGCCGGAGGACGTGAATTTGAACGCGTTGCTCAACAGGTTGTTGACGACTTGCGCGATTCGCATGCGATCGCCGATCAGGGTGCAGTCGAGTGTCGGCGAAAGGAGTGCATAGAAACGGATCGGGCGGTCTCCGCGCATCGGCGCGTGAGAAAACGCGATGTTTTCAAAGTCGTCGATGGGGCGGAAGGCGTCGTTCGCGAGCAGCATCTCGCCGGCATCCATCTTCGCGAAGTCGAGTATGTCGTTGACGACGCGGCGCAGCGCATCGGACGCCACGCCCAACGTTGCAAGCCGCTGCGCATGCGCCTCGAGGCCGGGTGTGCGTGCGAGCAGTTCGAGATTGCCGAGCAGCGCATTCAACGGCGTGCGGATTTCGTGGCTCATCGCCGCAAAGAAATTCGTCCTCGCACGCATCATGGCGTCCGAAGCCTGCTGCGCGTGCCGCAATTGTTGTTCGAGCAGGGTCTGAGCGGTGACGTCGAGAATCGCGCAAAACAGCACGTTCTCACCGGCGTACCGCGCGGGCGCATAGGTAAACTGCAAGAACCGCGCGGGCGTAGCGCCTTCGTCTGAAGGCGGTGACGCCAGCGCCTGCGGGTGCGGCTGAGCGACCACGACGAAAGCGGCGATCCGTGCGATTGCCGCGGCCGAAGGTTTATCAGACGTCTGCGCGCGGAATTCGCTCACGATATGCGGCGGCAACCGGTTGCTGCCTGGTTCGATCGGCAGCAACACCGCTGCCAGCGCGTTGACGGTCAGAATGGAATAGTCGCTTTGACGGACGACGCACAGACCGACCGGCGTCGCACTCACCAGAACGTGATTGATGGTTTCACTTTCCAGTGAGCGGGAGGTCTCGGCAAATGCATTGCGCAACAGCCGAAGTCCGAAATAACGCGCCGTCAGCGCAACCGCCAGAAGGATCAGCGCCGCGAGGCCGCCGATCACAGCGAGTTGCCAGCCAAGCGCGACAGCAAGCGCGCCCCACGACATATAGCCGACCAGGAAGCCAAACCCAGGCTTCAGCGGCTCATGAAAGATCACGCCTTCACGCCCGTAATGAAATACATGCGACGGCGTTGCCGCCACCGTCTGTTGCAACATTTTGCCGGTCGGCGCGCTGATCGGCTCCGAGGAAACGACAATGCGGTGATCCGCGGTCATGAGCAGTATCGTGCCCTCGTTGCCGGGTGGCGCAATGCGCCTCGCGAGCACATCGAGCCGGATCGTCATGCTGATCAACGTAGTGGGCGTGTCGCCGTCGTAGTAGACGCTCACCGCCGAGATCACCGGCACGTTCTCCAGCGGATCGACATACGGGCCGAGCCAGACACGCTCGCCTTTGCCGGGCAGGCGCTTGCCGGTTTGCACCTCGAGTTGGCGTTCGAGCGTGTCGCGCAGCGTCCTTATGACTGCCAGCCGCTGCTGGGGCATGGCGGACAGGTCCGCTGCGGCGGCTTGTCCCGCCACCGGTTGTGAGAGCGAAGGCAGGATCACCGCATAGTCTTCCTTCAGCCCGACCAGCGTTGCCCGTTGCTGCAACTCGAAGGCCTGCTGCGTCGCAAGTGTCGACTGCGACGCTTCGTAGAGGCGGCCAAGCTTCTCGCCGAGTTGTGCGCCCCACGCGGTGGCGGTGGCTTCGCCGACCAGCATGTCGAAGCCGGCGTCGATCCTGTCCACCTTGCCGCTCACCATGCCGGTCCGGCGAACCGATTGCTGAATGGCATCCGGCGCGCTGCGCACCTGGGCAGCGGTGTAGTAATAGTCGAATGTGAGCTCGACGCGTCGCGAGAACGACTCCTCCTGGTGCAGCAGAAGGGAGATGTCGGTTGCATTCTGCGACGCGAAAGTGCGGCGATAGTCGAGTTGCGCGAGCCCGGCAACGACAGCCAGCACGAGCGCGAAAATCGCCACGATCAGCATGAGGGAACCGATCGTCGCCAGATAAACCCGTTGTTGGCGCTTCGCGTTCTGCGCGAGCGTGGCGAAAGCCAGCGCCAATGACTCTTGTGTGCGGTCGAGGATCTTCTGCATCAGCTCGCTGGAATAGCGGATTCGTGCAGGCAGACCACTGCGAAATCGAGGGACGAACTACGTCTGCAGGCCTTATATACGGGCGCAGTGTAGCCCTTTTGAAGGTATCGCGCGACGCATCCGGCACCGTTTCCGGCGGCATCCGGACACACATCAGACAACCTTGCATTAACGGCTCGACCTTGGCTAAACCTGAGTGGTTTACTGGGAAACCCTAAAGCGCACGGGGTTAATTGCCGTTAATCCTTGCGACCCAGTAAGCAGCGCGCGCACATGCGCGTCAGCACCAGCAAGGAAAGCCATGCGCAATAACCAGCCTGTCACCGGGCACGAGTACGAGTACCCTTCGTCGAATATGCTTGTCTCCGCGACCGACCTGACCGGCCGCATCCAGTACTGCAACCCCGCTTTCATCGCCGTCTCGGGCTTTACGCGCGACGAGCTGATCGGCCAGCCGCACAACCTGATCCGTCATCCGGACATGCCGCGCGAGGCCTTCGCCGACATGTGGGCGACGATCCGCGACGGTCGCCCATGGACGGCGCTCGTGAAGAACCGCCGCAAGAATGGCGATCACTACTGGGTGCAGGCCAACGTCACGCCGGTGGTCGAAAAAGGCACTGTGGTCGGCTATTTGAGCGTGCGCGTGAAACCGGAACGTGACGCGGTGCGCGCCGCCGAGACGCTGTACGCGCGCATGCGCGCAGGCGAGGCGCGCGGCATCCGGTTGCGCCGCGGCGTGGTGGTGCGCACTGGCCTGCTCGGGCGTCTGCAGGCGCTGATGCGCCTGCCTGTCGCCACGCGCGCGGCGGCCGGCTACGCGATCACGTTGCTGGCGCTGTTGCTGACCGGCCTCGTGGCTTGGGAAGGCACGCCGCCTGTGCCGTTCTGGATTGCGTTCGGCGTGACCGCGGTCGTCAGCATCGTGTCGTGGCAGATGTTGAAGCGGCAACTCGCCGCACCGATCAGCGATATGTCGGGATTCGCCACACGGCTCGCCGCGGGCGATCTGACCGCGGATCTGCAAATCGCGCGCCACGACGATCTTGGCGAAGTGCTCCAGGCACTGAATCAGTTGAAGGCGAATCTCGCCGCAATCGTCTACGACGTGCGCGCGCAGATCACCGGCATGCTCGACAACGCCCGCGAGATTTCCAGCGGCAATGTGGATCTTGCGCGGCGCACGGAGTTGCAGGCGGCGTCGCTCCAGGAAACCGCCGCCACCATGGAAGAGCTAACCACCACGGTGCAGGCCAACGCCGACGCCACCGTGCGCGCGCTCGATCTGGCGCGGGACGCGCAGGCAGCCGCAGCAGTCGGCGGCAAGATCGCGGGCCAGGTCGAGCAGACCATGGCCGGCATCACGGCGGCGTCGCAGCGTATCGCCGACATTACGAGCGTGATCGACGGCATTGCATTCCAGACCAACATTCTCGCGCTCAATGCGGCCGTCGAAGCCGCGCGGGCAGGCGAAGCAGGCCGTTCGTTCGCCGTGGTCGCGAGCGAAGTGCGAATGCTGGCGCAACGCTGCGCGGCGTCGTCGAAGGAAATCAAGTCGGTGGTCGAAGCGAGTACGACCGAAGTCGCGGCGGGCACCGAACTGGTTGCGCGCACCACCTCGCAAATGCGCGTGATCGACGAAGCGGTGGGCCGCGTGTCGTCGATCATCGTCGAAGTGGCGAATGCCAGCAGCGAACAGGCGGAAGGGATTCGCCAGGTCAATCAGGCGGTCTCGCATCTGGATGGCGCCACGCAGCAGAACGCGGCGCTCGTCGAGCAGGCGGCGGCGACCGCACAGCGTCTCGCGGAACAGGCCGACGTGCTGGATGAGGCGGTGCGTCTGTTCACCGTTGCGCAAGCCACGCCCGCGCCACACGTCACCAGCACGAAGCGTCATCAGGGCTTCACGCCCGATGCCGCGCAAACCGTTGCCGCCGACATCGAGCGACGCAGCGCGCCGGGCGTCGCACGCGATCTCGAACAGGACGAAGCCACAATGGTCTGATAGATCGGCGTTACTCCCACCTCGACAGCCCAGTATTGGCGCAGCAGGATGAATCCCGTCAGCGCCCAGTTGGTTGTAAGGGCAGGCTGACCCAAGTAACAACGGCGTTTAGCGGCCCGTCCCACTCATGGACGGGCTATTTTTTTGCCGGCTCCCACCACCTCTCACCACTTTCGACATCGCACCGCCCTATTCGCGCGCAGCTGGTCTGCGCGATGCACTAGCGCGGAGCGACCGACCGGCGGTGGGTCGCCGCATCCGCCTAACCAATGCGCGCGTCAACAGCGTGACAGTCATGGAGAAGAAGCGCACCGCCTCGGGGCACGAAAAATGCATTCGTCGTTGCCGGGAGTCGCGTTAAACTGGTTATCACGACGGGACGTCACGACACGCGTTGCCCGGCGGGCCGCGCCAGTCAACACGCCTGGCGGTACGCGGCACACAGGCCGGTGAACGGGCAAATCCGTAGAGCGTGACCGTGGCGCGACAGACGTCGCACTATCCTGCCCGTACAATGGCTCGATCAACAACGGAACAAGGACAACTTCGATGCGCACTACCGGGTCCTCCGGGTCAATGGCCCTGCTCACCGAATACGACGACGCAACGGCGCGCGAACTCCGCTCGCTGCGCCTCGAATCGACAGAAGACGGCAAAGGCATTCTTTTGATCGAAGTCGATGAGCGCAAGCCAGGCATTCACCGCGAAGTGCGCTACGAAATCACGCCAGCCGAACTGATTGCCGCGATTCGCGCGCATGGCGCCGAACTGCCGGGCGAACAGCACAATCATCGTCAATGAAATACGTCACGCGGCATTGCACTCGGGTGCAATTGCCGCGTGACGCTTACGCGGCGCCGCTCTTAAATTGCTTACCGATACGACGCCTACGGCATGTCAATCGGGCATTATTTCCGCTTCGACATGCGGCGTGTCATTCAAGCCTTTTCGCTTTGTTCGAATTGCGCTCCTAATGCGCCTTTCGAACGGTTCAGTGTGCTTGCGATAACGCTTTGAGCGCACGAATAACGGACGTCTTTTCGGGGCGTTTCCTCGTCTCGAAAATGCGTCCATAATCCTTGCATTCTCCTTCGCATTCCCTACCTGCGCCGCGCCCGAAAGGGCTGCGGATGTAAGCCGATGCTACATGATCTCGTCGAGCAGTATGGGCCGGCGCTCGTGTTCGTGAACGTGCTCGCCGCCTCGATCGGGCTGCCGGTTCCGGCCATGCCCTCGCTCGTGCTGTTCGGGGCGATGGCGGCCATGCATCCCGGCTCAGTGGGCACGCAGTTGGCGCCGGTGCTCATCCTGTCGATATTCGCCACGCTGATCGGTGACAGCGCGTGGTATTTCGCCGGCCGGATGTACGGCGGCAACACGCTGAAAGCGATTTGCCGGCTGTCGCTCTCGCGTGACACCTGCGTGAAAAAGACCGAACGGTTTTTCGGCCGCTGGGGCGTGCGCGTGCTGGCCGTGGCCAAATTCGTGCCGGGCCTGTCAATCGTCTCGATTCCGATGGCGGGCGCCATGGGCACGCGCTACCGCACGTTTCTCACTTACGACAGCATCGGCGCCGCGTTGTGGTCCGGCACGGGCCTGATCATCGGTGCGTTGTTCGCGAAGCAGATCGATATGCTGTTCGCCCTGGCCGGGCGGCTCGGCCGCACCGCCGCGCTGGTCGCGGTCGCGTTGCTGCTGGCGTATGCCGCGTATCGCTGGATCCGCCGGCGCCAGCTGATTGCGAAGCTCGCGTCGGCGCGCATCGAAGTCGACGAACTGGCGGCGCTGGTGAAGGCCGGCAAGACGCCGGTGCTGTTCGACATCCGTTCGCATGAGAAGCGCAAGCTCGATCCGTTCGTGATTCCGGGCTCGCAATTCGCCGACGAGCGGCAGCTCGACGAGATCGTCGCGACCTATCCGCGCGATCAAAAGTTGGTGATCTACTGTTCATGCCCGAATGAGATTTCCGCGGCATGGATGGCCAAACAATTGAACGAAGCCGGCTTCTCCGACGTGCTGCCGCTGCGCGGTGGCATGGAAGCCTGGCGCGACTCGGGCAAGCCGGTAGATTCGCTGCCCGACATGCCGCCGCCGGAAGTGGCGGTCGAGGACGTCGCGCCGAAGGCCGTGTAGCGCAAGCAGCGCAACTTGCATCTGCGCCATTCGGCGCCGCGCCGCTTCGCCTCCCGTTCGATCCGTCAATGAACACGAAGGAGCGGTTCAATGCTTTCGACTCAAGAAACTGAAGCACAACAACAAGCGGAAGGGCAACAGCAGGCCGTCATCGCCGACGCGCCGTTTTCGTCTCTCTCGACGCGCATGCATCAGATGTTCCCCGCGCTCACCTGCGCGGAAATCGGTCGCCTGCGGCGGTTCGGCGAGATCGGTCACTGGAAGGCGGGTGAGCTGCTGTTCGAGACCGGCCACACCGGTCCCGGCATGTTCGTGCTGCTCGAAGGACGCGTGAAAGTCTATCAGCGCGATGGCATCGGGCGTGAAGTCCTGATCGGCGAGCACGGCGCAGGGCATTTTCTTGCCGAAGTCGGTCAATTGTCGGGACGGCCCGCGCTGGTCAACGGCATGGCGCTCAGTTCGGTGGAGGCATTGCTGATTCCACCGGAGGGGCTGCGCGCATTGATCGTCGCAGAAGCGGAACTCGGCGAGCGCATCATGCGCGCGTTGATTCTGCGGCGCGTGTCGCTGATCGAAAAAGGCGCCGGCGGGCCGATCCTGATCGGCAGCAGTAACGACGCGCGGCTTGTCATGCTGCAAGGCTTTCTGTCGCGCAACGGCCATCCCCATTCCGTGATCGACGAACGCGACGAAGACGCGTTGCGTCTCATCGAGCAATTCGCCGCGCAAAAAGAAGACATGCCGCTGGTGATCTGCCCGGACGGCTCGGTGCTGCGTCATCCGAGCATGCCGGAACTTGCCACGTGCCTGGGCTTGCTGCCCGATCTCGACGATGCGCATGTGTACGACGTCGCGATTGTCGGCGCGGGCCCGGCTGGGCTCGCCACCGCGGTGTACGCGGCCTCCGAAGGCCTGTCGGTGATCGTGCTGGACAGCCGCGCGCCAGGCGGCCAGGCCGGCGCAAGTTCACGAATCGAAAACTATCTCGGCTTTCCGACCGGTATTTCCGGCCAGGCGTTGGCCGGCCGCGCATTCGTGCAAGCGCAGAAATTCGGCGCGCACGTCGCGATTCCGGTCAACGTGAAGGCGCTGCATTGCGCAGAGCGGCCACATCGGCTGGAACTGAAGTGCGGCGGGCATATCACGGCGCGCGCCATTGTGATTGCGAGCGGCGCGGTTTACCGGCGCCCGGCGCTCGAAGGGCTAGAACGCTTCGAAGGGCGCGGGGTCTACTACTGGGCGTCGCCCGTCGAGGCGAAGCTGTGCAAGCGCCAGGAAGTCGTGCTGGTGGGCGGCGGCAACTCCGCCGGCCAGGCGATCGTGTATCTGGCCACGCATGCGGCCAAAGTCCACGTGCTGATCCGGCGCAGTGGTTTTGAAGCCACCATGTCGCGCTATCTGATCGACCGGATCCGCTCGTTGCCGAATGTGTTCGTGCATCCGAATTCGGAAATCGGCAAGCTGGATGCCGACGAAAGCGGCTTGTCGTCAGTCCGCCTGAAAAAACCGTTGCCCGATGGCACCGATCATTTCGATACGCGCCATCTGTTCCTGTTCACCGGCGCGGACCCGAATACCGACTGGCTGCGCACCTGCGGCGTGGAACTCGACGACAAGGGCTTCGTGCTGACGGGCACGAGCGTTGAAGGAGCGTCGGTCTGCGATCTCGCCACCACGGTCGAAGGCGTGTACGCGATCGGCGACGCTCGCGCCGGCTCGACGAAACGGGTGGCGGCGGCGGTCGGAGAAGGCGCCGCCGTAGTCGCTCAAATCCATCAACTACTGGCAGTGACAGCGGGCGACGCGGTTGCGCTGGGCGCCTGAAACAATCTCTCCTGAACCGCCCGCTGGCCTCGCAACCGCCGGCCGGCGGGTAACCTGCTGTTACACACCCCTTCAACTGGTTGCACCTGCCTTGCTTTCTGTCTCGTAATATTGCCGTCAGCCATTCGACAGCGAATGGCCGGCTCTTTCGACACGACAGGAGACAAGCATGATCCAACGCGCGATCCTTTTCGCCGCCTTCGGCCTTGCCGCCGCCTGCGCCTCGACTGCCGCCTCGGCCAGGGTGGACGTCGGCGTCTTCGTCAACACGCCGGGACCCGTGTATGCAGCGCCGCCGGTCTATGCGCCACCGCCGGTCGTGTACGCGCCGCAACCGGCCTATGGCTACGGCTACGGCTACCGGGACGACGACTACCGCGGCCGCCGCTGGCATCACGATCATGGCCGGCACCGCGGCTGGGACCGGCATCACGGCCGCGGCTGGTGACAACATGGTTGGGCGCTTCACGCTACAGTAGCGGCTGCTGATTCAGGCCGGACCGGATGTCCGCCACCATCGCACTCACTCACTGATCGAAGCCCGCGTGAAGACCCTTCCGCTTTCCGCCGCCCGCACCTTGCATCTGGCCGCGCAAGGTTTGCTGACGCCGCCGCGCCGCAAGGCCGTCAAAGCCGACGTGCTCGACGCGATTCGCCGCATGGCGCAATTGCAGATCGACACGATCCACGTCGTCGCGCGCAGCCCTTATCTGGTGTTGTTCAGCCGGCTCGGCACCTATCCGCAGCAATGGCTCGACGAGCATCTCGCCGAAGGCAAGCTGTTCGAGTACTGGTCGCATGAAGCCTGTTTCGTGCCGACCGAAGACTACGGCCTGCTGCGCCATCGCATGCTCGATCCGAGCGGCATGGGTTGGAAATACGCGGCCGAGTGGCACAAGAAGCATCGCAAGGACATTGAGAAGCTGCTCGCCCATATTCGCGCGACCGGTCCGGTCCGCTCCGCGGATTTCGCCCGCGAGGCGGACAAGGGCAACGGCTGGTGGGACTGGAAGCCGGAGAAACGCCATCTGGAAGTGCTGTTCGCGATCGGCCAACTGATGGTGGCCGAGCGGCGCAATTTCCATCGCGTCTACGATCTGGCCGAACGCGTGCTGCCCGACTGGGACGACGCACGCGATCTGCCGCCGGCGCACATCGTGACCGAAGAAGTGTTGCGCCGCACCTGCCGTGCGCTCGGCGTGGCGCGCGCCGATTGGGTCGCCGATTACTACCGCTTGCCGCGCCGCCCCTACCGCGACGAACTGCATGCGCTCGCCGAGCAGGGCGAGCTGATTCCGGTGCGCGTGGAAGGCTGGAAGCAGGACACGTTCGTTCATCACGACTTCGCCGCGATACTCGACGACGCCGCGAGCGGCAAGCTCGCGTCGACTGTCACCACGGTGTTGTCGCCGTTCGATCCGGTGGTGTGGGACCGCAAGCGCGCCGCTGCGCTGTTCGACTTCGACTATGCGATCGAATGCTATACGCCCGCCGCGAAGCGCAAATATGGTTACTTCGTGTTGCCGCTGCTGAGCCGCGGGCGTCTGGTCGGCCGCGTGGATGCGAAAGCGCATCGGACCCAAGGCGTGTTCGAACTGAAGTCGTTGCACATCGAACCGGGTGTGCGGCTGAGCGCCCGTCTTGCCGGCGATCTGCGCCGCGCCTTGCAACGCTGCGCGGATTGGCACGGCACGCCGCAACTGGAAATCACTGCCGCGCCGCCGGAATGGCTCGAAGCGCTAAGCGTCGACGACGCCCCGCAAGAAGAAGTCCGCTCGCGAGCCGGCGCGGTCGCCTGAATGCGAGATCAGCGCCGCGCTCAATGCAGCGCCGCCCATGCCAGCGACAAGGAAAACACGCCGAGCACGATCGAAGCGCCGCGCTGTACCTTCACCGGATTCAGCCAGGTGAGCTTGCCGCTGCCAAGCGCGGCACCGAACGCGATCCAGGCGAGCGCGATCGGCACCAACAGGCACGCGAACATCAGCATCGCAAACGCGTAGGCCGGCAGCTGCGCGAAGGCGATAGCCGGAAAGATCGTGCCGGCGAACAACAAGCCCTTAGGATTAAGCAGCGTCGCCACGAACAGCGTGCGCATGCCGTTCGCGCGCTGCGCCGAATCGGGCAACGCCACCGCCGCACGCCACATGTCGACGGCGAGGTAGGCAATGTACAAGCCAGCCGCCACGCGCAGCAGCGAGGGCAACCACGGCAGCGCATGGGCGGCCTGGGCGAGGAAATGTCCCCAGACGGAGATCGAGATGAAATAGCCGCCCAGTTCGGCTGCGATCAGCGGCAGCGAGCGCTGCACGCCCTGGCGCAAGCCGGCTGCCGCAAGCAGCGTATTGGTGGGGCCAGGCGTAATCAGCACGACGACAATGCCGACGGCCAGTAGCGCGATAGCAGACGCAGAGAGCATAAAAAAGGACGCAGTGTTGGAAACAGTGCGCCCTTTTTATCATAGACAGCCGTGCCGCCGAAATGTAGCGGCTCGATGCGGTGGGAATCGAACGGCGATTCGCCGCCGCGTTATTCCGCCACACCGGGCAATCACTTGGAAATCACCTGACAATGGCAACGCCCGCGCCAGATCGGCCAGCATGCCGATGCGAATCGCGCCGCCCGCAGACGCCGCGCCATTGCCTTTAGTGATCCAGCTTCGCGCGTAATTCGCGCGCGGCTTCCAGCAATCCTTCGTAACCCGAACGTGCGTGCTCCGGCAAATCGGGGTCGCCGACAAACGTACCGAGCGTTTCGATCAGGCTATACAGAATGCCCTTCGCGGCACCCGATGCAATGCTGCCCGAAGATACCTGCTGATCCACGTGAGTGAGCGCTGCGTCGAGGTGCTCCAGGTCCGGCCGGTCGCCCGTGGGCGGTTTGGGCGTTACGTCTTGCGTCATGATGAAACTTCGCTCCTGTTGATGCATCGGTGAACAAGCCATCTTTTCACGTTGTTATATACCGATCGTGCGCTGCCGTCTATTCGTGATCAGAGCGAATGCGACTGACGTTAAGGCGTCGATCGATAAATCAGAAATTTCGCGCGGATGCTGTCGTGTTCGAGGAGGACGGCGCACGCTCAGCTTGACCTATTCGCCGATTTCACGCGTGTTGAGTCGCGGCAGCCTGCGCGGCCGCCGCGGCCGCCTCCGCCACGGCGACGGCAGGCGACACGATCGACGGCTGCCCCGTCTGCCGGCGCGAGCGGCCCGAACTGAGGTAGTCCGCAATCGAATCCTGTGTGACTTCGCCGACGTAACGGCCGTCGCCGTCCAGCACCGGCATCCATGACGAATTGAACTGGTACATCTTCGACAGCACGATGCGCAGATGCTCGTCCGCGCCGACCGTCGCCTTGAACGCGCTCAGGTGGTCGCCGCACACGCCTTCGCCCGCACGCGCCGCGCGGCGCGTCACATAACCGAGCGCCTGCTGGTTTCCGTCGACGATGGTCAGATAGCGGCTGTCGTTGTCATCCATCATCTGGAACGCACGCGAGACCGGCGTATCGGCGCGCGCGGTCTCCGGCTGGGTGGCGGCGTCGCCGGCTTTCACCAGCAAGAGGCGCTTCAACGTGCTGTCCTGACCGACGAACGCACCGACGAACTCGTCGCGTGGATGCGCGAGCAGCGTATCCGGATGGTCGTACTGCACCAGTTGGCCACGGCGGAACACGGCGACGCGGTCGCCGAGCTTGATCGCCTCGTCGATGTCGTGGCTCACCATGATCACCGTCTTGTTCAGTTGGCGCTGCATCTGGAAGAACTCGTTCTGAATCGACTCGCGATTGATCGGGTCGACTGCGCCGAACGGCTCGTCCATTAGCAGCACGGGCGGATCGGCGGCCAATGCGCGAATCACGCCGATGCGCTGCTGCTGACCACCCGACAGCTCGCGCGGATAACGCTTCAGATACTGCTTCGGATCGAGCGCCACCATCGACATCAACTCCGTGGCCCGCTCGCGGCAACGCTTCTTGTCCCAACCGAGCAAGCGCGGCACGACGGTGATGTTCTCTTCGATCGTCATGTTGGGGAACAGGCCGATCTGCTGGATCACGTAGCCGATGTGGCGGCGCAATTCGACTTCGTTCAGACCCGAAGTGTCTTCACCGTTGATCAGCACGCGCCCTGAGGTCGGCGCGATCAGACGGTTGATCATCTTCAGCGTGGTGGTCTTGCCGCAGCCCGACGGGCCGAGAAACACGCAGATTTCGCCTTCGCCGACAGTCAGGCTCACCGAGTCGACCGCCTTCACCTGCTGGCCGTCCTTCTGCGTAAACGTCTTGGTCAGTTTGTCGAGTTCGATCATGTCTTTTGTACTCCCTTCGGGGTCAGCAAGCGTTGCAGCGCCTGCAGCAGCAGGTCGGCGACGATCGCGAGCAAGCTCACGAGCACGGCGCCCACCAACAGTTTCATCATGTTGCTTTGGCCAATCGCGCGGATGATCAGCGTGCCGAGACCGCCCGCGCCGATCACCGCGGCAATCGTCATCACGCCGATGTTCATCACCACCGCCGTGCGCACACCGCCGAGAATCACCGGCACGGCGAGCGGCAAATCGACGAGGCGCAGCCGCTGCCACACCGTCATGCCGATGCCGATACCCGCTTCCTTGATGCCGGCGTCGACGTTGCGTAGCGCGAGGTAGGTGTTGCGCATGATCGGCAGCAGCGAATAGAGGAACACGGCGGTAATCGCCGGCACCGCGCCGATGCCCTGGCCGAAGCGCGAGAACACGGGAATCATCAAGCCGAAGAGCGCGATGGACGGCAAGGTCAGCACCACCGTCGCAATGCTCAGCAGCGGCGCGGCGAGCCATTCGTGCCGATTGATCAGGATACCCAGGGGTACGCCGACAACAATCGCGCAACCCACCGCGATCCCCACCAGCCACACGTGTTGCGCCGTGAGTTGCAGTAATTCAGGCCAGTTGGCCGATAGATAGTCGAATACAGTCATCGTGAGGTTCTCCGCTCAGGGCAGCTTGTGCGTGCGCAGGAATTCCGCCGCGACCTCGCGCACCGGTTTGCCGTCGACGTCGACCTGCTTGTTCATCTCAAGCATGGTGTCGTTGTTCAGCGCGTCGGACAACGCGTTCAACTGCGGCGCGAGTTGCGGGTTCTGGTCGAGCGTCGCCTTGCGCACCACCGGCGTGGCGTTGTACGCGGGAAAGTAGTGGCGATCGTCTTCGAGCGGCACGATGTTGAAGCCCTTCACCCGGCCGTCCGTCGTGTAGATGAGTCCGATCGGCACCTGGTTGTTATGCAGTGCCGTGTAGACGAGGCCCGGATCCATCTGACGCGTTTCCTCGCGGTTGAACTGCATGCCGTACGCGACTTCGAGCGGCTTCAGGCCGTCCGGACGATTGGCGAACTCCGCGTCCATGGCGAACACGTGCTTCTTTTTCGGCTCCGCCGCCATCTTCGCGGCGAGTTGCGAAATCGTGCGGATACCGGTTTGCTGCGCCACCTGTTGCGGCAAGCCGAGCGCGTACGTGTTGTTCAACGGCGAGCAATCGAGCCAGACGAGGCCACGTTTCGCGTCCAGCGCTTTCACGCGTTCATACATGGTCTTCGGATCGAGCTTTTCGGTGATCTTGTTGTAGACGATCGCGGCCGTGCCCGTGTATTCCCACGTGATATCGACCTGTCCGTTCTCCTGCGCGCTGCGCAACAGCGTGCTGCCGAGACCGGTGCGCGCATCGATCGTGTAGCCCTTCGCGCGCAGGTATTGCGACGTGATCTCGGTAAGAACGTATTGCTCAGTGAAGTTTTTTCCACCGAGCACGAGCGTTGCCGCGCTAGCGTGAAGGCTCGTGAAGAGCAAAGCACCGGCCGCGATCCAGCGGCCGCGTTTGAACAGATCGATCATGCCGTCACCCCGCGCCGTGCGAGCAGGTAGCGGCTGCCGGCCGAGACGATGCCGTCCAGCACCAGCGCGAGAATCGCGGTGGCCGCCGCGCCGAGCAGAAGCTGCTGCTGGTTGTTCAGGTAGATGCCCGGGAAAATCAGCGTGCCGAGACTATCCGCGCCGATCAGATAGGCGAGCGGCGCGCTGCCTACGTTGATCGCCAGCGCAGTGCGCACGCCGCCGACGATAATCGGCATCGCGTTGGGCAACTCCACGCGCAACAGCGATTGCCAGCCTGTCATGCCGAGCCCGCGCGCCGCCTCGCGCAGCGCGGGCGACACGTTCTTCATGCCTTCGTAGGCATTGCGTGTGATAGGCAGCAACGACGCGAGAAACAGCGCGACCAGCGCCGGTATATCGCCAATGCCGAAGATGCCGAGCGCGATGGCCAGCACGGCCAGCGAGGGAATCGTGTTGCCGATGTTGAAAATCTGCATGAAGCGTTCGGCGTGACGCGCGAACGACGGGCGGCTGAGCAACACACCGGCGGGGATGCCGACCAGCAGCGCAAGAACCATGGAATAGCCGACGAGCAGCAGATGCCGCTTCGTGTAATAGACCAGATCAGGTGCGTACTGATGCAGCGCAGCGGGGTCGATCGCGCGACCCAGCAACGCGATGACAATACCGATGGCTACAAGACTGCCGATCAGTCTGGCAGGACGATGAATCATGAAGATGCGCCTCCTTGTTCGAGCGACGCGCGCAAACAGCCACGCCGCACAGGCGTCGTGACGACGCTGCGAATGGGAAGTTCGGGACGCGGCACATGCCGCGAGGTGAACCGAGGGGTGCCAAGGCGTTTGTGTTTGCCCGGCGCGAGGGCGGGGTGAATTCGCCTTCGGTGGCGAACCAGTCAGCAAAACTGGTGCCAGATCCATCGATGATTTGGACAGCAGCGTCGAGCCGCTTGTCCGATGGAGGTTTGGGGCCTCCTTTGAGTGCCGGTTCGCACCGGCGCTAGGGCGTTTGCAAAGTGTTGCCAGTTTGCACTCAACCCCTTCTAACTTAGCCTATTTGGCTGCTATCTCGCGATTAGGATGCAACGATTATAAGTGCGTTGGGCGGATCCGTCTACCCATGTGGTTAATGCGGAGGCGCTGGCGGCGTTCGCACGCCTCCATTTCCGGCTGTACTCGGGGTCCCGAATAAGCTCACCAATGCGCTGACCGACCGCGTCATTAGCTCCCGAAAACGCTCACCTCAAACGCCGGCGGGTGCGCAGACGACCGTTGGGAATTTCACCTTTGAGCGAACGGATCAATGCGACGCCGGCCCCCTGCCAGGATGCCCGTCAGGAGGTTCGCACCCGTCGCACGAAGATGCGCCGCGTAAGATCGAATGCCACCAGATTGCCGGCGACCACCAGCAACAGGCCGACCACGGCTAGCGCCGACCACTGATAACCTTCGAATACCGTCGATACCGCCAGCGCCACGATCGGGAACAACACCGTGCAGTAAGCCGCACGCTCGGGTCCAATGCGCCCGACCAGCATCAGGTAAGCCGTAAAGCCGATCACCGAGCCAAAAATGGCGAGATAGGCGAGCGCGCCGAGATAACGCGCTGACGGTTCGACCGCGAACGAGAAACCTGCCAATACGCTTCCCACCGTCAAGACGCTGGCGCCGATCATCATCGCCCAGCTATTGGTGGCGAAAGGGTGCAAGCCCATCGATTGCATGCGGCTTGACAGCAGGTTGCCGGCCGAAAAGCACAGCGTGCCGAGAAACGCGATTCCCAGACCCAACCACGCGGCGTGATCGCCGAGATGTCCCGCCATCTGCTGCACGAACAGACACACGATGCCAACGAGCCCGAGCAACGCCCCGGCAATTGCAGTGGGTTGCAAAGGCCGGCCCATGAACAGCCGACCGTTGATCGAATTCAGCAGCGGCGCGGTGGAAAACACCACCGCCACGAGGCCGCTCGGCACGACCTGTTCGGCGTAGTAAAAGCACAGAAAGTTAAGGCAGAAGAGCGCCAACCCTTGCGCGACCAGAAATCGCCACGCGGCGCGCGGCGGCCAGATCGGCCGGCGCATGATACGCAGCAAAGCGAACAGCACCAGTGCGGCGATCCAGAAACGCCAGGCAATCGACACCGGCGGCGGTACGGCCCCCAGTTGCCATTTGATTGCGATCCACGTGGTGCCCCAGATCAGAACGGTGGCGACATACAGCGAAAGATTCATGGCCAAGCCTGCAACAGCGAATACGGGAACTCACTATGCCGCAGCCCCGTCGGTTGCACTTGTCCAAAATTGCGCATTTTCCGGCAGCGGCAAGCCGCCTCGCGCGGGTCGCCGTATACTGACGCTCATTCAGTCAAGACAAGTTTCCGCCCGTTTCGTGAACGCCAGACCGCCCGCCACCGCGACCCACTCCGCCGAAACGCCGTTTGGCCTTCAGTCGGTGTGTCACACGCTGAGCAGCGCCAACGCCAATCTGGACCGTTTCGCGTGGCTCGGCGACCGGCTGGCCATCGCCGTCTGGACGCGCGACACGGAAGAAGCCGAAACCATCTACGAACGCCCCGGCCATCACACGCTGTCGTGCTACCTGGATGGCGGTTATCGCACCGAGCGCCAGAAAATGCCCGGGCATTACGGCGCGCCGTCGCGACTCTGCGCACTGCCCGGTGACCACGAGTCACGCTGGTGGGTACGTGGCCACATGCATTTCATGCATCTGTACTTCCTGCCGGAGCATTTCACCCAGCGCGCCGTTCAGGAGCTCGATCGCGAGCCGCGCGAACTGACCCTCGCCGACCGCACGTATTTCGAAGACGCGCGCATCGCCAGTCTGTGTCAATCGCTGGCGAATGAGGACTGGCAAGATCCTGACGGCTTGCTGCGCACCAATGAGACCGCCCATCAGGTGCTCAGTCTGCTGTTGCGCGCCCAAGGCGTGCGCCGCACGGATGCGTCGCTCAAAGGCGGGCTGTCGGTTGCGACTCGCCGGCGGCTGCGCGACTATATTGAAAGCCATCTGGCGCAGACGCTCACGCTCGGCGAGCTTGCCGGCGTCGCGGCGTTGTCGGAATTTCATCTTGCGCGCATGTTCCGCACTTCGTTCGGACTGCCACCCGCCGCGTGGATCGCGCAGCAGCGGCTCGAACGCGCGCGTACTTTATTACGGACTACGACGCTGCCGCTCGCGCAGGTCGCCGAACAATGCGGCTATGCGAATGCCAGCCATTTCAGCCACCGGTTCCGCGAGAGTGTAGGCGTGGCGCCGACCGCGTATCGGCAGGCGGTTGCCGGCTGAATGCGGAAAGACGGCATGTCCCGCGCTACGCGCCGTTATTGCAACGCCATTGCCAGCAAGCGTGCCACGTGGATCGCCTCGACGCCCGCACCGTCGTGAATCTGATGCCGGCAACTCGTGCCGTCCGCGACCATGAGCGTGTTGTCGTCCATCTTGCGCACCGCCGGCAGCAGCGATAGCTCCGCCATCGCCTGAGACGTCGTGTAGTGCTCGGCTTCATAGCCGAAACTGCCCGCCATGCCGCAGCACGACGATTCCACCGTCGACACCTTCAACTCAGGAATCCATTTCAATACCGTCTGCACGGGCGTAAAGGCGTCGAAGGCCTTTTGGTGGCAGTGGCCATGCACCAGCGCCTGCTGTTTGGCCAACGGCTTCAGCGCAAGCTGCAAACGTCCGGCTTCGTTCTCGCGCACCAGAAACTCTTCGAACAGAAACGCCTGTTGCGAGAGCCTGCGCGCTTCGTCGCCGAAACCGTAGTGCAGAAACTCGTCGCGCAACGACAGCAAGCATGACGGCTCCAGTCCGACGATCGGCACACCGCGCTCCACGAACGGCTTGAACAGATCGAGCATGCGTCGCGCTTCCTGCTTCGCTTCATCGACGAGACCCGCCGCGAGGAACGTGCGGCCGCAACATACGGGCCGCTCGCCCTGGCGCTGATTGAAGTGCACCGTGTAGCCCGCGGCTTCCAGCACTTGCTGCGCAGCGCGCGCGTTGTCCGGCTCCATGTTGTTGTTGAACGTATCGACAAAGAGCAGCACCTCTTTCAGCGCGGCGCCGCGAGTCGCCTTGGCCGGCACCGCACTAGCCAGAAACGACTTCTGAAAGCGCGGCAAGCTCCGCTCGGGCGCGAAGCCCACGGATCGCTTGAACCACGCCGACAGCACCGGCACGTTGTCGGCCAGCGCCATCAACCCCGGAAAGCGGCTCGCCGCCGACGCGTAACGCGGCATGAAAGCCACCAGCCTGTCACGCAAACGCAGTCCGTGATGCTTGACGCGCGCGGCCCGCGCCTCGATCTTGAACTTCGCCATATCGACGCCCGTCGGACAATCGCGCTTGCAGCCCTTGCAGGACACGCACAGATCGAGCGTGTCCTTGACGTCGTCGCTGGCGAGGCCCGCTTCGCCGAGTTGACCGGAAATCGCGAGACGCAAGGTGTTTGCGCGGCCGCGTGTGAGGTGCTGTTCGTCTTTCGTCACGCGATAGCTCGGGCACATGGTGCCCGCGTCGAACTTGCGGCAGTGGCCGTTGTTGTTGCACATCTCCACGGCCTTCGCGAGCCCGCCGGACAGATCGTTACCGGTGCCGGGCAGCGTCTCCCGTCCGGTCAGCGGGTCGCGTTCGACATTCCATGCCGACCAGTCGAGCGCCGTGTCGATACGCTGTTCCTTGTAGCCTGGCGCGAAGCGGAAATTGCCAGCGTCGTCCATTTTCGGCGGACGCACGATCTTGTCGGGATTGAAGCGGTTATCCGGATCGAACAGCATCTTGATTTCGGTGAACGCCTGATTCAGGCGCGGCCCGTATTGCCATGCGACCCATTCGCCGCGGCACAATCCGTCGCCATGTTCACCGGAATACGCGCCCTTGTACTCGCGCACGAGCGCCGCGGCTTCGTCGGCGATGGCGCGCATTTTCTGCGCGCCGTCGCGCCGCATGTCGAGAATCGGCCGCACGTGCAGCGTGCCGACGCTCGCGTGCGCGTACCAGGTGCCCTCCGTGCCGTGCCGATGGAACACCTCGGTCAAACGGCTCGTGTATTCGGCAAGATGTTCGAGCGGCACCGCGCAATCTTCAATGAAGGACACCGGCTTGCCGTCGCCCTTCATGCTCATCATGATATTGAGCCCGGCCTTGCGGACTTCCCACAACGCTTTCTGTTCGTTCGCGTCCGGCATCTCGACGACCGAATTGGGCAGGCCGAGGTCGGCCATCAGTTCCGTGAGTTGTTTGAGCGACGCGAGTTGCGCTTCGCGGTCCTCGCCCGCGAACTCGACCAGTAGAATGGCCTGCGGCTCGCCGACCAGCGCCTTGCCGATCACCGGACGAAACGCCGGATTGCTCATCGCCAGATCGATCATCGTGCGATCGACCAGTTCCACCGCCACCGGCTTCAGCTTGACGATGTGCTGCGTCAGATCCATCGACTGCCAGAAGGTCGGGAAGTTGACCACGCCGAGTGTTTTATGCACTGGCAGCGGCGCAAGCCTGAGCGTGAGTTGCCGGCTGAACGCGAGCGTACCCTCCGAGCCGACCAGCAGATGCGCGAGATTCGCGATGCCGTCGTCGGTATAAGCGCGTGGGTTCTGGCAATCGAACACGTCGATGTTGTAGCCCGCCACGCGTCGCAAAACCTTCGGCACGCGCGCCACGATTTCGTCGTGCTCGCGCTCGGCGATCTGCTTCACGCCCGCGAGTATCTGCTGCAAGCGCGCACCTTGCGGCGCGTCGCGCAACGAGCCGAAATGGGCTTCGCTGCCGTCCGCGAGAATCGCGTCGATCGCGTCGACGTTGTGCACCATGTTGCCGTATTCGATCGAGCGCGAGCCGCACGAGTTGTTGCCGGCCATGCCGCCGATCGTGCATTGCGCGGCCGTCGACACATCCACCGGAAACCATAGACCGTGCGGCTTGAGCCAGGCGTTCAGGTGGTCCAGCACGACGCCCGGTTCGACCGTCACCGTGCGCGCTTCGGCGTCGAATGCGACGATATTGTTCAACCACTTGCTCGTATCGATCACCAGCGCTTCGCCGACCGTCTGGCCGCATTGGCTCGTGCCCGCGCCGCGCGCGAGGAGCGGCACCTTCTCGCTGCGCGCGATTTCCAGCGCGATGCGCAAATCGTCCTGGTCGCGCGGCACCACCACGCCGATCGGCGTGATCTGATAGATCGACGCGTCGGTCGAGTAACGGCCGCGGCTCGCCGCATCGAACAACACGTCGCCGCGCAGCGATTTGCGCAGATGCTGCGCGAGCGGACTCGTCAGACGCGCGGCGGAAGGGACCAGATGGATCGGCTTGACGAGTAGAGCGGAAGTGGGATTCGGCATTTCGTCGCCTATGGCTATAACAGGGGAAACGGCTAGTAGAGCGTGAGGCTGACCGGCGCGAGCCCTTCAATGCGCCCGCTTGCCGTGCCCGCGTTCTTCGGGAAGAACATGCCGGTATACGAACCAGTCGTGACGACCATGGCCGGCGTCACGGCAATGCCGCGCGACGTGGCGTGATTGACGAGCCACGTCAGCAGACGCCGCGGATCGCCGGCCGGATTGGCAGGCGTGCTTTGCACCACATCGTGCCCGTCGAAACTGAAACGCACCGACGGCGCCACGAACGGAAAGTCCTCGCGATACGGTGTGAATTCGCCCACGATCAACGCGCCATGGTTCTGCAGATCCGCGAGTTGTGCGAGCTTGTCCACCGAAGGCCACGCCGCGTAGCGGCTCGAGACGATTTCAATGGTCGCGCCGATCGAACCAATGCCAGCCCGCACCTCGTCCTCGCTATACGGCGTGGTGGACGGTTCGAAGCTGCGTCCGAAGCGAAACGCGATTTCCAGTTCGAGCCCCAGCGGCGCGAAAACTTCACGGGGCAGACGCGCACCGTCGGCAAGCAAGTCGAGGTCGGGCAACGGCGCGCCCTGGATCGGACCGCTGTCGGACTTCGCGCCGATCTTCCAGCCGCCAATCCGCGCGCCGCATGCGTCCAGGATTTCGTGCTGGATTGCGTAGGCTGCCGCGGCATCGGCGGGCGTGTGCTCCGGCGACAACGTGTCGAGCGTGGCGTGATTGCGGCGTGCGTCGGCAAGAAGCCGGCTGAGTGCTGTCGTCATGTCGTCAAAGGCAAAGAGAGAGGGAACGGTACGGTGTGCTCAAACGCCCATGCTGGTGGGAACTTGAGCCTTGTCGCCTGCGTTGAGCGCGAACTTGCTTTCCGGCTGCATGCGGAACGCCAGAACCACGCCGATCGCCATCAACAGCATGCTGCCGACGAACGGCAATTCCCAACTGCCGAAGTAGTCGATCAGAAAGCCGCCGACCACTGGCGAGATAATCGCGGCCAACGCCGAGCCGGTATTCATCATGCCGCTCGCCGTGCCCGAGAATTCCGGCGCGATGTCCATCGGAATCGCCCACATCGGACCGATTGTCATCTCCGCGAAGAAGAAGCCGGACGCGAGACACGCCATCGACAGATACAGGCTGTGCGTGAACATCAGCGGAATCAGCGAGAGCAGGCAGAAGAACATGCAGACCGACACCATCCAGCTGCGTGCGCGTTTCAGGCTGCCGGTGCGCGTGAAGATCCAGTCGGTCACGATGCCGCCGAGCGTGTCGCCGATCACGCCGGCGAAGAACACCACCGAAGCGAAGATGGCCGACTTCTGCAATTGCAGGTGATAGCTGTGCAGAAAGTATTGGGGAATCCAGCTCAGGAACAGCCAGAGCGTCCAGCCGTAGCAGAAGTACACGATCGTGACCGGCCACATGCGGCGAAACAGTTTGCCCCACGGCACACCAGCGGCTTTCGGCTTTGGCGCGGGCAGCACGGCGAGTTCGTCGGTCGTGATACGCGGGTGGTCTTTCGGATGCTCGGTAAAGGTAATGGCCCACACGGCGACCCACAACAGGCTGAACACGCCGCAGATATAAAACGATTCACGCCAGCCCCAGGTCGCCATCACGAGCACGATCAGGCCAGGCGCTACCGCATTGCCGATTCGCGACGCCGCATGCGTGATGCCCTGCGCGAAGCCGCGTTTTTCCTTGGCAACCCAGCGGGCCATCGCGGAGGTGGCGGCCGGAAACGTCGCGCCTTCGCCGAAGCCGAGCAGCACGCGTGCAGCCAGCAGCGAAACCAGACCGCCGGCAAAGCCGGTCAGCAAGGTCGCGACGCCCCAGATGGCCCCGCAAAAAATCAGCGTGCGTTTCGCGCCGAAACGATCGCTGACCCATCCGCCGATGATCTGAAAGATCAGATACGGATATGCGAAGGCCGAGAACACCAGGCCGACTTCCGTATGCGAGAGATGGAATTCCTTGCCGAAACCCGCCGCCGCGGTGCTGACGTTGACGCGGTCGAGGTAGGTGATGAAGTACATGATGCATAGCATCACTAGAACGATACTGGTCGCACTGGTCACACGAAACCGCTTCATCGTCTCTCTCCATTGCATGTGTTGACGGCGGGCCTGATATGGCGCGCTGCGTCTCGGCCCGTCGGCGTCTTGCCCCGCGGGTCCGTCGCATGTTGTTCGGACCGCTTTCTAAGCGCGGCTTCTCGAGGGAAGGGCCGCGTGCCTTCCCTATCTCCGCGAGTCGCTAGTCGCGCGCAATACTCAGGCCGCGGCTTTCAGGCCTTGCGTCTTGATCGGCTGGCTCAACCACTCCATAGCGGCAGGCAAGCCACTTTCCTTGAGGGGCACGCCCGCGAGCCGCAGTCCCATCTCGCAACCGGCAAGCGTGGCCAGCAGCATCAGGTCATTGCAGTCGCCGAGATGGCCGATGCGGAACATGCGTCCTTTCATCTTGCCGAGACCGGTGCCGAGCGACATGTCGAAGCGTTCATAGATGAGCTTGCGCACCGCATCGGCATCGATGCCGTCGGGCATCATCACGCCCGTGAGCACTGGGCTATACACCGACGGATCGGCGCACTGAATCTCCAGGCCCCATGCGCGCACCGCGCGACGCGTCGCTTCGGCGAGACGTTCGTGACGGGCGAACACGTTGTCGAGCCCTTCGCCGAGAATCATTTCGAGCGCTTCGTTAAGGCCGTAAAGCAGGTTCGTGTTGGGCGTGTACGGCCAATAGCCCGTCTTGTTCATCTCGACGATGTCGCTCCAGTCCCAGAAGCTGCGCGGCAGTTTTGCCTGCTTGCTGGCGGCCATGGCCTTCGGCGAGATCGCGTTGAAGCTGATGCCCGGCGGCAGCATCAAACCCTTTTGCGAGCCCGAGACGGTAACGTCGACGCCCCATTCGTCGTGACGGTAGTCGGCGCAGGCGAGGCCCGAGATCGTGTCGACCAGCAGCAAGGCCGGGTGACCCGCAGCGTCGATTGCGCGACGCACGGCGGCGATGTCGGAGGTCACGCCGGTCGACGTTTCGTTGTGCACCACGCACACCGCTTTGATCGTGTGTTGCGTGTCGGCGCGCAGGCG
This sequence comes from Paraburkholderia sp. RL17-383-BIF-A, assembly GCF_046028015.1. Classification (NCBI taxonomy): domain Bacteria; kingdom Pseudomonadati; phylum Pseudomonadota; class Betaproteobacteria; order Burkholderiales; family Burkholderiaceae; genus Paraburkholderia; species Paraburkholderia sp. RL17-383-BIF-A. The sequence goes on along the minus strand of NZ_JARESR010000028.1, from coordinate 66,597 downwards.
CTCCTCGATCGTTTGCGGCTGTACGCCGCGACGCCAACCTTCAATGCCCGGCAGGCCGAGGAACTCCGGCTTCAGCCCAAGGCTTTCCGCCATCTTTTTCCACAGCGTGGCGAAGTGGCCAGTCTCGAACATCAGTACGTGATCGCCGGGGCTCAACGTGTTCGACAGCGCCGCTTCCCAGGCGCCCGTGCCCGAGGCCGGGTAAATCACCACGGGCTGCTGCGTCTTGAAGATTTTCTTGATGCCGTCGAGCACCGCGAGACCCAATTCGCCGAACTCCGGGCCGCGATGGTCGATGGTCGGATAGCTCATCGCCCGGAGGATACGGTCGGGCACCGGGCTCGGACCTGGGATCTGCAAAAAGTGACGGCCAGCGGGGTGAAAGTCTAATTTGAGCATTGGGCTCCTCCGATTGAATTTTGCATTCAAAAAACTATATCAGACGATCTTCAGCGACCCAAGGTGAAAGTTGGCCGTCGACACCGGTGTTTACCCGCGCCGTTAACTAATCTTTCAGCTTCCTATAGAATCCCGCCTAATGAGATGTGGAGGGCTTTTGTATGCAAAATTCGGATTTCGAGGCGGGCGTCTCCCCGTCGCCGCTCATGCCGAAGGTCGAGCGGCAGCGCTTGCACGATACGGTGGTGGAGCACATTCGCGGCTTTATCGTCGAAGGCGTGCTGGAGCCGGGAAAGAAACTGAACGAGCGCGAGCTGTGCGAAACGCTCGGCATTTCGCGCACGCCGTTGCGCGAGGCGCTGAAGGTGTTGGCCGCCGAAGGGCTGATCGATATTTCGCCGAATCGCGGCGCGTCCGTGTCGAAGATGTCGGAGGCCGAGTTGCGCGAGACCTTCGAGTTGATGAGTGGTCTCGAGGCTTTTTCGGGCGAGTTGGCGGCTGAGCGGATGACGGCGGCCGAACTCGCCGAGATCAAGGCGCTGCATTACGCGATGCTCGCGTGCCGAACGCAAAATGATCTGGCGGGGTACTACAGCAGAAATCAGGCGATTCACGACAAGATTAACGAGGCGGCCAGGAATTCAGCACTGCGGCAGACTTATGTCTCGGTGAATCGACGCTTGCAGGCACTCAGGTTCAGGTCGAATTTTCAGGTTCCGAAATGGGACCGGGCGATTCACGACCACGACGAAATGCTCAAGGCGCTCGAGGCGCGTGACGGGAAGAAGCTGAGCGCGATTCTCCGGCAGCATCTGCTTGATAAGCGCGATGCGGTTTTGCAGGTGCAATCGCAGGAAGCGGCGGCGGGGGGGTTGAAGTTTTGAGGCGGGGCGGGTTGAGCTAAGGCACCTAAGCGGTGTTTGGCCGATGCGATGTTCCCGGTCAGGTGGCCGATCAGCGACGAGCCCGTCGCACCTGCAACGGCGTCGCTAAGTTCTTTGTCTGCGGCGCAAGGAGCGAAGACATACCCGCACCGGCAGCGCCGCCAATCGTGCTGAACGCACTGCGGCTGCCAAGGCAACCAATTCACCACACCGCCAGTCGCGTGCAGTTCGGCACGCGAATCACCTCCTTCGCGCCAATTGTTGTAGTCAACCAGCGCGGCGACCATGCGTTCTGTATCGCCCCTATCCTTGGCAGCCTGCAGCGCAGTAACCGCGTCCCCGCTCTTTTCAGGTGCAGAGCCGAGTCTATTTCTCTAAGGCTCGGTTCTCATTGTCTCCATCAAGTTAGTCGATCGGATCCTCTGTAAGACTCATGTATTGGTTAAGCTCAGGCTGCCCCAATGCAATCAGCGTAAGCATCGCTGCCCCAAGCCTTCGCGCGAACGCATCGTCAAGCTTGAACCTATGCTCGTCCAGCAGAATCGGCACCTCGAACGTCCCGGCCACGACCGGTGCCAATCTGCTTCGCTCAACCGCTTGCACTGCAAACTCTTGACGATCTTCGATGTAGGTCAGGACTATGGAAAACGGTCTATTTTTTTCCATTAATATCCTCTGCATTTTTGATAGATTTGAAATGCCTTCTCTTTACACAGCGCGAATGCCCGCGCGCCGCCCATATGACGAGCAACCGAATTGCACATAGTCATCTGAGCATCATACTGTGCGAAGCATGCTGTTTCGTGATCTTCCCGGCCACCGCACTTCACTAATCCGCCGTCGCCGGTTCCAGATTTGAAAAGAGCGCCGTAAAGCGTTGACCGCTTCGCAGAACTCGTCAAATCCGGCACGAGCGAAGGATAGGGAACCTGCGCCTGATCGCTCAGCATCAACTCGGTGGTTTCGCGCCATGCCGGCAGTGTTTCGCCCAGTTCCTGGCCGAATAGCTTACCTGTCGGCAACGCCTTCCAGGCCATGTAGCATTCGACGCACATATCAGGCACAAATGCTGGAGCATCCGACTGGAGTCCTGTCAGGTTCGCAGGCGGCGCAACCGGGTCGTTCCCGAGTTCCCAGTTCGTCAGCCAGACACCCAGTTCGGCATCACTGATCGGTTTCCACCAGCCGCCATTTGTTGACACCTGTGCCGTGCGCGAGGACACCGTACCATCTGGACCGTACCGGTAATCGACTGCAAGTACACGGGCAAGTCCACCATTTAACGAACTTGCCGGTTCGTTATACTGAAAGGACTTTACGCGACCGCGCTCGTCGTACCCGATGCTCGCCTGACCGCTATTACCCGCTATCTGCGTTGCACGATTCTCAGCATTGCGAGAGAGCGTTCGCATCGACCAGCCAGATACGGCATCCTGCACTGACTCGACATTGCCCCGTACATCGTATGTGTAGGTCCAGTCTTCACGCTTCGAGCCATTCCGTGTGATGGCAGCCGACAGAAGGCGGCTCGCCGAATCGTAGCGTGCACCAACTGTCCACTGGTTACCGGTCCCAGTGGCTTGCATCCCCTGTTCGCCCGTCAGATCGGTCGTCTCCGTCTCGGCGTAGCCAGTGACGTTACCGCCCTGGTCATAGACAAACGCGCGGAGCTTGCCCGGCGTGGCAACCAGATGCGGACGCAACGAGGTACTGTCGCTATACTCAATCGTCGTTACCGTCCTGTTGCCAGAGACTGTTGCAACTGCTTTCGTCGGCCGGTCGGCGCCGTCCCAGGTGTACTGTGTAGTCCCATCCGGCGTAACTGTCTGCTTCAGGTTCCCTGACATATCCCACGTGCGTGAGACCGCGCCACGAGGCGTAACAATTGAACCAGGGCGGGACGTTTCTCCAACGTTAAAGGAGTACGTGGTGGTGCCGGATACATCGCTGAGGCTGGTCGTTCCGGAGCCATAGCTTAGTGACACATTACGCGTCGTGTCCGGATGGGTGACTGAGATTGCGCGTCCGCTGGAGTCGTAGGTCCATGTTGCTATCCGTGAACCGGATTCGTCCTTTACCCCTGTCAAAGCATTGGGGAAGCGGGCATCCTCATAAAGGTACTGACGAACGTATCCAATCGGCGCGGTTACGGAAACAAGGTTGCCTTTCGCATCGTACGCATAATGTGTCGCGTTGCCCGACGGCGGCACTACACTCAGAATGCGACCATTACTGTCATAGGTCAGACTAAGCGTAAGCCGCGATGCCGCCTGCCCGATCCGATCAACGGGCCACTGAGCGATCCAATCCATCCGTTGTCCGACGTATCCAACTTCACGGTACATACCCGTGCGTGTTGTCTCGGAGTGAAACAGACCTGTGCTGGCGGAGTAGGTTTCGGTCGTGCCAAGCCGTTCGTCCTTCAGGTAGAAGTATCCGTCGCCAGCTTTCATGAGCGAAAGACCCGACGTACCCGGCACCGCCCAGCCGCCATTAACCCATTTGAATATCAGAGGCTGCCCATTACTCCGATACGCGGTGATTTTCGGCGTGCTTGCATTGACCGAGGTCAGATCAAGCCGTCGCTGCCAGTTACTTGCCCAGTACCCACCCATCGCTATCTGCGCTTTATCGAACGGCTTCGACAGGTAGCTACGACTGAACACAAGCGGCGACGTGTCGCCGCTTGCAAAGTCAGTTTCAGAGAGAGTCACAATCCCGTTCGCGGGAAACACCGGGTCAGCCACCGGGCAGGTATCGTCCGGCGGCGTGCCGGTTGAATTACACCACTGCTCAATCTGCACAAGGTCATTAATACACGCGTAGTTGCCCATACCACCCGGCGTGTTGCTCGTAACGTCGAGCTTGCAGGTCTTGGAGCCCGGCGTGGCGCCGGACTTCGCGTATAGCGAGAAGCAGTCGTCTGCATTTGCGCTGACCGCAAGTATCAGCAACATGAACGCAGCCATCAGGCGGCCCGAAAATCCGGCCGCCTCTCCGTACAGTCTGTGTTTTTTCATTTTTATCCCTATTGGCTTGCTTTGTATTTGTTTGACGCACAAGCAACCTATAGGGACCAAGATGACCCGAAAATCCGACAACTCTTAAAATTACGCGTGACTTGCGTTCACACAAACCCAGACCAGGGAATGCCAACGCAAGCTGTAGGAACCTTTAACAAAAATCGTCAGATGGGGTTGAGCCAAGGCTCAAGAACTGGCGCACCGCCTTCACTTCAGAAAATAAGCTCCGCATTCTCGCCGTGGAGATCAAGCGCAGATATCAGACTCTTTGGTGAACGATATTCCCCACAAAAGACCGGCCGTGTGCCGATGACACGGACAACCGGAGGTCGTGTGCCAACTACCAGGTTGTCGATTCAAGTGGAGTAGATATTTGGAGACCTTGTGCATCGCAGGACACGTTATCCCCAGTTTGTGTTGACAGGGCTGTTGATAACTCGGGGGCTGCACGCTTAAGTGCTTGAAGCGAATGGTTTTGTCACCGACGGTGCGGAGGAATGCAACTGGCGGCAACCCGCATCCTCCTAGCAGGCGCGCGTCAGTTATCCCCACAAATTGTTCGCAAGGCTGTGGACAACCTGCGTAGAGTCCACCCAAGTGATTGATACCACACACCTATCCTGTGTCGGCGCAACCACAGGCACCCCACCCACCGTGTGATAAAAAGTAGTTCTCCTGCCACCCAGCGAGGCCGCGCATGTCGTCCGTCATGGGCTTCAAAGTCGTTCTGCTGTCGCTCGTCGCGATCATCGGTTTGGAACTGCTCGCCAAGCGGCTGCGGCTGCCGCCAGCCGCCGCACTGCTGGTCGGCGGTGCGGCGATGGCCTTCGTGCCCGGACTCCCGCGCTTCAATCTCGACCCCGAGCTGGTCCTGATCGTGTTCCTGCCGCCGCTCCTCATGGACGGCGCCTACTTCTCCGTTTGGGACGAGTTCAAGCGCAATCTCGGCGGCATCCTGCTGCTCGCGATCGGCGCCGTCGCGTTCACTACGCTCGCCGTCGGTCTGGTCGTGCATTGGGTCGTGCCCGCGTTGCCATGGGCCGCCTGCTTCGCGTTGGGTGCGATCGTCTCGCCGCCAGATGCCGTCGCCGCGAAGGCAGTGCTCGAACGCGTCGCGCTACCGCGCCGCCTGATGGTGATCCTCGAAGGCGAAAGCCTCCTCAACGACGCCGCCGGCCTCGTGCTGTTCCGCTTCGCCGTCGCGGCCGCGCTAACCGGTACCTTCAGCGCACAGCATGCGATTGGACGCTTCGCCGTGCTCGCGTTGGGCGGCGTGACGGTAGGCGTAGCGGTCGGCTTCCTGGTCGTCAAGCTGCTGCGCTATCTCGACGACGCGTACCTTGTCATCGTCGCATCGACGCTTTCTGCCTGGATCAGCTACATCGTCGGGGACGTGCTGGATGTATCGGGTGTGATCGCGACGGTGAGCTGCGGGATGGTGCTCGGCTGGCATCAGCACGAAGTCTTCTCGGCCGCGGTAAGAATGCGCGGCACCGCCTTCTGGCAGGTCCTGATCTTCCTGATGGAAGCGCTGGTGTTCATGCTGATCGGGCTATCGCTGCGCGGCGTGATCGTGCGGCTGGGCGGCGTCGGCGATACGTTGACCGCATTCGCGCCGGCCGTCGGCGCGGTGCTCGCGGCGGTCGTGCTGTCACGCTTCGTGTGGGTCTTCGTGACGGAATGGTTGAAAGCGCTCGTGTGCAAATTGACGCGTCGCGAGGGCGGCACGGCCGACTGGCGCTCGGCTACTGTCACGAGTTGGGCGGGCATGCGTGGCGTGGTCACATTGGCTATCGCGCTCTCCTTGCCGGAGACCATGCCCGGCCGCGATCTGATTCTGGTCGCCTCATTTGCCGTGATTCTGGTAACGGTGCTCGGGCAGGGCACGACGATCGGACCACTGATTCAATGGATCAATCCGGACCACGCGGCCGAACGAAACGCACGGCATCTGACCGAGCCGCAGGCGTGGGCACGGCTCGAAGCCGCGCAACTCGCCGCGATCCAGCCGCTGGTGCACGGGCCGGATGGCAGCGTGATTCATCCACGTTTGCTGGAACAGTACAGTTACCGCGCGCGCATCACGCAGGGCTATCAGAACGAAGCAGCCTTCCCCGCCGCAGAACGCGCTGCCCATTACGACGTTGTGCTGGCAGCCGTCTCCGCGGCTCGCATCGAGCTATTGCATCTGCATCGAACGGGCTTGCTTCACGATGAACTGTTGACCATTCTCGAACACGATCTCGATCTGCAGGAGATCGCCGCGTTGCATGGCAGGGGCTGAGCGCCTATGTCATCTGCTCCGAATTGGCTCGTAACGCTCACCGGCAACTCACTCCTTCCACGCCGAACCCAAAATCATCGTGCAGAAATTCTCGCGATGGTAATGCGGGTCCTTCAGCGCCAGCACGTCCGCTTTCACGTTCCCGAAGGTGGTCTCCGGTTTGTGAATGGTGCCGTGCGCGAACGCGTCGATAATGCCTTCCTTGAAATGCGCGCCTCGCGGATGCGCGTGCGTGACCTCGTGGCGCTGGTGCTCGGTAAATTCATCGTAGGCGAGTCCCAGCACGTCCATCTCCACGCCCGCCGTGACCAGCGCGACCACCGGCTTCATATGCTGCGGAATGCCAGGCGTCGTGTGCAGTGCGATCGAGTTCCACACCTGATCGATGTCGTCCTCGCCAATGCCGTGACGGCGCAGGAAATCACGCGCCGCGTTCGCGCCGTCCACCTCGAAGCGGTCGTGCTCGCTGCTATACGGCGCAACCAGTCCCATGTCATGAAACATCGCGCCGATGTACAGCAGTTCGGGATCGTACTTCAGCTGCTTGCGCGCGCCAGCCAGCGAGCCGAACAGAAAAACGCGCCGTGAATGGTGATACAGCAAGTCGGTTTCGGTATCGCGCACGAGTTGGGTGGCTTCGCGCGCCATCATGCTGTCGGGAATCTGAATGCCTGCGATCGTGGTCATGCAATGAACTCCGTAATGGATTCGAATGAACGGAACGCGCGGTCTTTGTGACTTGAAAGCGCGTTTGGTATGCTGGTCCGCGGCGCTTTTTTCAGCGATTCAAGCAACGCGTCCGGTGAAGTCCAGTATTGGTCAACGCGCCGCCGCGAACAATCGTCGTGGACCGTTGAACACTGCCAAACGCACCGCGTTGACTGCCGCGGCATGCGGAGTCCGTCCATCGTCACAGGAAGTTTTCGATGCCCACCGTTGCGATCGCCATCTTTCCCGGCGTGCAGGCGCTCGACGTCGCCGGCCCCGTCGACGTGTTTTCCGAAGCCAACCGTTTCACCGCGCCCGAAGATCACTACGAGGTGAAGCTGATCGGCGCGGGATCCGCACCATTGCGAGCGTCCAACGGCATGACGCTGGTCGCCGACGCCACCTTCAGCGAAGCGCGTCGTCCGTTCGATCTTGCCCTTGTCGCGGGCGGGCCCGCGCTGCCCGATCGCGCGCCCGACGCGCGTGTGCTGGAATGGCTCGCCAATGTCGCCACGCAGGGCGGCCGTTACGGTTCCATCTGCACCGGCGCATTCGCGCTCGGCCACGCGGGCCTGCTCGATGCCCGCCACGTCACCACGCACTGGCAGCATGCAGCACAACTGGCGGCGCAATTTCCCAACGCGCGCGTCGATTTCGACCGTATTTACCTGCGCGACGGACCACTCGTCACATCAGCCGGCGTGACGGCCGGCATCGATCTGTCGCTCGCCCTGGTTGCTGAAGATCATGGGCCGCACATCGCGCTCGCGGTCGCCAAACGCCTGGTGGTGTTCGCGCAGCGGCAAGGCGGCCAGTCGCAGTTCAGCCCCTACCTGACCGCGCCCGTCGACGAGACGTCGCCCGTTGCCAAAGTCCAGGCGCACGTCATGGAACGGATTCGCGAGAGCTTCACGGTGAAGCAACTGGCCGACGTCGCAGGGATGAGCGCGCGCAACTTCGCGCGAGTGTTCGTGCAGGAGACCGGCGTGACGCCGCATGAATTCGTCGAGCGTGCTCGTGTCGATGCCGCGCGCAAGCTGCTCGAGAGCAGTGGCGCGGCGCTCAAGGCGATCGCGTACGACTGCGGCTTCGGCACAGCAGATCGCATGCGCATTGTCTTCACCAAGCGGATCGGCGCGACGCCCATGCAGTATCGGGAACGCTTTCGCTCGCCTTGAACCTGAGCGTACGCGGACATGAACGCGTCTGACGGTCGGCACAGGGCGCAAGACGCAGGAAAATATTGCGTGAGAAAATAGCGGCCTTGCTCACGCCAACGATTTCAAGGACCGACATGACCACCTCTTCTCCGATCCGTGCGATCGTCACCGGCCACAACCGTGGCCTGGGCGCGGCGCTCGCCGAACAACTTCTTGCTCGCGGAATCGCGGTGCTGGGTTTGTCCCGCTCGCATCATGCCACGCTCAAAAACCATTTCCCGGCGCTGCTCGAAGAAATCGAACTCGAACTCGCCGACACCGCCCGCGTCTCGCAATGGATCGCGACTCATGCGCTGCGCGAATTCGTCAGCGGCGCGCAAACCGTGCTGCTGATCAACAACGCGGGGATGGTGCAGCCGATCGGCCCGATTGAAGGACAAGACGCGGCGGCCATCGCAAACGCGGTGAGCCTCAATGTCGCCACGCCGTTGATGCTCGCCAGCGCGCTCGCCGCAGCCGCCGCCGACGCAACCGACCGGCGCATCGTGCACATCTCCAGCGGCGCGGCGCGCAACGCGTATGCCGGATGGAGCATCTACTGTGCGACGAAGGCCGCGCTCGATCATCACGCGCGCGCCGTCTCGCTCGATGCGAATCGCGCGCTGCGTATCTGCAGTCTGGCGCCGGGCGTGATCGATACGAATATGCAGGCCGAGATTCGCGGAAGCGGGGCCGAACAGTTTCCAATGCGCGAGAAATTCGAAGACCTCAAGCGCAGCGGCCAACTATCGTCGCCTGAACAGTGCGCTACCCAGTTGCTCGACTACGCATTGAGCGATGCTTTCGGTCAAACGCCGGTCGCCGACATTCGCGAGATCGCGAAGCCGGCGTAACCAGCAAAAACGGCGCAAAACACGGAGCGAAAAACGGCGCGACATTGGATCGCGTCGAGCGCTCCCGAAAAGTCTCACCTTTTGGGTCGCTCGCCGCTGATCTACACGCCGGGCGCGACCAGCGCGCCGCGCTCGGCCGCACCCAGCTCGCCGTGCGGCACGAACACATAGCCGCGTCCCCACACGGTTTGCACGTAACGCGGCTCGGAAGGATCGATTTCGATCAGACGACGCAGCCGCCAGATCGACACATCGAGGCTACGCCCTTGATGCAACACGCTATTGCCGCGCAGCTTCTCGTTGAGCTGCACGCGCGTGAGCACGGTCATCGCGTGATTGACGAAGATCTTGAGCAACGCGAACTCGGAACTGCGCAACGCGAAGTGCTCGTTGTCGCGGCGCAATTCGCGCGCGGAGAAGTTCAGTTCGCAGCGGCCAAAGCGATACGGCGGCCGCGTCTCCGGCGCACCCGGAGCGACCGTGCCGCGCCGCCGTAGCAGCACGCGAATGCGGGCGAGCAGTTCGGCAGGGTCGGCGGGCTTGCTCATGAAGTCGTCGGCCCCGAGTTCGAGACCGATCACACGATCAATCGCCTTGTTGCTCGCCGAGAGCAGAATCACGGGCACATCGTTGCCGCCCATGCGCAGGTCGTGCAAGACGGCGAGACCATCGCCATGCGGCGCCGAAATGTCGAGCACCAGCAGCGAAGGCCGTTCCATCTCGACCACATGCTTGAGCCCGGCGCCCGGCGGACGTGCGGACACACCGCAGCCCTGGCCGCGCAATGATTCGCCCACCACGGCAGTCAAGCCGGCATCGGCGCCCACGAAAAGAATATGCTGACTCATCCAACTGATTCCAGGAGACGATCGTTGTTCAGAGACAGGCACCTGGCGTGCGGATATAGTCAATCCGCGCCCGCTGTCGTCCGCGTCGCCATCATCCCTGCATGCGGGTGTTCTCAAAACGCGGAACAGCCCCCAAGGTTGCCAATTTCTTCCCAACTCTTTCAACTCGGAACGTGATATGGCACGCCGCATGTGCCGCCCCGTAAGCGTTGCCGTCTCGCTCCCGAAAAGGCTCACCTTTGGCATGGAGCGCTTTGGGTTTGGCACGAGGCGCGCGTTGAACTGCTCCCGAAAACGCTCACCTTTCGAGCTTGGGGGCAGGCCGCAAGGGCAAGCTGGGCGTGGCCCGGATGCTTGAGAACAGGCCACTCCCGCAAACCCTCACCTTTAGAACCGGCTGAGTAATTTGCATACCCAGGTAAGCGGCCGTGCGTGTGCGGGCCTTGCCTCAAGATGGAAATGCGCGATTTGCGCGAGAGAATGGGTGTTTTGAACGATGTGGTCCGGCCCTCGACACCATCGTGCTGAAACAGGGGCCGGGTGAGTGCCGATCGATTCCGCCACTCACCGTGTTCGATCCGAGGTCCCTGAGCGGAGCATGCGCACGGGCCGCGCACCTCAACGAACCATGCTTTCTGACCGCCTTCACGCGATACAGGAAAGGTCCCGAATATCCTCACCTTTGAACGAGCGAGCGTGTCCGAATGCGCGGCCTCAATCACCGCGCGGATCGGTTTGTTCGCGTATTCAGCGTGTTTCGACCGCCGCAGCGAATGCGGAAACCGACTCAAAGACGCGTTCGCACGCGGCTCCCGAAAACACTCACCTTTACGTGCGACTCCCGCGTAGCAGCGTCTAGCTTGCCAGTTTGCGGAACGTTTCCAGCACGGCATCGCCTTTGAACGGCTTGACGATCCATCCCTTGACGCCGGCCGCCTTGCCCCGCTCCTTCATCGCCGGGCTGCTCTCGGTGGTCAGCATGATGACGTTGACGGTCTTGTTCGCGAGCTCGCCGCGAATCTTCTCGACCATCGTGAGGCCGTCCATATTCGGCATGTTGACGTCGCTGATCACCAGCTTGATGCCGGGGCTGGCCTTCAGCTTGGCGAGGCCGTCCTTGCCGTCCACAGCCGTGTCGACGTCAAGACCGTTCTTCTTCAGAAAGCCGGCCACTTCGTCGCGCACCGTGCTCGAATCATCCACCACCAGAATTTTCGACATGTTTTTTCCTATGATCACACTCAGAACAGATCCAGTTCGCCTGCCTCGACCATTGCGCCGACGTCGTCCGTGACTTCCTTGAAATCCTCCGGCGACCAGCTCAGGCTGAACACAAAACGTTGATGCAACTTGACCGCCCGGCTCGACTGCGGGTCCTTCAACCAATACGTGAAGCACAATTGCGGATTACCGCTGCCGAACGAGATGTACTTGTGCTTGTGATTCACCAGCAGCGGCACCTGCACCTGGCTGCGCGCCCAGGCGTCCGCATCGCCGACATAGCGGTTCTTGAAGGAACCCCAGATCAGGTTCGTCACTTCGCCGAGCACGCTGTTCAGGTCGCGGAAATCGGCTTCGCCGTGTTGCGCGTCGTCGATCATCCGGTAACGATCCAGCAGGTCGAGAATCGGTGTCTCTTCGGCCTGCATCATCATGTAACCGCGGCACCATGCGCTTTCGAGCGGAATCAGACTGAACACCTCGCCGAAGATGATGCGGTCGCGCACGATATGCGGCGTGTCGCACGTGATGGTCAGATCCTTGAACACGTCGCCGAGAATGGCCTGTGTCATGTCGGCGATGCCGCGCACCAGTGCGTTCGGATAATCCAGGCTGAAGATGTACTCGTCGATCACCTGCCGCAGCGGCGCCATATCGTGCGCAACGTACGCCGCGCAGACCACGCGCCGCAAGCTCTCCGGCAAGCCGTCCATGCCAGGACCGTCGTCCCGCCTCATGATGATCGGCAACTCGGGACGCACCGCGTTGATCCTGATCGCGATCTCGGCGCTAGCTTCCGGCGAGCCACCGTAATGCTCGGCAAACAACACCGCGCCCAGATCGATATTCGAGCGCAGCACCGACTGCAAGCGGTTCTTGCCGACCTTGACGCCGACCAGGTTGTTCTCGTCGCAAAAGCGCTTCAGCGCCTCTTTGTGAGCCGGGCAATCGTCCAGCACCAGCACCTTGCTGACCGGCTTGTTCATGTTCATGTTGCGTTCCTGCTCGCAGCGGGGATTCGCCGCCTGATCAAAACAACTCCAGCTCGCCGCTGGTTTCTTCGAGCGCGCCAGTGTCGGCGATGAAGTCGATCGGCGCATGCGCACACACGCATACCGTCGCGGCGAGCCGCACGGTACCGTTCAGCGTGACCGAATACGACGACAGCAGACTCGGCTTCAATTCATGCAGATGCGGCAGGCAACGCGCGTTCAGCACGTAAGGCGTCGACATGCCGAGGTCTGGAAAGTAGCGCAACAACGCCTGATTCATCGCCCCGCAACACAGATTGCAGATTTCCAGAAAGACCTCCTGGAAGTGCCGTTCGTCGGCGGTGTCTTTCAGGTAGTAGGCTCGCGTGCTGTCGTCTTCGTCGAAACGAAGGATCAGCAGCAGCCTGAACACGATCGACGAAATGGTCAGCACGACCACTTGCGAGTCTTTGGATGCGCCAAGGCCGGCCTCGGCAAGCGGCGCAATCTCGCACAGATCGCCGGCATCCAGCGGCAAGCGCGCCTCGGCGGCCTGGCGGAAAATGCGCTCGAAGCTGTCCCTGGCGTGGGCCGAAATCACACCGCCACCTCGTGCAGCTTCGAATGAAACTGATTGGCCAGCGACTCGACGCTGGCGAGCGACGCCGCGATCATCTTGCCGCCGGCCTGAATGTCCTGAAACGTCGACGTCGTGGTCAAGTCATTGCGATGCAGGCTGTCGCGATAGCTCTTCGACAACTCTTCGGAACGCGCGGCGAGGGCGCGCACTTCGCTCGCCACCACCGCGAAGCCGCGGCCCGCCGGACCCGCTCGCGCCGCTTCGATCGACGCGTTCAGCGACACGATCACCACGTGCCGCACAATCGAGGACAGCTCCTGATTCTTCGCGTGCATGTCGTGGTTTTGCGTCATGAGCGAAATCATCTGTTCGTGCCAGCGCTCGAATGTCGCGCCGAGACTCTTCAGGCGCTCGGCCTCGCCGGCAATCTGCCGGGCCTGATGCGCCAACTGTTCTTTGTCCTCGGTGGCCGCTTTCAGCGCGTCACGCAGTTCGTCCGCGCGTGCCGATTGGAGCGCGAGTTCCTCGCGTAGCTGCGTGGTCAACGAATGCAATGCCTGCTCGGCCTGCTCGCACTCGCGAATGGCGGCGCTATGCTGGGCCTGCCCGGCTTCGAGCGTGTCGATCCGCGCTCGCGCTTCGGCGCGCAACTGTGCCGTCAGCTTCGCGCTGTGCAGCTTGTGGGCGGCAAATGCCAGCAACGCGGTCACCGCGCTGCCTGCTGCCGCCGCCAATACGTACTGTTGAATCACAACCGTTCCTTCGAATTCCGTCGCGCCGTACGCCGATGCGGCGCTCAGTCCGCCATCGCGTCGAGTTGCAGTGCGCCGGCTTCGCCGCGTGCTTCCACGCCGAGCGTATCGACGGCGACGCTATCCGGCAGGCAAACAATCGTCTGGAACTGACGGAACGCCGCGCCCTTCTGATCGTCGGTAAAGCGCAGCTCGATGCTGCCGTTCGCGCGCTTGAGGAAATCGCGCACGGCGTCCATGCCGACTCCGCGGCCGGACAACTCCGTGACCGTTTCCGCAGTCGAGAAGCCCGGCCGGAAAATGAAATCGGCGATCGCTTCATCGCTCAGCGTGTCGTTGCTACCAATCCAGCCGCGTTCCATTGCGATACCGCGAATGCGATGGAGCGCGAGGCCGCGGCCGTCATCGCTCAGCGTGATCTGCAACGCGCCGCTGTCCACGCCCACTTCAATGTGGATCGTGCCGGCCGGCTTCTTGCCGTGCTCGCTGCGTGTCTCGGCGGTTTCGATGCCGTGATCCATCGAGTTGCGCAACAGATGCATGAACACATTGTTCAACGTGCCACCGGCCTCGCCACGCAGACGGTAACCGTTGTCGTCGATATGCACGTTCGGCGCGGGCTTGCCCAACTCGCTCGCAAGCGACGGCAGCGAGTCCAGCACGCCGGACAGCGCGTCGCGCACGCTTTCGCTGCCCAGTGCCCGCAGCGTGCGGCGCAGCGCTTCGCGCATGGACTGAAGTTCGCGCAGTTCGCCGGCGTCGGTCTGCTCCAGCATGCTCAGCGTGTGCTGGATATGCTCTTTCGCGACCATCACGTAGTGAGCCGAGTTGCCCGCGTCGTTAAGCTGGCCTTTGCCCTTGCGGCCAAGGCTCTGTTCGTTGATTTTCGCGTAGCTCTCGATCGCTTCGCGCACGCGCGTCAGTTCGCGCATCAGATGCTCCTGATCCCACGAGCGGCCCGCGTCCGGCTGGCGCAGCTCGTGATAGCTCTGTTCCGTTTCGTGAACGACGTTGGTCAGATGCTGCAGGTTATAAGTGCGGGCATTACCCTTGATGGTGTGCATATTGCGGAACAACTCGGCAATCGCCGCGTGATCCGCCGCCGAATGCTTGCGAATGATCCGCTCGTTCTCGCTGATAAAGCCGGCCGAACTCTCGATGAAATGGTGGAACTTCTCTTCACTGACCGCGAGAATTTCGCCGATCATGTCGAGTCGGCGGCGCTGTTCGCTGGCCTCGGCAGCCAGCTTGCGCAATTCGGTGACGTCGCGCACGCAGAGCATCAGGCGCACGATCACGTCGTTTTCATCGGTGATCGCCGACCAGCTCAGGTCGAGAATCTTCACGCGGCCATCGGGCATGCGTCGGGAAATCTCGCCGACCAGCAGATGCTGATTGAACGCGAAGTTGATGCAGTCTTCGCCGAGGCAGGCATGCGCGGCCGCATCGACTTGCGAAAGCGCGTCCGAACCGAGGTCCGTGTCGGCAAAGACGAGATCCATCAAACCGCGCCCGGCAATGTCCTTCGTTTCGAAGATGTCTTCCAGATAGGCCGAGTACTCCGCGTGGATCACGGCGCCGTCGATCACCGTCAGAATGCCCTGCTGCATGTTCTGCAACATCGCCTGAATGTCCGCGGTTTTCTGCTTGAGTTGCGCCGAACTCTCCTGAATCTTCTCGATCATGCCGTTGAAGGCGACGATCGAATGGCCGATTTCATCGAGCCGGCCTACCGGCACGCGCCGCGTGAAATCCTGGCTGGAGGCGATCTCGCTCATCATGGCCTGCATGCGGCTCAGCGGGCGCGTGATCTGACGGTAGAGCAGCGAGCCGATCGAAGTCAGCAGAATGATCGCTATACCCGTGACCGCCGCGATCGCTGTGGTGGTCGTGGCGAGTGTGGCGTTCAGCGCGGTAATCGCCTCGTCTTTCTCGCGATTCTTCTCGACGCGCAAGGTCTCGACGATTCCTTCGAGTTCGTCGCGATACTGCGCGACATTGGCGAACAGATAGGCCTGCGCGAGTTCGTTCTTGCCGTCGGCCTTCATTTTGGCCGTCTCGGCGATCGCGGAGAAATAGTTCTCGAGACTGTCTTTAGCTTGCGAAACCAGGCCCTTCTGGGCGTGGCTCGCGGCGTCTTTATCCTGCAACGCAAGCGCCTGTTGCAACGAAGCGCGCTTCTTTTTCAGTTCGTCCTGAGCCTGGGCGACCATATTGGCGTCGGGCGCGTAGACCAGTGTCATCGTGGCGAGTTGCACGTCTTTGACTTGCGACACGAGGTCGGCGGAAGCGAGCGCGCTCGGAACGACGCCTTCGGTTACCTTGCGCACCTCGGCCGCGCTGCCGCGCGTCTGGTAGACAGCGTAGCCGCCAATCGCCGACAAGGCGACGAACATCAGAACAACCAATAGCGTGATGCGATGACGAATAGTCATGTGAACCCCCCGGGGTCTGGCCTTCGCGTCAGCCCTCAATGGGAGCAGCGCGTTTTATGCGAAATATGGTCTGACTTGCAGCGCTGCGGAGTATTGCCCACGCATGTTACTAAGCGATGACTACAGACTTTTAAACCGCATTTAACGCGTCAAATATAATTCTCAAGTTTTCGGATAAAGCGCCGTTAACAAGCGGCTTTTCATTTGCGTTTTTGTCACCGCTGCAAAA
The DNA here is from genome assembly GCF_046028015.1 of Paraburkholderia sp. RL17-383-BIF-A. Taxonomy (NCBI): domain Bacteria; kingdom Pseudomonadati; phylum Pseudomonadota; class Betaproteobacteria; order Burkholderiales; family Burkholderiaceae; genus Paraburkholderia; species Paraburkholderia sp. RL17-383-BIF-A. The sequence continues at coordinate 50,210 of NZ_JARESR010000028.1, read as the reverse complement.
GTCCGAGCGTTCAAAGCGTCAGCTAATCGAAGGCAGATGCTTGGACGCTTCGCGCAGACTGAGCGGTGAAATAAGGTTGCGTGAAGCCGACAGAAAGCCGCTCACCGCGTCGGGCGCGTGCCACGCGTAATCTCGCAAGGCCCAGCCGATCGCTTTGCGTATAAAGAAGTCGCTTTCCGCGGCCAGCGCACGCGCGTACCCGAACAGACGATCTTCGTCGGTATGCTCGCGCCAGCCGAGTTGATGAATCATCGCAATGCGCCGCACCCATAGTGATTCGTGCTGAAGCGCCGCGTCCATGACGGCCTGCGCCTGTGGCGTCTCGACTCGCGCCGCTTTCAGCACGTCGCCGACTACGCCCGCGAGCGGATCGACCGAATCCCACCACGAAGCTTGCTGCGCGATAGTCAGCAGATGCGCGATGTCGTTGATCCCCAGCGCCTTCCATTTACGCGCCAGCAGATCCGTCGCGACATACTGGAATTCGCGCGCCGGAAGGGTCCACAAAACATGCGCACACGCCAGCAGATGATCGGCGTTCTCCACCTGCAGCCGCTTGAAAACCGGCAATACCGCTTGCCGCCGCTGCGGCGTCGGCACGCCGATGAATTCGAACTGGTGGCGCATGTACGCGCGCATCGCGAGCGCGCGCTCCGCGTCGGCGTGCGGCGCGAGCGCCGCCTGAATGTCCCTCGCGAAAGCGTCAGGCGTCATTGAGGAAAGCGCTCCACGTGCACTTCGCCGCGCCGACCGAAATACTGCACCTGGCGTCCCGCGATCCAGACGAAATAACCGATGCATCCCGCAGCCATGGTTCGGCTCACGAACTCCGCGTACTTGACCGCGCCGCTTTGCGCGCCGCGCACGGCCTGGTTGACCGCGTCGGCGTCGAAGGCATTCGCAATCGCGATGTCCGGTAGCGGCAATACGATTGCGTGCGTCTCGCCGCCGGGCGCATAGTACGTATGCTCGCCGCGACGGTAATCGGTGAAGTACGATTCGACGCCGGCCTCACCGAGCGCGCGCACCACCGAGGCGAAATCGATCGTGCCTTCGTGCGAGCGCTTCGCACAGTCTTCAGCCACGAGGCGGCTGGCTTCATTGAACTTCGCGGACATGTCTATCTCCAGCAGGGAGAGCGTTTACTCGATGGGAACCGCCTTCAGGCCGTGGACGGCGACCACGTTTTTCATTGCGTCGACGATCGCCGTTTTTACACCAGCGGGCAGGTGGCCGAAGAACTCTTCGTCGTTCTGATCGGCCAGTCGCGCGAGTTCAGGCACGAGTTTTAGTCCTTCCGTACTCAGTGCAACGACGTGATTGCGGCGGTCTTCTTCGACCGTCTCGCGTTCGAGCAGTGCCTTGGCTTCGATCCGTGTGAGCAGCTTCGACACCGCACCCTTGCTCATGCCGGTGCGTGCCGCGAGCGCCGTGGCGGATGTCGGGCCCGAGTCGTAGATCTCGCGCAGCAATACCCATTCGGACACAGTCACGCCATGGGCTTCGACCTTCATCTGGAAGCCATGCGACACGTGATTCGACACGAAGCGCAGCCAGTAACCGACATGCGCTTCAAGTCCGCTAACAGGTTTCTTTCGATCCGACGCCGTGGATTGCTTTCGAGCCGGCGCGCGGGTGCTGTTCTTTTGACGAGGACCTTGCATGGGGTAACGCCATCTCCAGGAGCATTGACGGCATATTAGTTTCCTAGGAAACCAATGTCAATATTCGCGGATACCGAGGTTGGCGAAGGCCTGTCATTGCACTCCCGAATTCCCTCACCTTCGGGGTTGAAGTGCGCGGACAGGTTGCCATATTCTCACCTCGACGCATCCCGAATCTTCTCACCTATCGGTTGGCGATTTAGCGACCTGCCGCCGGGCCGCCTTGCTCGCAGTCAGCGCGTATGACCGCAACTCCCTGGAAATCCTCACCTTTTCTTAGGTGCGGATTCGGTGCGCCGGTTGCTCACCTCCTGGAATCACTCACCTTTCAACGCGATCTCCTGGAACTCCTCACCTTGACGCAAGTTTGCGGAGCGTTGAGGTGCTGATCTGCTCCTGGAACGACTCACCTTTGAGCGGATTCGAACGGTCTCCTGGAAAGCTTCACCATTGATGAAAGTGAACAGGATGCGCTTGCGGCAATGTATTAACTACGCCGGCAGCGTCTCTTCCAGCCGCAAGCGTGCGTCTTCCCGAAACCGAAGGTCGTTCCAGACATCGTCGCTAATTTTGAAACCGCTCGAGACTGGACCGAGACTCTCATACGACTCGTGATCCGTCATCGGATCGACCGTTGCGCGCCACACAGGCTTACCGCCTAGCGTTCGCACTTCCAGCTGGTTCTTACCGATTGGGACTGCGTAAAAGCCATCTCGGAAGAGCCACGCGGCATTTTCCGACTTCAGCAACGAGATGGTCATACCCAGTCCGCCGGTTGAACGTGCAAGGTTCGCATAGTCAAGAAAGTTGAAACCGTTGAATGGATCAAACAATCTTTCCGTCACGAAATGAGTCGCACCAGGCGGCAACAGGGAATCCGGGTTTTGATTGAACGCATACAGCTGTTCGGGCGTGCCGGTCGTGCTATGCAGATAGGAGTTCTTGTTGACGGCGGGCGGTGTGACCTCAGCGCCGCGCTGATCCGTCAGTTTCCACCGTGACCGGTCTCCGGCATCGTAGTCTGTCAGAAACGGCGTAGCCCAGCTAAGGCCCACAGTCAGGTATTTCAGATTCTCTTCATGAACGAGATGGAACGGATTGCTTCCAGCGAGGCGAAAAACACCGTTCAGGTTGCGCGGATCTTTGGGGATGGTGCCGACCGAGAGCGAATCATCACTTTCTACACTCAGGACCTTACTGTAGTTATTCGCAAAGTGGAAACGACCGTCCTCGCCCATGACGAATTGCGTAGTGCTGTTGGGTCGATTGGAGGCGTAAGTCTTGTTGTAGACCCAAACGTTCTTGCCTGCGTCGGCATACAGGATGTACGGATAGTCGCCGCCATACGCCTGCAAGGTCATCGGCCCCAGATAGTCTTTCCCGGCTGACTGGCGGGCCGCCAACTGATGGACTTGCAAGCGGGTATTGAGATAGAACTCGGCCTGCGCGAGATTAGGCTCTTGCCTCGGGGCAGAAAACCGCTTGTATTCGGGTTCATGCCAGGCGGCGCTATCGATCGGAAAGCGGGCAAGCTGAGGTTGCGCTCCCGCAGTCCACGTCCGCCTGTACACGTCCCAACGGAAGGCAGGATTTTCGTGGTAGTGCCATAAGTGCCCTTGTTTCACGTCCTTCGTCTCCCACCAACCCAATATCTGCGTGTTGTCGATGTGGCCCATAGCGGCAAATTCATGGTTTTCCGCGCCGAGAGTATGTGCGCCGAGGCTCGCGTTCACATTGACCATGTTAGGGGACGGCGCGATAGCATAGATATACCCATTCTCCGATTGATGGCGCTGGCGGTCGATGGCAACCGCCGATGTTTCGAACGTCCCGAGATAGCCGCCACTGTCTGTTTCCCCCTCGTGGGAGGCAATGTCGAAATTGTGCAGGGACAAATTGACATCGCGCAGCGGTGTAATTGCAGCGTCGAACCCGCCTCTCTTCGCGACTTCGGCGGGTTTGTCCGTTGATGGGCGAAGTAGCACCCACGGATCGGCGGTCAATGTCGAGTCGGTTGAACGTTTGAATTCCAAGCGCTTGTCCACATAGGTCTGGATCGAAGGACGACTGTCCGGCGGTGCGGTTGGCAGGTCCAGGCGCGGGGTGACGAGCTGAACGGTTGGCGCTGACCACGCTCTTCGTTCTGCGTTGTCCAGACTGATGTCTGCTCTGCGCACGCCGGCAGCCGCGAAATCGGCTTCACGGGCGAACCATGCCGTCGTAGCGCCAATGACTCCGCCTTCGGCGCTGTATCCCCCGTCATAGACGCCACGTATTGCAGCCGACAAATCGTCAAAGTTGTTATACGTATAGGCACCGAAGTTAGGATCGTAAAGCTCGTAGTGATCGCGCGCGACATCCGGACTGTGGTTGAGCCGCTGTACGACGACCGGCCGGCTAGGCTCTCGTCTCGACGTTCCTCCCGCTTCAGCGCTTAACGAAAGATCGATAACCGCGAAGTCGTTGCGCAGAGCCACGGGGCCGCTGTCGCTGTTATACGCTTCGGCGAAGTGTGTTCTCAGTTCACTCAGGAGATCGTCTGCTGTCGTGACGCGATGCATGCCGCTGTGCCGGATGTAGTTCGCCAGAACGCTGGTAGAGGCCGACTGGAAATGCTCGTGAACGTAATTCGAACTGTTGATGAACCGCTGACGTGCATCTGGATCGTTCCGCAAGCTGCGTAGGCTTCCGATGAAAATGCCGAGCGATTGTGCTCTCCCGTCGGCAACGGCCCGTAACGCGGAGGTTGCCAGGCTTTCGTCTGGGCTGCGCAAGCCGGAACGCGCCGCACCGCCCGGAAAAAGCGTATCGAGTGATAGGGCATTCGAAGAGGCTGCATGTCGCTGGTAGATGAGGTTTTCACATTCGGGGATGGGCGGCCCCTTACCGGCAGCTCCCGGTCGCGGGCCGAGGACTGGCGTAGGCGTTCGATTTTCAGACGGTGTCGTCGAATACACCTGCAGTTTGAACGGCGTGACTCGATAGTCGCCTTCCAGCTCGTCGAAAGAGGAGCGCGTCCTGAAGGCGGTTGCCATGAAGCGGTTCAACGCTTGCTCTGTATTACCCCAGTTTGCATATTCGAATGCGCCATTGTTGGGATCGAAAATCGTATAGCGATTGCCGACTCCTCTCTGGATGAGAATGGCGTGCCCATAGTCCCTTCTATCCGTTGGCGACTCCAGACTCAGCTGGACGTACGCGATATCGTTGGGATGGCGCAGCAAATTCTGTGTCTGGTGATTGAATAAATCGATGCGGTAATTGCGGTCTCTAACGCCGGCGAACGTAATGGGTGGCTGCGGCGCATAGCGGCTTAGGCCAAGTTTGGCGCCACCGGTCTGGAAGTTTGTGATGCGACCGAACATCTCCCTTCGCGAGACGGCGTTACGGGTGTCCGCGCGCATGTCTCGCACCGCTGAGAGGAGCGTGGATTCACGCTGACCGGGCGATCCGGATGTCGTCGGTTGATCGCTCGTGCCGCGATCGAGCCGGCGGATGGCTTCCCGGACCATGCCATCACATAGGCCGCCGCTCGCCTGATTTCGACTTTCTTTATATTCGGGCTGCGCGAAGCCTTCGGAGGCAATGCTGCCTTCCTTCAATGCGTCGCCGCCAAGATCCCTGATGCATTTGCTGAGAACCGGGCCGCGTTTGACCCGCGGGCCGCCGTCGTCGTTTGGGACTGCGAGATTGGGTGCGGCAGGCGCGGCGCGCCCCGCGCGGTAGCCGTTTCTGGCTTCGTCATTCCCAATTGAGCGCTCGCTGCCAGTGAACCATGTCCTCGCATCGTGAAAGGCTGACGCTTGCTGCCGAGCGTGGCGATTCATGCGGTGTTTCGTCATGAGGTCCGCTCGAGGAATGTCGCCGGGCCAACAGTCCGGCCGCGCATTGCGAGGCCCGCCTGGACTTTTCGAAGAGGGCTGCGGATGGCTACCTGTGTTACGTGGCTTTTCCTGCAAGGATTTGCAGGCATTGGCGACTGCGGCATTTGCGCTCGCGGGCTGGGTAGCCGGTTGCGTGCTGCTATGTCGAGTAGCGTCCTGCTCCTCGTTCGGAAGCTCGCAGCAGCGACAGGGGACGCAATTCGGGCTTGAACCGGAGACGCGCATGATTGATGCTCCAGGAGGTGGAATACCAAACGGGCTATCTCGCGGAATACGAGAACCCTGCGGCTGATCGTAGCAACGACGGTTTCCACCTTGTGGTACGCGGATATGGCTTACCGCGTTCATCGTGGCCGTCTGAAGCATCGACTGTCAGGGTGGCTCTGCCTGTGTCGTGGTGAACTCACCTGCTGGTGTTTCTCGCCTTTTTGCTGGCGATCTCCTGGAACGTCTCACCTTTGCCGGATTGACAAAGGCTTATTCCGGCGTGCTCTGTTCGGCGATTTTCCGGATTGCCCAAAAGTGCGGTCGCTCGTTATTTGTCCAGGTGACGTTCCGTGTCAGAACTTCACCTTCAACTGAAACCCGATCGTAAACGGAAGATTGTCCGACGGGATGGGCGGAATCACAATGAAGTTCGCGCCCACGCGCTTGTATTCGAGCATGACGATCGGTGCGACGACCGGTCCGATCGTATGATCGCGGCCCAAACCCCAATTGCCGTAGTTATAGCCCGAGATGATCCCGCCGATCGCCGCGATCCGCACGATGCCCCAATGCGCGAACTCCGGCGCCCACACACCGCCGCCGTAATAAGAAGGCCGGCGCAGCGAATTGCGAAAGCCGCCGGCAGTCAACGCCCATTGATTATTGAGCCAGCATTCGACACCGAGGCCCGGATTGAACTGTTCGAAATGGGTGTTCGGGTCAGGGTTGATGTGATACGAACCCAGCATGGCATCGACCCACACGCCACCCTCGCACCAGTTGCCCGCATGCGCGGCGGACGCCGCGGCAAGGGTCGCTACAAGCGCAATGGCCGCGCGTCGGATGTTCTTCTTGATCTGCCGAAAATGCATGTCCTCTCCGCCACCGGTCGAGCGCCGGCGTCATCTGTGTTCTGGGTAGGGTTGCTTGCCGTCCGTCGCGCACTGTACCTCAACCCTTCAGCACGATGTTGAGGACACGCTCGGGCGCCCGGGCACGAGACGTGCCCGTTAGCGCAGACGCAACCATAGCCGAGAACCGATGTCGGAGCGGTGAACGCGCATTGGGCGTTCGCCTGTCGGGTCAAAGACCGAGATCGGACAGACCCGGGTGATCGTCAGGACGGCGGCCAAGCGGCCAATGAAAAAGACGGTCCGCTTCGCGGATCGGCATATCGTTGATGCTGGCATGACGGCGGGCCATCAGCCCATGCTCGTTGAACTCCCAGTTCTCGTTACCGTACGAACGGAACCAGTTGTTCGAATCGTCGTGCCATTCATAGGCAAAGCGCACGGCAATGCGGTTATCGGTAAACGCCCACAATTCCTTGATCAACCGGTAGTCGAGTTCCTTCGCCCATTTGCGGCGCAGTAAAGCGACAATCTCCGCGCGGCCATGCGTGAACTCCGCGCGGTTGCGCCATACGCTGTCCTGCGTGTAGACGAGCGACACACGCTCGGGATCGCGGGTGTTCCAGCCGTCTTCCGCGCCGCGCACTTTCTGGATCGCGGTTTCACGTGTGAACGGTGGCAGCGGCGGGCGGGTTTCGATCGGGTCGGCCATGATGGTTCCTCAGTCAGGTTGCGGTTCGCCGGGATGGCGGTCGTTTGCGTGGCGGTGTAACTGGCTCGCTCGCACATTGCGCGTCGAGCAGGACTTCGGCTGCGGTTTGTGCGTCGAGCGCCGCGTCGGGCTCGCCGCTTACCAGCGCGACGGCGATTGCGCCGTCGAGCAGGATCAACCATTGACGCGACAGGCGCGCGACGCGGCGGGCGTCCATGCCCGACTCCGCCGCGAATTCGTCGCATTCGGTTCGCACGAACGCCAGCAGGCGTTCTTTGTGATGGCGCGCGACGATCCGGATCGGGTCCTCCGCGGAGGCGATTTCACCCGACGCATTCAAGAAAGCGCAACCGTGAAAATTCTCCGATGCAAACCATTCGCGCAGCACCTCGAACATGCCGAGCAGGCGTTTGCGTGCCGTCTTGCCGTGCTGCTGCGTGCCGGTGATAAACCAGTTCATCCAGCGTTCGTCGCGCCGGTCGAGCGCGGCCGCCACGAGCGCGTCTTTCGATTCGAAATGCGTGTAAAAGCTTTTACGCGCCGTACCGGACTGTTTGACGATCGCGTCCACGCCGGTGGCATGAATCCCGCCGGCGTAGATCAACGCTTCAGCCGCATCCAGCAGCCGCTCGCGCGCGCTGCCGGGTGAGATTGATTCAGTGTGAGTGTCAGTAGCCATGAACGAAGGGTAGAACGATCATTCTCCTTCGTCAAGACTTTTGTGTTTTTGCGGCGTGAGAGCGCGAACTGCTATCGTGAGCGGGATCGGTCAACGGGAACGAACTTCATGAGCACACTGAGTCTGCGCGCCGCGTTCGTGCGCGCGTTGCTGAGCGCAACGTTGTTAACGGCAATGGCCTGCACGCCTGTGCAAGTACTCACGCATTCGGTCAGCCAGAACGAAGCGCGTGTGCCGCCCGGCCGTTATGAAATCGATCCGGATCACTGCAGCATTACCTTCGACATCGATCACTTCAAGTATTCACGCTTTACGGCGCGGTTCGATCGCAAGAAGGGGGAGCTCGACTGGAACGAAGGCGGTCTGGACAAGAGCACGACGTCGGTCACGATCGACGCCGCGAGCATCGATACGAATGTGCCTCTGCTCGACAAAATGGTGAAGAGCGCCAGCTTGCTCGACGTGGAGCGCTACCCGGAGATCCGTTTCGTCAGCACGCGATTTGAGCGCACCGGCGAATCGCGCGGCACGTTGACCGGTGATCTGACGATTCACGGCGTCACGCAAACAGTCACGCTCGACGTCACCTTCAACGGTTTTGCGCCGGATCCGCTCACGAAAAAGGACACGCTCGGTTTTTCCGCCGAGGGCCATTTCAGCCGCGCCAAGTTCGGTCTGGCGACGTGGTATCCGGCTGTTGGCGACGATGTTCACGTGCGCATTCAGGCCGAATTCGTTAAAACGCCCGCAGGCGGGTGAGCGCGGTGCGGGCGTTGGGCGGGACGTTTTTGCTGCTAGCAGCGATTGCGCGCTGACGCGTGTCGGCGTGCTAACTCACGCGGCAGTCCAATCGAGAATCACCTTGCCGCTCTCACCTGAGAGCATCGTGGCGAACGCTTCCCGATAGTCGTCGACCTTGAAATGGTGCGTGAGGATTGGCGAGAGATCCAGACCGCTTTGCAGCATGGCGACCATCTTGTACCAGGTCTCGAACATCTCGCGCCCATAAATGCCCTTGATTTCGAGGCCTTTAAAGATCACCTGAGTCCAGTCGATCGCGGTCTGCGCGGGCGGAATGCCGAGCAGCGCGATCTTGCCGCCGTGGTTCATCGCTTCGAGCATGCCGGTAAACGCGCTAGGCACACCGGACATTTCCAGCCCGACGTCGAAACCTTCCGTCATGTGCAGGTCCGCCATCACGTCGCGCAACGATTCGCGCGAAACGTTGACTGCACGCGTCGCGCCCATCTTGCGCGCGAGTTCGAGGCGATAATCGTTGACGTCGGTAATCACGACATTGCGCGCGCCGACATGTTTGGCGATCGCCACCGCCATGATTCCAATGGGTCCGGCGCCGGTAATCAACACATCTTCGCCGACCAGATTGAACGACAGAGCTGTGTGCGTAGCATTGCCGAACGGATCGAAAATGGCGGCGAGGTCGTCGGAAATCTCGGGCGGAATCTTGAACGCGTTGAAAGCCGGAATCACCAGATACTCGGCGAACGCGCCTTCACGATTCACGCCCACGCCCACCGTATTGCGGCACAAATGTCGGCGGCCTGCTCGACAATTACGGCAGAAGCCACACGTGATATGTCCTTCGCCCGACACGCGATCGCCAATCGCAAAGCCGCGCACTTCCTGGCCCATCTCGACGATTTCACCGACATATTCGTGGCCGACATGCATCGGCACAGGAATCGTTTTCTGCGCCCAGTCGTCCCACTTCCAGATGTGAATGTCCGTGCCGCAAATCGCAGTGCGCGTGATGCGGATCATCACGTCGTTATGGCCGACTTCGGGTTTCTTGACGTCCGTGAGCGTGAGGCCCGGAGCGCGTTCGAGTTTTGCCAATGCTTTCATGTGCGCCTCCGTATCAGATCACACCGAGTTCACGGCCGACGCGCGCGAATGCATCCACCGCCCGGTCGATCTGCTCGCGCGTATGCGCGGCGCTCATCTGCGTGCGAATGCGCGCGCGGCCTTTCGGCACCACCGGGAACGAGAAGCCGATCACGTAGACGCCTTCCTTCAGAAGTGCATCGGCCATTTTCGAAGCCAGTTGCGCGTCGCCGAGCATGACCGGAATGATCGGATGTTCGCCGGGCACGAGCGTGAAGCCGAGCGCGCTCATCTTGCCGCGGAAGTGGGCGCCGTTTTCGCGCACGCGTGCGCGCAGTTGCGCGCCTTCCTCGCTGGCCAGCAGTTCGAGCACCTTGAGCGATGCGGCGGCAATGCTCGGCGTCAGCGTGTTCGAAAACAGATAAGGACGTGAGCGCTGCCGGAGCAACTCGACGATCTCTTTGCGCGCGGCTACATAGCCGCCCGAAGCGCCGCCCAATGCCTTGCCCAGCGTACCGGTGATGATATCGACGCGCGACAGCACGCCGCAATGTTCCGGCGTGCCCCGTCCGTGTTCACCGACAAAACCCACCGCGTGCGAGTCGTCGACCATCACGAGCGCGCCGTAACGGTCGGCCAGATCGCAGATGCCGGCGAGGTCGGCGATGATGCCGTCCATGGAGAACACGCCGTCGGTGGCGATCAGCTTGAAGCGCGCGCCAGCAGCGTCCGCTTCGATCAGTTTCGCTTCGAGATCGGCAAGATCGTTGTTCTTGTAGCGAAAGCGCTTCGCCTTGGAAAGCCGCACACCGTCGATGATGCTCGCGTGATTCAGTTCGTCGCTGATGATCGCGTCGTTTTCGTCGAGCAAGGTTTCGAACAGGCCGCCATTCGCATCGAAGCAACTGGAGTAAAGAATGCAGTCGTCGGTTTGCAGAAACGCGGCAAGCGCTTTTTCCAGATCCTTGTGCACGGTTTGCGTGCCGCAAATGAAGCGCACCGACGCCATGCCGAAGCCGTCGGTATCCAAACCTTGCTTGGCGGCGTCGATCAATCGTGCGTCGTCGGCGAGGCCCAGATAGTTGTTCGCGCAGAAGTTCAGCACGGACGTGCCGTTGGCAAGACGGATGTCAGCCGATTGCGGGCTGGCAATCACGCGCTCGTTCTTGTAAAAACCGTCAGCGCGAATCTGCTCGAGGGTGTCGCGCAAATGGGCGAGGTAAAGGTCACGCATGAACCAGACTCCTGAAATGGGTGAAAGCGCCCGTGTCAGCGTGTTCGGCATGTGCGACCACGGAGCGGCCTGTTATAGTCGGCTGTCAGTTTTATCGGATATTTTCGTTTTTCCGAACTAAAATCCGGTATGTCGAACAACTCTAAACGATGGGTCAGGAAATGGCAAGTTCGGGTATCCGCCGCGCCGCGGCCAACGCGGCACCCGCCTCAGGCGCAACCGCGGTCCCCGCAATCGCGGCGCCGCCGCGCGTCGGCGAGCAGATTCAGCGCTTACGCGCCGAACGGCGCATGACGCTCGACGACCTGTCGCGCGCTGCCGGTGTGTCGAAATCGATGCTCTCGGAGATCGAACGCGATAAGGCCAATCCAACCATTGCGGTCGCCTGGCGCCTGACTAACGCGCTCGGCGTCAGCCTCGATTCGCTGTTCGCGCCGCAAAAGACGCCGGAAGCGATCGCCGTCTCCGGTCCGCACGAGATTCCCACCTTGAGCGGGCACGATGCCAAGTATCAGTTGCGCGTGTGGGGGCCGATCGATCTCGCCGGCAAGTTCGAGTGGTATGAATTGACGCTGCAGCCGGGCGGGGCGTTGGCTTCGAACGCGCACGAGCCTGGCACGCGCGAGCATCTGACCGTGCTGCACGGATCGATCGAGATAGAGGCGGCCGGCACGACGAAACGGCTCAAGGCGGCGGACACCGCGCGCTATGTCGCCGACGAACCGCATGCTATCCGCAACGCCGGCAAGGGCGAGGCGAAGGCGCTGCTCGTCGTGATACACGGCTGATCGTCAGGCAGTCAGGCGCGCCGTGACTAGCAGTTGGCGGAATCGGGACTTCAGACAAGGTTGCATCGAGCACTGTATATTTGTACAGTACAGGGTATCGATTGGAGCCGATAATGAACAACCTGATAACCGACTCGACCGACCATGCTCTGGCCGCGCTGCGCTATCAAACCGCAGCGCGCGATCTCGAACGCATCGTGCGCAACATTGCCGCGCGCTACATCGTGCAGGAGGTGCCGCTCACATGGCGGTTGCTGCATGCCATCGAAGCCGAAGCGCTCGCCGATCTCGGGTTCGCCAGCCGGCACGACGCGTTGATGCTGGGACTCTTTCAGCGGCCATCCGATCTGCCTTATCCGGAAACGGATGAGGCAGTCGACTTTGGTACCTCCACGGCATTGCCGGCGGTTTTCGCGTTCGCAGTGAGCGCCTATGAAGAGGCGGCACGCCGCGCTGCACAACCGTCACCGCAGAATGCGCCTCTCAAGCGCGCACGCGCCTGGGGCGACTAAAGGCTGCATTTCCGTCCGTTGCCACCTACAATAGGTGCAACTAACGGAAATATGAGCTCATGTCTCCCCCTCATCTGACTGACCCCGTGCCTCGCCCGGCGCCTTCCACGGACCTCTTCGATCAACAACGTGAAGACTGGCGACGTGACCCGCAAATCGCTTTCGACGCATGGCTTGCCAAGCAGCATTTTCGGCGTTCTTCCGCTGAAGTCTATCAGGCGCAGTGGGGGCTTTTTCTCGATTGGCTGGGCATGCGCCAGAAGAGTCTGGCCACGGTCGATGCTCACACGATTGCCGAATTCGCCGCCGGGCTCGACGTACGAAAGACTCAGCGCGTACGCTATTTGCGACTGATCGAACGCGTACTCGATCATGTGCGGGAAATCGAATCGGCTTCGACCAATCCGGCGCGCTTCATTGCTCAGGATGGCGAAGCAGCGTGGCGCAACGCGCGCGATAACGAGCCGACTGGCTTTCTCAGCCACGCCGAACGAACCGCGTTGATTGCACATCTGTTTTCACCATTGCCGAATCTGTCCGTGGCGCAGCGTTGGCGAGAGCGGCGCGACCGTGCGTTGATCGCCGTGTTCTTAGGTGGTGGATTGAAAACCGGTGAAGCCGCTTCGCTTACGGTTAGTTGCGTGATCGTCGGCTCGCCCTGGGTGACGATCGAGTCCCCGAATCCCATGCTCACGCGGCGCACACGGCTCGCACCGTTCGCCGCAGCGATTCTCGATGCATGGCTCGCCGAAAGGCGTCTTTCGGATTTGGCCGGCAATCTGGTTTTTCCGGCATCGCCCTCTGGAAGGCCCATGCATAAAGCCACCATGCTGCGCGCGGTGGACGCCTTGATCGATGGCGCGGGAATTGCCGCATCGAGGGCGTCGCGAGCCAGTCCGCAGACATTGCGCAACACTTTTGCGGCGGATCTCTTCGAGAGCGGGGTCGAGGCGGAACTGGTCGGGCAATGGCTGGGATTTGTGCAGGCGGTGTCAGCAAACCGGCTGTATCGCGCCTGGCAAAACTGGGTGGATCAGCAGGATTCTCCTGCGGCGGATATTCCGGATCCGGCCGTTCCTCCGTTGGCCGCACCTAGGCGTGACGGGCGTTTGATGAGGAAAAGGGGAGCTGGCGAGTCCTGAAGTTCCTCACCTTTCGAGTCCCGAATTTCCTCACCTTTGCCACTTTATCCGCTATTGCGGCGCGTCAAACGTCATGCGGAGGCCGGAATCGCTCCGCTCGACTGAAACCGGCGAACGGCCTCTAGCCTTGATTCGCCGAGGCCCGACGAGTGATCGCACTCGGGACATTGCAGCTCGAAACGGTGATCCACTTGCGACAACTCCGGCTCACCTTCTTCGCATTTGGGGCATCGCAGCGGCAGGGCCACATGACCGTCCGCCGCGGTGCCGATCATTCTCAATTCGTCGTCCGTGAGCCGGCCAGCTTCGACCAGTGAGCAGAGTAGGCCGGCGATTGCGGGATCAATACCTTGCTGGCCGCGTAAAACTTCTACCTCTTTTGTCAACGCATCGACTTCGTCGGATTGCTCGCGCAGTTGGGCGTCGAGTCGGTCGCCGCGCGCCTTGGCCGACGCGATCTGCTGAATAAATTCAAATTCTTTGCGACTCGCGTCGCGGAGACCGGACTGGTAGGTGGCCGCCATGCTGCGCAACGAATCGAGTTCGACCAACATCGGTTTGACGCGCCGCTCGGCTTCAGCCACTGCATCCTTGATCTGCTGCGCATAGTGTTCCGTGCTTTGGCGTAGTTCGACGTGCAATGCGTCGATCCGGTCCCGCAGCGTCGCATTGGTCGCGAATTCGTTGTCGAGACGTTGACGAAGCGCTTCGTTTTCTTGATCAAGCCGGCGCACTGTTGCCTGTAACCCCTCTTGGTGAGCGTTGCCGTGCGTGGTCGCGCTCGATAACTCGGTCTCGAGGGCGCGAGCGCGCTCCCAGCCTGCCTCCGCTCGAAGTTCGCTGCGCTTGATCGCGTCTTCGGATGCTTGCTGGCGAATTTCCGCTTCTCGAGCACGCTGATCGGCCGCGGCGATTTGCGCGTGCATTTCCTCACGTTCTTCAGCGAGCGTCGCACGGGCGTGTGTGACGGCTTCTTCGAAAAGTGCGCCGAGTAATTCACCGGCACGGTCTTCCAATGCTTTGGGGATAGCGCCGGCGCCAACTTTCACGCGCGACACATTTCGGATGCGCTCCCAGAAGTGGTCGATGTCTTTTGGGATATCGCTCGCGCTGCCGGTCTGGGTCAGATCGCGAACCGCTGCCATGGATGGGCGAATGCCCAGATCGAAAAAGAGTCGCTTGCACGCATGTAGCGAAAGATCTTGCCGACGAGCCCCGTTGGCGCGCAGCGCTTCAAGCTCTCTCCGAATGGTTTGCCGTTCCTGATCCAGATTCATGAATACCTCGATGTCGCTCGAATTGGATAGATCATAACAATTTACGTATTGTTTGCTACGTATTTGTCTTGGTCGATCATGAATCGGCAAAAAGGCGTGCTTGGGTGGCCGATGTGCAGTGACGGATTAGTACTACCGGGATATTTCCGTGAAACAAAACGAAGAATAGCCAATAAGCTCTTGTAAAGAAAGAGCTTTTAAAGCTTTTCCAGCGATCGCGTACTGTTTCACGAACATGTCGTGGAGTCTACTTCGGTTGGAAGGCTTTGTCCGAAGGACACGCGGGGTGAAATTCTAGAGAGTAATAAAAGTAAACACCTTTGAACCCATGTTAAAAACGTTAACGCCACGGCAAAGCCTTATCTGGCAAGGCTTCCAGCCTGGTAAGGTGAAGCTTTGCGGGAGAGGTGGTGAGGTCTTGCGGGATTCTCGAGTGATGAGGTTCGGGGGCCTCGGTGAGCGGGTCCGGGACAGAACGTGAGCGGGTTCAGGAACCACCCCCAAAGTGCAGTAGAGGCAAAGGTGAGGGTTTGCGGGACCTGAATCCCCTGGATCGCCCGGCCATGCGTAAAAGTCAGTTCGAGGTTTGGTAACAGGTAAGGTGAGCGCTTTCGGGATGCGCGCCGAGGCTCAATTCTGGCCTTATTTTGAGCTCGTTTACCCCATTGGTGAGTCAAGTCGGGAGAAAACGGGAACCGAAGGTGAGGTTTTACGGGGCACGGGTGGCGTTTTTGCCTTATTTCTGTGCATTCCGGCACTTGAGGTGAGGGTTTTCGGGACTGAGGCTGTGTTTCGACCTGACCTTCGGTGTGTTGTTGATGAGGTTCGTCGATCCCCGGGATGACTAAGGTGAGGAAATTCGGGAGGCAGGCTTCTGCGTGAGGAGCCGCCTACGAAATGTGCTCGAATCGCGGTAAAGGTGAGAGTTTTCAGGAGTCTTTTTACGGGCGCGTGATCCGTGAGGTGAGTAAATACGGGATCAAAATGCCTGTTATAGGCCGGAAAGGCTCTGCTGACGGCACCGAATCCGATTCTGTTTTGTGGTCGAAGAATTCGAATGGTGAGGTTTTTCGGGACCGTCGTGGCGGCGATCGGCAATGCCGCATTTCACCGAAATGCGCTTTAAGGTGAGACTTTACGGGAGCTGTCCCAGATAGCATCGCGAATACATAAAACTTAAGTCATTGAAATAATTGATTAATTTGTGCGTGTTTCGCAAAGGTGAGGTTTTTCGGGGGCTCTATTTGCAGGTGGGATGATCCCTCCGGATGCCTCTGAGGTGAGGCTTTTCGGGACGGTTTTTCGATGGTTTGGGGGCCCATCACCTCTGGAGGCCGCGTCGTTCCAAGCGCTCCACCAGCGTTAAGGTGAGCTTTTTCGGGGGATTTGAGACGATCGAGCGAACCCGTCGAGTTGGGCGCTCTGGTTAGGTACCGCCAATATGGCGTGCACAAGTGGTAGTTGTAGCGATGCGCGAAAGGCAATTGCGCCGGTGTCCCGACTAGGCGATCCAGTGCCATGCTTGCGTTGGCTGTGCGGGGCCTCTCTCGACCGGGGATTGCGTCGCGTGGACGCCAGAGGCTAGAGGGCGGGGCCGTATTAGGGCTGCGAGAGGCTTGTAGCCGGTCTGACGCCTGTTGTTGCGCGGTGCACGTCCCGGCGTACGGGCTAGCCCAGGTGACGCCGATTCAACGCTTCGCTTGCGGGCTTCACACGTTTTGCGCCGGCGCTCCCCTCCCCTGCTGCCAACGATGGTCGAGTCTTGTTCATCAGTTTGAGCGGTGCGAGATTGCACCCGGTCCGCGAGCGCGCCACGCATCGAAATTCGCGAAAATTTTTGAGGTGAGAAGATTCGGGAGGGAATCGCATGCGTTCGTCCGCGGCGCACAAATGGCCCGAAATTGCCAAGTCCGCGACCTGCAAGGATGCCCCGAACCTGGCGCGAAATAGCTGAGGTGAGGGTTTTCGGGAGTTGCTGGAGGTGAGTCGCACCTCGTAAACTCACTTCACCGCGAACGGTGAGACCTACGCTATAGACGGGTATCACCGCAGCCGGTATGCTCTCGCCAAATCCCTCCTCGACCAGACGCATGGCCACGAAGCGCGCCAAGAAGACCGATGTAGTCAGCCCGAGTTCGGCCGAATTGCGCAAAGCCGTCGAGGCGATCGCGATTCAGCCCAAGAGCGGCAAAATCACGCTCCTCACCCGCAAGCTGTTCAACGTGCTTCTCGCGGTGGCCCAGCAAGCAGACGAATCGGGGGACACCTATCGGGCCTTGCTGTCCGACATCGTCGCGAACTCGGCGTTTGATTCCAACGACACAGCGCTCGTCAAGGAGCACTTGCGGCGTATGGTTTCGGTGCAGGTCGAATGGAGCACTGGCACGTCCAGCCAGAAGCCGGGTCGGAAATGGGGTATTTCCACGCTGATCGCCGACGCTGAAATTCTCGAAGATCCCACCACCCGTCGCGTCTGGGTGGAATTCTCGTTTGCGCCGAAGATCAAGAAGAAGCTGCTCGATCCGGTTCAGTACGCGCGTCTGAGTCTCCAGTTCCAGAGTCAACTTCGTAGTAGCGCGGGTCTCGCGCTTTACGAGATTTGCGTGCGCTACCTGACCAACCCGAGTCACCTGACGATGCGCGAGACGTGGGAATGGTGGCGCCCTATCCTCTCCGGCACGCCGGACACGGAAGCGGGAGATGAGGCGAAGCGCGAGTACAAGTATTTCAAGCGTGACTATTTGCGCCCGGCTATTGCCGAGGTCAACGCCGTCACCAATATTTTCGTCGAACTGATCGAACATCGCGAAGGACGCCGCGTCGCCGAAATCCAGTTTCGCGTGACCGAGCGCAAGCAACCCATGCTCGCACTCGACGAACATCCGAACGTGTTCGACAGCACGCTGGTCGACCGTATGGTGAAGATCGGCATCCCGCTGAAAGAGGCGCAAACGCTGTACGCCGATAGCGAAGAAAATCGCATTCGCGCCGCGCTTCAGATGACCGAGCAACGCATGCGCAGCACGTCGTTGCCGCCAGTGCGCAGCGCGCCGGCGCTGTTCAAGGACGCGTTGAAGAAGGGTTATGCGCCGCCGGTCGAAGCGCTGCCGTCCGGTAGCGGTGGCAAGGCCGCGGTGGCTGCGCCGGCCGACGACCTCAAGGCCCGACTGCTTGGCGAGTATTCGGCATATCGCCGCAAGGAAGCGCGCGAGTTGTACGACGAGCAAGGTGAGTCCGAGCGGGAGATCGCGCGGCAGTCGTTTGAGGAAGATGAACTGCCGGGACTCGGCACACATATGCGCGACGACTGGCGCCGTCGCGGGTTGGATTCGAAGATTGTCGAGACGGCATTCTTCGATTGGCTGGCTCGCAAGACTTGGGGTGAACCTACCGACGGGGACTTGCTTGCCTTCACGCTGAGCCAATCGCGCGCGGCGTAATCGAGCGGAGTGTGGGGCTGTCGATGTCGCCCCACCCCACCTCTGTATCAGCCCTTCTTACTTCAGCATCTTCTCAATCTGGCGAAGGATGTCGTCACGCTTCTCGCGCGTGAGCCCTTTCAAGCGCAGTTCGATTCGATCATCCCCGTACGATTTGAGATCACCGACCGATACACCGTCGAGTTTGATTTCCAGACGTTGCGCGTAGCGTTGGCGGCCTGCCGGTTTAGTGCTTTCCTGTGCGCTGGCTCTTCCTTTGACGATGTCAGCGACTTGCCGCGTGCTCAGATCGTCCGAGAGGATCTTGTTGATCAGACGCAGGGTTGCGTCGGCTCCACGAGCTGCATGGTAACGACCCACCTGATAGGCCATGTTCGAGCCGAAGCGGTCCGGTCGCGCGACCATCTCATGCATGACGACCTCGGGCAATTTGGAGATCGACAAGGCGACGGCCACCGTCGATTCGTCCAACCCGAGGTGTTCGGCGAGTTCCTTCTGACTTTGAAAATGCCGATCGTCGAGAAAGCGCCTCCATACAACCGCATTGTCGAACACGGTCTGCGAATCGCGTTGGACGTTGAGGTCGTAGCCGAGCTTGTAGCTCTGGATACCAATGGGCAGATCGATGACGGTCGCCTTCACCGATTCCTTGTTCGCTTCCTTCAATGCGCGCACCCGCCGTCCGCCATCGCTGACGAAATAGGTGCCGGGATTGTCGTAATCCGGAATGACGTGGATTGCCTGCTGCTGCCCCTGCTTTGCCAGGTTGACAGCGAGTTCGGCAATCGACGACTTCAGATAGAAATGCCGCGGATTGAACGGGCTAGGCTTGATCGTTTTGAGCGCCAGCTCGATGATCTGTCCCGGCCGGTAGCCGTGCTCAATCCGCCATGCGCGGTAGGCTGCGGATTCATTGGCAACATCGACGGCGTCGACTTCGGCAACGCTCTGCGACGGCGCAACGGGCGCGCCGATGCGCGCCGCTGCTTCGCTATTCCTGGGGTCATTCTTAACCAGACCGTCGATTGCATTCAGCCGATCGAGCGCGGTTCGCTTTTCGCTGCTGGTCGAATCAGGACGTGCTTGAAAGCCTTTGGCGAATTGGGAGGGTTTCATTCAGGGTCCTTTATGCGCATAAATTTTACGGGAGCAAAGCGGCGATCTCATTCGCGCACGCCCGTACTTCAATGGCGGCAAGCTTGGCGCCGCGATCGTTCATCTGAAGCACTGTCTGCCCTAAAGCCATGGCCTGCTTATAGGCCTCGCGAGTCGGAATCTGTGTCTTGAGCAACGGAAACCCAAGTTCTTCTAACGCACGCTTTAGTTCGCGCGTCAGCATCCGCTTTTCTTCGGTCTTGTTGAGGAGGAATACGGCACGCAGGTCTTCATTCATGAGCTGCGCTTGCTGGACGAGCTTCACCAGTCCAATACTCGACCAATAGTCTGCAGGCGATGACGATGTCGGAATCACGGCAACGCTCGCGGCGAGCAGAACCACACCGGAGACTTTCTCAGTGATAGAAGGTGGGCAATCGACGACGATGATGTCGTAGTCAGCCACGAACTTCTTGATTTCGCGATGAATCTGGCTCCCGGCTTCGGAGAGATTGACGACGGGAAAGGGGATGCCGGTATCGCCGTCGGATGATGCACTGGCCCAGTGGATCAATGTGTTTTGGCCGTCTGCGTCGACGACAAGAACGCGTTTGCCCTTCTCATGAAACGCAGCGCCCAAGTGCATCGCGATAGTGCTCTTCCCGACCCCACCCTTCTGCTGAGTTACCGCGATGATTTCTGCTGCCAATCTTCACCTCCTCTTTTTAGACGCAGATGGATTTTACCTGGATGATTTTGTATTTCAATCGTTTTTGTGTAAACGCGATAAGGATTAGCCGTTTGGGATAGGTTTATGCGCATAAAGGAGGAGCGGCGTAGCGATGCAGACGTTGCCGAAGTGACGGGATGCTTGCGGGCGCTACGCGTGCACGGCGGATACCGCTGGGTCATAACGACGGGCGGTGGCCTAGGTCTAATAGCCACTTCGCGCTTGGAGGTGCTCTTGCCGTTTAGCGAACTCGGCGCAAGGCAGTGGCCGCAGAGTTGCGGTTGCTCGACGCGTGCATCGATGGTCGGGCGACTTGGGTTGGTTGTGAGCGCACAGATAGGTCCGCGTATGCCGGCCAAAAAAATTTATGCGCATAAAGTGGCCGCAGGGCAGCTGTGCCGATGGCGACTCGCGCGCGCGAGTGGTGTCTACGCTTTGAAGTGTCAGCACGGCGATCGAAGTTCCGGACCTCGCGCATACAGCCGGTAGCCGAGAGCCGAGAGCCGAGAGCCGAGAGCCGAGAGCCGAGAGCCGAGAGCCGAGAGCCGAGAGCCTGGCCTCGCCTGCAGAAGGCTCAACAGCGCCATGCCTGCAAAGATCGATCTACGACGCGAGAGAGATGGTTTCGAAACACCGGTACACGCGCTTTATGCGCATAAATCGAAAACTCCAACCACCAAAAACAAAAGCGCCCACTCAGAATTCGACGGCGTCCTGGTATAGGCCGTGTGCCCATGACATTTGCGAATGAAAGAGGCCAGTCTATATGGTGTTCAAGCGTGCACGACTCTGTGCGAGCTCACGAGATTGGGCCCATGCAAAAGTAGCCCATGCGCTAAAAACCTAGCTCGGTACAGCGCGCTAGGCGCCAATCCGCCCGCGTCAAAAACTCGCTTTGGACTCGAACCCCAAAAAATAACACCCTCAACGTAAAAGCCCAGCCGAGCATTCTCATCATCCCTCGCACGCGAGATGAACAAAGCCTCCTGCTTCGGCCGATCAGAGGCGTGCAATAACCCCCCGAGCCCGCAAATACGAATGCTTCGCGGCAGCGCACCTCCCCGCCCGCTAAAATCCTTACCCAACAACCGACCCACCCGGCCATCGCCTCCATGCACGCGAGACCGACGGCCACCACTACCCCAGCCAACCCATGATCACGATCTATCACAACCCCCGCTGCTCAAAATCGCGCGCCGCGTGCGAGCTCATTACCACCACCTACAACAACGCAAACGAAGCAACGGAAATCGTCGAATACCTCAAGCATCCCCTTAATGTTGAACAGCTCAAGCAACTCAACGCGCAACTAGGCTGCGCAGTCCGTGACATGATCCGCGACACCGAAGCCGAGTACAAAGAACTCCGCCTCTCCGACGTCTCGCTGACCGACACTCAGTTATACGAAGCATTGGCGAACCATCCCATTCTTCTGCAACGGCCAATTGTCGTGCGAAACGGGCGCGCCGTGATCGGCCGCCCGCCCGAAAACGTCGCCGCGCTATTCGCCTGAATGGCCTAAAAGAGCGAGCAAGCGGACGCCGGCTGTCTATACCTTGCTAGCAGGCAAGGTGGCATCCTTAGTCACGATCTTCGTCGGGATGATGTGCAATTCGCTGAACGTGTCAGCGATATGTTGTTGTTCCGCGAGCACGCTCGCATCGACGGGTTTGTAGACGTGCGCGTAGTGCCGCAAGCCCGCTTCGATCACGCCGGCGTCGAGCCCTTGAATCGGCGCGAGCTGTGCGGCGGCCTCGCTGTAGTGTCCCCGCACCCACGCTCCCTCTTTACCGACTTCGTCCATCGTGATCGCGAGCACATCGCCGTTCTGTTGCGCAAACGACCGTGCGCTCAGGAAGAACTGATGATGGCTCACGATCCCCTCGCCATCCGCAAGCAAGCGCGCATTCGACTGGCGCTTTGCCGCTTCGAGGAATGGATCCCAGATCGCCCAGGCATCGATCGCGCCGCGCTCGAAGGCCGCGCGGGCATCGGCGGGCGCCAGGGTGACCGGCTGAATGTCGCTGTACTTCACGCCGTTTTTCTGCAAGGCCGCAACCAGAAACCAGTGAACATCCGAGCCCTTGTTGAAGGCGATCTTCTTGCCCTTCAGATCGGCCAACGTTTTGATCGGCGCGTCCTGATGCACCAGGATGCCTTCGGCGTGCGGCGTCGGAATTTCATAGGCGACGTAGACGAAGTTCGCGCCGGCGGCCTGTGCGAACACCGGCGGCGCCTCGCCGACATAGCCGAAGTCGATGGCGCCGACATTCAGTCCTTCGAGCAACTGCGGCCCCGCAGGAAACTCGGTCCATTTGACAGTGATGCCGAGCGGCGCGAGACGCTTTTCGAGCGTGCCGTGCGACTTCAGCAATACCAGCGTATTGGCGGCTTTCTGATAGCCGATGCGGAATTCTTTGGCGTGCGCATCGGCGGCAAAGACGGATGGGGAGACGACGGGCAGCGTGGCGGCGGCCAGCGAAGCGCCCACACCAGCGATAAACGCGCGGCGCGTGAGCAGTGGATGACGTGACATAAAGATGCTCGTTATGAGGACGGACGCGAAACGGACCGGTTGGCTCCGACAATAATTCGTCTGCAAGCCTGGACGAACCGATAAATTCGCATAAGCAAATCACGCGAGCGAACGAAGTTTGCCGGACCTCGATCTCGCCGCCTTCCTGCGTTGAACCACCGCCCGTCGCTACAATTCGGCATCCGCGCGCAACTGCGGCTGCGTCACTCTCTCGACCAAAAGGGACACTGTGCATCTGACAACAACACTCGCGCCGTGGTCATCACACGACACCCAATTGATCCTCTCTTGCGCGCTCGGGCTCGCACTGATCATCGTTTTCATCAGCGTGCTGAAGCTCGCGCCGTTTCTGTCGATCCTGGTCGGCACGTTCGCGGCAGGCTTTTCCGCCGGCCTGCCGCTCGAGGCCGTCGCCAGCGCGTTCAGTAAAGGCGCCGGCGCGTTGCTCGGCGACGTCGGCATCATCATTGCGCTCGGCGCCATGCTCGGAGCGCTCATGGCCGAATCCGGCGCCGCCGACCGTCTCGTCTCAACCATTCTCAAGCACTCCACGCCGCGTACGCTGCCGTGGATGATGGCGCTCGTCGCGCTGATCATCGGCTTACCGCTTTTCTTCGAAGTCGGCCTCGTCATGATGGTGCCGATCATCTTCGTCATGGCGCGCCGTTCGCAGCAGCCGATCCTGCGTATCGCGATTCCGGCGCTGGCCGGCATGACCACGCTGCATGCGCTGCTGCCGCCGCATCCGGGTCCGCTGATCGCGGTGAGCGCGCTGCATGCGGACCTCGGCCTGACGCTCGGTCTAGGCCTGATCGTCGCGATTCCCGCGGTGATTCTCGCGGGTCCGCTCTATGGCATCTGGTTATCCAAGCGGATGCATGTCGCCGAGCCGGAAGAAATGGGCAAGCTCTTCAGCGGCAGGCAAGACACCGGCGAGCCGCCGAGTTTCGCGATCTCACTCATCACGATCCTGTTGCCGGTCGTGTTGATGCTGGGCCGCACGGTCGCCAAGCTGCTGCTTCAACCCGAGACGTTCCTGTTCAACACGCTGAATTTCCTGGGTGAGCCGTTGGTCGCGCTCGGCCTCACCGTGCTGTTCGCCGTGGTGGCGCTAGGTTGGTCGCGAGGCATGGCGCGCGACCGGGTCGGCGGCATTCTGCGCAAGAGCTTGCCGCCGATTGCCGCGCTGCTGCTGACCATCGGTGCCGGCGGCGGGCTCAAGCAGGCGCTGGTGGTAGCCGGTATCAGCACGACGATCGGCAAGATCGCGGTCGGCGCGCACATGCCACTGATTCTGCTGGCCTGGCTCATCGCCGTCGCGCTGCGCCAGGCGACGGGCTCGGCGACGGTAGCCACCACCACGACGGCGGGTATCGTGGCGCCGGTAGTCGCAGGTTTAAGCACGACGCACAATTCGCTGATGGCGCTCGCGATCGGCGCGGGCTCGGTGTTCTTCTGCCACGTGAATGATGCCGGTTTCTGGATGGTCCGCGAATACTTCGGCTTGCAATTGAAGCAGACCGTTCTGGTCTGGTCGGTATTGCAGACGATCGTGTCCGTCGTCGGGCTTGCGCTCACGTTTGCGTTATGGACGGTGCTCACGTAACGGTGGAACTGGCTTTCGCGGCATTGGCAGGAATTGACGCCCGGCTGTCCATTGCGGGTTGCCGGCGCCGCTTACACTGGCCGGCAGGCGAGGTGCCATAACGCGCCTCGCTTTTCTGAAAACGCGGAGCCACCATGCTTGAACTGAGACCGTCCTGCGAAGGATGCGGCAAGTCACTGCCGCCACATGCATCCGACGCCATGATCTGCACCTACGAGTGCACCTTCTGCGAGGTGTGCGCGCTCACCAGGCTGCGTAACGTGTGCCCGAATTGCGGCGGCAATTTCCAGCGTCGGCCGATTCGCACCCGGGCTCAACTCGAAAAGCATCCAGCCGGTACGACCCCGCATCCCATTTCCATCGATGAAGCGTCGCACGCGCGTTTCTTCGATCGTTATCGGGACACACCACCCAGCGAGCGCTAGACGGCGCGGCGCGCTCACGCGCCCGCCGTGCCCAAACCGCGATCCGCCGCTCGCCCGCTCGACCCACGCTTCAGCTCTCGCGCTTCACCGTACCGACGGTCTCCTCGACGGCGTCTGCGCCCGATTACGAACGGGCTAAGCGCACCTTTCCGTGGAACTCACCACGGAATTCTTCCGGATTATTTCATTATTCAAGAAATTGTCTTCCTGTCTTCGCTGTTTGTCAGCGGACGCTGAATCGATATTCTTCACTCCATCGATCGCACTTGATCGCGAACCAAACGCTGAAGAGGAGTCGTACCATGAAACGCATTTTTTCCGTCCTGATCGCTTCCGTTGCCCTGTTTGCTGCCGCTTCCGGCGCAGCGCACGCTGCCGCCCCGGCACAGTGCAACGGACCGGCTTCGTATTGCAACGTGTTTTTCGGCAACTGATCGGTCGAAACCCCGTAGCACGCGAGAAAGGGCGCCCGCAGTGGCGCCCTTTGTTCGTCTGGAGATCTCTGGACCCATATAGCGTGCAACAGCACCAGCAGCAGCAGCACCAGCAAACAATACACGGCACTCCGAAGCAACACTTGGGCCCGGCGCGCAAATGCGTGTAACGCTCACCCTACTAACGTGTTACAGTAGGTCAACAGCTTGCAGTTCTCCTGCGCGTACCGCGCAGTCCCTGTCGCAAACGCCTCGCATCAGAGCGCCCCGATCAAATGGGGTCCCCTTCCTCCTACATAGCTCCACGGTGTCGTCAACCCGGCCTGACTGAAACGGTCGTTTTTCGCGTGCATCGTCGATCAATATCACGTTTCGTGGATCTGCCGCGATCTGCGGGGCCTTGCGCCCGGCAAAGACGCCCTGTTCGACGAAAGCCTTCACCGGAGACGAGCACCATGAGCAATACGATCAGAAGTTACCGAGGTCTTGAGATTTATCCGCTGGTCTATGCGCATCAGCCTAGCGGTCTCGATGGTGCCCGCCACTACGACTCCGGCTTCGACGCCGCCGTACGAATCTGCCGACGCGGCACCGACGACACGATGACCAGCAGTCGCGTGTTCCGCGTGCCGAGCCGTTCGCCGTTCGGCGCGGCAGGCGACGCGCGTATTGCGTCGGCCAGTTACGCGGAGCAGGTCATCGACGGCATGGTTGCCGGTCAGTCGATTGCCGGCCTCTGATGCGCGCGCCAATGGCAAGTCAGATTTCCAGGCGTGCGCAGCGCGCGATTCTTCCGGCCCTTAATGGCCGCGCGAACTATCAGGTGACGGCGTCGTCGCGCCGTACCTCGAGCGGTACGGTGCCGACGCTGAAAGTGATCCGCTTGAGCGACGAGCGGGTGATCTACCCATTTCAGGGGCACGCTGACATGCCTTTCTTCGAAGACGCCGACGCGGCGCAGCAGTTTGCCGAGACTTACGGCTGGCAACTGGTGGATGGCGACATCGCGGTCCCGGAGTAATTGCGTTTCACCCGATCGATCCGTATTAAAACGTCGCGCTGACTACTGCTTTGCAACTGCGCTGACGCGCCATTTCTCTGCGACGGCAATTTGCGGCGCAAAGCGAGCCGGCAGAGCCATCGGCCCCGGCGCCACGCGTGGCGACCGCTGATCAGCGGCTGGAGGCGATTAGATCTTCCCCCCGCCGTCCATCCCGCTACCGCGCCGCCATACTTCCTTGCCGCGTTCGGACAATTCACCGCTGCTGTGAAGGGCGTCCGCTTCCGTACCCTCGACGGCCATCTCGCCGCCCGGCTGTTCCTGTGCCTTCTGCTTTACTTTCTTGCGAGCAGCTACCGCTTCGTCGTGCGACTTTCCTGCGTAATTCAGACTCATGGCTCGACCCTCCAAAAAGTAAATTCGCTCATGTGCCGCGTGCGTTACCGGTCATTTGTGCCGGACATTGCGCGTTTCAGACTCGCGCGACGACAGCAAACAGTCGTTTGCCTCAAAAATTCCTAGACCGAAAGCGCGCTTGATTGACAAGGCAAAAGTACCACTTATCCACAAGGTTATTCAGTGAATCTGTGGATAACTTTTTGTGTTGCTGGGTTATCCACCGGCAAAAACGCGGTTGTACCGTCCCCAATAGCCATGGACAAGCATTTTGGCGTCCGCCGTCGCGGCCCACCCCGCTTTTGCCTATGATGGACAACTCGTACCCTTTGCGCCCACGGGCACCACACCAGAAGGAAGCGAATCATGGCCTATCACATTGCAGTCGTCGTCGGCAGCTTGCGCCGCGAATCGTTCAACCGGCAGTTGGCGCAGGCGGTGATTTCGCTCGCGCCATCCGACTTCACCTTTGAATTCATCGACATCGGCTCGTTGCCTCTCTACAGCCAGGACTACGACGCCGACTATCCCGAAGCCGGCAAGCAGTTGAAGCAGCGCGTGGAAGCCGCCAGCGGCCTGCTATTCGTCACTCCCGAGTACAACCGGTCCATCCCAGGCGTGCTGAAAAACGCGCTCGATTGGGGGTCGCGTCCGTGGGGCACCAATTCCTGGGGCAATAAACCGGGCGCGGTGATCGGCACGTCGGTTGGCGCGACGGGCTCCGCGCTGGCGCAACAGCATTTGCGCAATGTGCTGGCGTATCTCGATGTCGCGACGCTTGGCCAGCCCGAGGTGTTCATCAAGCACGACCCCGCTGTCATCAACGAAAAAGGCGAGATCCTGAACGACGGCACGCGTAAATTCTTGCAAACTTTCGTCGACCGCTACGTTGCGTGGGTCAAGCTGCACGCTGCAGCGTGACGCGATCACGATGCTGATGATCGAAGCGATCGGATCATACTGAACACGGCGGCATTGCGGTCAGCGCACCGCATTGCCGCTACGTGCGCTGCCACGTTCACACCTGGTGATGCCCCGTCACCCGCTCCCAGCCATGACGCACGGCCATCTTGAAGCGCTCCCATGTGCTTTCCGGCGAGGTCGTTTCCCAATGGCGTCGTGCTTCGGGCTCCACGTCGTCCCACGGCTGGTCGCGAAAACGCGCGTCTCTGCCGATTTCCGCGCCGTAGCGATAGGCGGGCACGTAGTCTTCATACCGGGCGTTTTCGGTCGCGTACTGCTCGTCATAGTGCGCGCGAAAATCTTCCTCATACTCCAGATATTCGTTCGGCATCTGACCGCCTAATCCCGCGGTCGGTTGGCCCGCTTCCGAGACGACTTCAGACGGTTGCATGACCGCGCCGGAACCCGGCATCGACCCAGCGGCAACCGCGCTACGCCCCACGTCGCCGACCAACGGATCCCTGACCGGCTCGTTGACCGGATCGATTAACGGCCGCTCGCCGAGCGGCGGAGGCACGAACGGTTCCGCGTCTGTGCTGCCTGGCGGCACGGTGTACAGGGGATCGGCCGTTGTGGCAGGCCGGTCGGCCATTCCCGCAGCTGGGGTCGACACATTCGGTGTACGCGGCGTGCCCGGCGTCATCGCGCCGATGCCGAGTTCATCGAGGACAGAGTGCTCGCGCCCGGATTCCGTCTGCGTCTCCCAATCCGGCGCGCGTTCGCCGATGTCGGCCGCGCCCAGTCTCGCGAACGTAGTGCGAGCCAGATCCGCATGCGCTTCGCTTGCCGCGTTGACGCATACCAGCACCGCGCCGCGGCGCACAGCCTCGGCGTAGCGCGCGGTCTCCGGTGCGCGTGGACCACTGGCGAAGAGGCTCGACAGAAAGCGCTCGATATTCGCCAGCACGCCCGAACCAGCGACTTCGTCGGTTGCGGAGCCGACGGAGGGTTCCGGATTCGCCTGCAACTCGATGGTTTCGCGTGCAAAGCCGGTCTGGACAAGCGTGTCGCGGGCGGCTTCCGCTTGAGAATAGGTGTCGAATAAACCAATCACTGTGTGTTGCATGGCTTGTCTCCCGACGTGGTGAGGCGGAACGGACGACGCGCAAACGCACCGCCCTCCTTGCCTCGTTACGCCGCAACGATCATGCCGGGTCCAGGCGACGGACCCGCGCGCCCTTTGCGGCCTGCTCGCACGCGGTCGGCCACGCAAAAAAGCGCGACATCCGCTGCCGCGCTTTTACAACATCAGGTAAAGGCCAAATCTGGTCGATTGCCCGCCAGCGCGAGCCTTACTGCGCCGGATGCGCTGCCGGATCGGCGCCCGTTTGCGTCAGATCGTGCTGGATGCCTTGCAGGAGTTTCTCCAGTAAACCGATATCGAAAGGCTTGGAGAGCACCCGCACGTTGACGTGGCGCGCGCGATCGAGCTCCTCCGCATAGCCGGTGACCAGAATGACGGGCAGTTTGGTGTCGAATGCAAGTACCGCCTCGGCCAGATCAATGCCGTTCATGGTGCCCGGCATATGGATGTCGGATAACACCAGATCGAACGGCAGCGGTTCGCCCGTGCGTGCTCGCCGTGCGTGGGCATCGTCGAACAGGCGTAGTGCGGTGTCGGCGTTGAAGACGCACGTGACCTGATGACCCATCATCTGCAGCAGGGCTTCGGTGCCCGCGGCCACTTCCTCGTTGTCCTCGACCAGCAAAATGCGCAGGCCCTGAGGTGTGCCGCTGACCTCCGCGCTGGCTTCAGGTGGCACCTCGGAATCCGGTTCCGCCGTGGCGCGTGGCAGATAGAGCCGCACCGAAGTGCCGGCGCCGACAGCGCTGTCGATCGCGGCGAGGCCGCCGGAACGCTCGCAGAACGCGAAAACCTGCGGTAAGCCGAGGCCCGTGCCCATGCCGTTCGGCTTGGTCGTGAAAAGCGGCTCGAAGGCGCGCGCAAGTACCTCAGGCGCCATCCCCGCCCCGGTGTCTTCGAGCGACAACTGCACGAAGTCGCCGGTGAGCGGAAAGCCATCGGCGGGACGGAAATGGATATTGGTGGCTCGTACCGTGAAGCGTCCGCCGCTCGGCATGGCGTCGCGCGCATTCACGGCAATGTTGATGAGTGCGAGTTCCAGTTCCGCGACGTCGACGCACATGGGCCAGATTTCGACACCGATATCGATAACCAGCGACACCTTCGCGCCGAGCGACGCGCGCAGCAACTCGCGGCACGCCGGCAGCCAGCGTTCGAGTGACAGGGTCTCGTTGCTCAACGGCTGCTTGCGCGCTACGCCGAGCAATTGACGGGTAAGCGACTGACCGCTCTTGAGCGCCCGTTCCATCGCCGACAATTCGCGGTCGAGTCCGGTGGCGCCGCGTCGCCGTGCAATCTGCACGTTGGCCGAGAGGATCATCAGCAGGTTGTTGAAATCGTGCGCGACGCTGCCGACCAGGGTGCCGAGCGCTTCCATCTTGCGCGACTGACGATACGTCGACTCGATCGAGCGGCGCATCGACGCTTCGGCCTGCCAGCGCTCCCACGCTTGCTCCTCGGCGCCAAGCCGGCGCAGCGACAACCAGATCACGCACCATAAAGCGATGGAGGGCGTGAACATCGACAGGATCAGCACGCCGAGGTGCCGGTACCACGCGGCCCAGATCGCCGAAGCACGATACCCGCACACCACGTACACGGGATACGAACCAACGTGACGGAACGCCAGAATCAGATTTTCGCCGTCGACGTTCGAGTACATGCGTACGACGCCTGCGCGCCGTCCTTGCGCGAGGGCTTCGGCTAAAGGTGTTTGCGACGCCATGGCGGAAGGTTCGCGCGGCGCGCGTGGATAGTGCGCGAGCATCGATCCATCCACGCGCACGAGGCTCATGGTCATCGCCGTGCCGTTGCCGCTGCCGTTGCCGCCGAGCAATTCGCGGTAGAACGCGTCGAAATAGCTAGGCCGCAGCGCGACGGAAACCACGCCGTCGAACGAGCCGTCCGCGCCGGTTCGTTCGACGCCCATGTTGAACACCTGTTCGCCGGCGACATGCCCGGTCATGACCTTTGAGACATGTTCGAGGCTTTTGCCGTCGCGAATGCCCTTGAAATCCTCGCGCTCGCCAATCGATACGGCCGGCGACGGAAGATAGCGGCTGCTGACGAGCAAGGCGCCATCGCGCCCGAAAATCGACACGGCGGCCACCTGCGGATAGCCGCCGCCCATCACGCGCAATTTCTCGTGAATAGCCGCTTCGCGGGCGCGAATGCCGTTGTCGTCCAAGCCGCTGGTCAGATCGACGATGCGCGAGTTGAGCGTCTCATTCATGTCGAACACTTTCAGCGCGTGTTCTTCCGCGACGCGCACCGTGCGCAGGGTCATGTCGGTGGCTTCGGCCTCGCGCGTGCGCAGATCGCTGATTGCCATGGCCGCCACATACAGACATGGCAGCACGATCGCCGCGATCAGCAGTGCGATCAGCGTAATGCGCCGCACCTGGAAGTTCTGCTCCGGCACGGCGGGGAATAACGCCCCATCCTGCCGTCCCGGGGGAAGGCGGCTCGCGGATGACGGGTCGAACCGGTCTTGTGTCATGTCGATTGTACGAAGGTCTTTCGGAACGCGGAGGCCGGGAGTCGGCATCATACGAGAAGCATAGACTCGGTGCGGCGGTAGAAGTTACCGCGGCGGATGGGCCGCTTCGGGGTCGGCGTCCTTCGCATCGAGCCACGACTCAATCGTCTGATTTTTGAAACAGCGAGGAAACAAGAAGCGCAAACGTACACAAAAGGATAAAACGATCGAGTTCGGTCAGAATCTACACATATATTTTCAAGAATAGTATTTCATGGGAAAATCTCTTTAATGAAAGTGAAATTGGCGAGTTGCTTTTCCGCCGTTTTACTTCGAGAATCGGCACCATGATAAAAATGCGTCCGCTACGTTCGGACGCATCTGCCGCGGGGCACCCAGCCGCACCATGCGTACCACGCGTGGCGGAAGGCGTTCGCGGAGTCACGCGCGCGGCAAAGACCAGCCCATCCACGCAGGCCGCGCAGATTCATCTACGGGGTAGGCTTCGAACATGCCGGTCATCGCCGTTGTCCACCGTGCGCGTACGCTTTCATGCGTGCCCACCGGTTCTGTCCATTACGCCTCGCCGGGCGCACCACCCGTTCGCCCGCATTCCGCACTTCAGCAAGCCTCAGCGCACTGTGCCGCTAGCCAACAGACGTCACGCTAAAGAACTCACCTCGCTTCGCCGTTAACGCGAAAGAGCTAATTCCGCTTTCCGACCCGCCCATGCCTTTGCCTATTGTGATCGCCGATGATTCGCTGCTTGCCCGCAAAGTGCTCACCAAGGCATTGCCGCCGGATTGGGAGGTCGACGTGTCCTACGCATCGAACGGGCGCGAAGCGCTCGATCTGTATCGCCAAGGCAAAGCGTCGGTGATGTTCCTCGACCTGACCATGCCGGACATGACCGGTTATCAGGTGCTGGAAGCATTGCAGCATGAGGATCTGAACACCTTCGTCATCGTCGTCTCCGCCGATGTTCAACCGGTGGCCCAGCAGCGCGTGCGCGCGCTCGGCGCGGCCGCGTTCATCGCCAAGCCCGTGACGCCCCAGGCGGTACTACCTATCCTCAAGGAGTACGGGTTGTATGTCTGAGCCAGTCCTCACCGAAGATCAGCGCGACGCGCTGCAAGAGGTCGCCAATCTGGCGATGGGCCAAGCCGCGACACGTCTTGCCCGGCTGCTCGATGCGTTCATCGAATTGTCGGTGCCGCGCGTGAAGGTGGTGGCGGTCGGCGAAGCGGCGCAGGCGATGCGGGAGATGACCGGGATCGAGGATACCGTGAGCGCGGTGCGCCAGGGCTTTCGCTCCGACATCAAGGGCGAGGCGTTGGTGATCTGCCGCAGCGACAGCATCGAGCAACTCTGTTCGCTCGTCAGCGATCCGTACTCGCGCTCGGCCTACGAGGCGGTGAGCCAGAAAGAACTGGTGTTCGACGTCGCGAATGTGCTGACCGGCGCATGCGTGTCGTGCATTCTCGACCAGCTCGGCCGCACGCCGGTGTTCTCCGCGCCGGGCCTGCTCGGCGAAGCCATGACGCTCGACGCGGTCTTCCAGCCGGGCGTGCTGCAGTGGGAGGTCGCGTTGCTGGTCGAAGTGAACTTCGCGCTCGAGGACCAGAGCTTTCGCGCCCACCTCGTGATGCTGATGGCCGAAGAATCCATTCGCCACATGAACGGAGCGCTCGACGCGCTGCTGTCGAGCCTATGAATGTGCCCGTGGACTCGTTGAGCGATCTGGTGGTCGAACGTGTCGGGTTCGGCATTTTCGTGCTGGATCGCGACATGAACGTGCTCATGTGGAACCGCTTCATGCAGGATCACAGCGGACTATTGCCGGAACAGGTGGTCGGCAAATCGCTGTTCACGCATTTTCCGGAATTGCCGCGCGTGTGGTTGGCGCGCAAGATCGAGAGCGTCTTTCAGCTCGGCAGCTTTGCGTTCAGCTCGTGGGAGCAACGCCCGTATCTCTTCAAGTTCGACCACGACCGGCCAATCACCGGGGGCGTCGATTTCATGCAGCAGGACTGCACGTTCATGCCGCTCATGCGCGAGCGCGAAGTGGTGGCCGTGTGCGTGACCATTAGCGACGTGACGCACGTGAGCATCGTGCAGCGCGAACGCGAAGAAGCGGTCGCGAAGCTGCAGGAATATGCCGACCGCGACGGCCTGACGGGGATCGCCAACCGTCGGTTCTTCGAAACGCGCCTGCGCGACGAATACACGCGCTGGCAGCGCTACGGCGGCGATATGTCGGTGCTGCTGTTCGATCTCGACCACTTCAAGAAGATCAACGACCAGTTCGGCCACGGCGTCGGCGACACGGTCTTGCGCGTGATGGCGCAACGCGTCGCCGAGGTAGTGCGCGCGCAGGACACCTTCGGGCGCTTCGGCGGCGAGGAGTTCGCCTTGCTGCTGCCGTGCACGCCGCTCGACGACGCGATGCGCGTGGCGGAAAAGATCCGCTGCACGATCGCCGACACGCCGGTCGAAGTGCAGGGCACGAGCGTGCCGGTGACGGCGAGCGTCGGCGGCGCGTCGGCGCGTGCGGGCGTGCCTTCGTACGACGTGCTCATCAACGAAGCCGACGCGGCGCTCTACAGCGCCAAGCGGCAAGGGCGCAATCGGTCGGTGGCCTTCGTCTGACGCCGCACGGCGGAGCTATTCCGCCTCGCCAGAGGCGCGCCACGGTAGGTCGCCGGGCGCGCCGCCTTGCCGGCTTCAGGCCCGCTTCCGACCCTGTATTCGCTGGCGGCACTGCGGCCTCTTACAAAGATTGATATACTTTTCGCCGTTTCCGGCCTCC
The DNA here is from genome assembly GCF_046028015.1 of Paraburkholderia sp. RL17-383-BIF-A. Classification (NCBI taxonomy): domain Bacteria; kingdom Pseudomonadati; phylum Pseudomonadota; class Betaproteobacteria; order Burkholderiales; family Burkholderiaceae; genus Paraburkholderia; species Paraburkholderia sp. RL17-383-BIF-A. The sequence goes on along the minus strand of NZ_JARESR010000028.1, from coordinate 16,418 downwards.
CAGCCGGGTGTTTCGCGCGTGTCCGCGCGCGCGTGCCGCCTGCCTTGCGGGCCGGCATAAACTTCTTGAACGCCTTTCAGCGGGCGCCTCCAGCGGAGATCGTCTTGGCTGTTTCCAATCTTGTCGTGGACGATACAGAAATCGACGCCGCTGCCGCCACGTCCGGCAGCTCGTTCTATCTCGCCATGCGCATCCTGCCGGCCGCACAGCGCGACGCGATGTATCAGGTCTACGCTTTCTGCCGCGCTGTCGACGATATCGCCGACAGCGACATGCCGCGCGCCGAGCGCGCCGCCGCGCTCGAGCGCTGGCGTGCCGATATCGACGCGTGCTATGCCGGCGCGCCTCGTGCTTCGTTGCGCGCGCTGACGCGGCACATTCATACGTTTCATCTGCAACGCGAAGATTTTCACGCCATGATCGACGGCATGGCGATGGACGCCGCCGCCGACATCTGCGCGCCCGATGAAGCCACGCTCGACCTCTATTGCGACCGCGTCGCGAGTGCGGCGGGCCGTCTATCGGTGAGGATATTCGGGATGGACGAAGAGCCGGGCCGAGTGCTTGCGCAACATCTGGGCCGCGCACTTCAGCTCACCAACATCCTGCGCGATATCGACGAAGACGCCGGCATCAACCGCTGCTATCTGCCGCACGAATTGCTGGCGCGCGAAGGGATTGCGGTGACGAACCCCACGCAGATCGCCGACGACCCGTCGCTGCCGCGCGTGTGCGCGACGCTCGCCGAGCGGGCCAAGCAACACTTTGCCGCGTCCGACGCGATCATGGACCGCGAGCCGCGCAACCAGGTGCGCGCGCCGCGCATCATGTCGGGCGTGTATCGCGTGCTGCTTGAACGGACCCTCGAGCGAGGCTTCGACATTCCGCGCACGAAGGTCCGCAAGCCGAAGCTCCGCATGCTGTGGATCGTCGCGCGTTACGCGCTCTTCTGAGCTGATGCAAAAGCTCGTACATGTGGTCGGCGCAGGCCTTGCCGGCCTCGCCGCCGCAGTGCAGCTGCAGCGGCGCGGCGCGCACGTCGTGCTGCATGAAGCGGCTGCCCAGGCGGGCGGCCGTTGCCGGACGTATTACGACTCCAAGCTAGGCGCGACGCTCGACAGCGGCAATCACATGGTCCTGTCGGGCAACGTCGCGACGCTCAACTACACGCGGGCGATCGGCGCCGCCGACGAACTGGCCGGCCCGGCGCAGCCCGAGTTTCCGTTCGTGGATCTGGCCACGCGGGCGCGCTGGACCGTGCGCCTCTCGCCGGGACGCTTGCCGTGGTGGATCTTCGACGCGAACGCGCGCGTGCCGAACACCGGGCCGGGTGACTACCTGACGCTCGTGCCGCTGCTGTTCGCCAAGCCCGGGCGCAGCGTCGCGCAGACCATGCGTTGCAGCGGCCCGTTGTGGGATCGCCTGCTGCGCCCGCTGTTTCACGCCATGCTGAACGTCGAGCCACGCGAAGCGTCGGCGGAACTGACCGGCGCCATGGTGCGGCAGACCGTGATGGCCGGTGGCCTTGCGTGCCGGCCGCTGGTCGCGCGCAACGGTCTCGGCAGCGCGTTCGTGGATCCGGCGTTGCGGCTGCTGCAGCATGGCGGCGCGGCAATCCGGCTGGGCTCGCGTCTGGAAGAAGTGGTTTTCGCCGCCGACAACCGCCGCGTACAAGCGCTGAAGTTCGCCGGCGAAAGCATCGCGCTCGAAGCGAAGCACGCGGTGATTCTCGCGGTGCCGCCGGAGACCGCGCGCGCGCTCGTACCCGGTTTGCGCGCGCCGACGCGCTTTGCGGCGAGCGTCAACGTGCATTTCGCGATCGATCCGCCGTTTGGTTTGCCGCTGGTCACCGGGCTGCTCAACGGCACGGCTGAATGGCTGTTCGCTTTCGACGGCCGCCTGTCGGTGACCGTCAACGGCGCCGAGCAGCTGCTCGATACGCCGCATGAAGCACTCGCGGCCACCGTCTGGGCTGAAGTGGCTCAGGCGGCCAATTTGCCTGCCGCACCAATGCCGGCCTGGCAAGTGGTCGTGGAAAAACGCGCGACATTCGCCGCGCTGCCGGATCAGGAAACGCTGCGGCCCGGCACGCGCACTCGCTGGAACAACCTGATGCTCGCGGGCGACTGGACGGCCACCGGCCTGCCCGCGACGATTGAAGGCGCGATCCGCTCCGGCCAGAAGGCCGCGGATACGTTGCTGAATGAACCGATGGAACGCCGATGAACGATTTATCCCAAACCCAGCCGCTGGACGCCGTCCTGTCCGAAGTCGCCGACGCGGCGCCGAACGCGCCCACGCCGGCCGTAGCGGGCGAAGCGCACGCCGCCTCGCTCGACGCCGCCATCACGCGCGCAACTGACGCGATTCTCGCCGCGCAAAAGCCGGACGGCCACTGGGTCTACGAACTCGAAGCCGACGCGACGATTCCCGCCGAATACGTGCTGTTGGTCCACTATCTCGGCGAAACGCCGAACGTGGAGCTGGAGCAGAAGATCGGGCGCTATCTGCGCCGCATCCAGTTGGCCGACGGCGGCTGGCCGCTCTTTACCGACGGCGCGCTCGACATCAGCGCGAGCGTCAAGGCGTACTTCGCACTGAAGATGATCGGCGACCCGGCGGACGCCGAGCACATGGTCCGCGCACGCGAGGCGATTCTCGCTCATGGCGGCGCCGAAGCCGTGAACGTCTTCACGCGGATTCTGCTCGCGCTGTTCGGCGTGGTGTCGTGGCGCGCCGTGCCGATGATGCCCGTGGAGATCATGCTGCTGCCCGTGTGGTTCCCGTTCCATCTGTCGAAGGTGTCGTACTGGGCGCGTACCGTGATCGTGCCGCTGCTCGTGCTCAACGCGAAGCGGCCGGTCGCGCGCAACCCGCGCCGCGTGCGCATCGACGAGTTGTTCCGCGGCGCGCCGGTCAACACCGGCCCGCGCGATCGGGCGCCGCATCAGCATGCCGGCTGGTTCCGCTTCTTCAGCGGCGTGGACGTGCTGCTGCGCGCGGTCGACGGCCTGTTCCCGAAAACCACGCGCGAGCGCGCGGTGCGCCAGGCGGTGGCCTTCGTCGATGAACGCCTGAACGGCGAAGACGGGCTCGGCGCGATTTTCCCGGCCATGGCGAACTCGGTGATGATGTACGACGTGCTCGGTTATCCCGCCGATCACCCGAATCGCGCGATTGCTCGCCAATCGATCGACAAGCTGCTCGTCATCAAGGATGACGAAGCATATTGCCAGCCGTGTCTGTCGCCGGTCTGGGACACCTCGCTCGTGGCGCACGCGCTGCTCGAAACTGGCGAGGCGCATGCCGAGCAGGCCGCCGAGCGCGGGCTCGCGTGGCTGCGTCCGCTGCAGATTCTCGACGTGCGCGGCGACTGGATTTCGCGTCGCCCGAATGTGCGGCCGGGCGGTTGGGCATTCCAGTACAACAACGACTATTACCCGGACGTCGACGACACGGCGGTGGTCGTCATGGCGATGCATCGCTCGGCGGGGATTACGCAATCCGGCGTCGATCGCGAAGCCATCGCGCGGGCGCGCGAATGGGTGGTCGGCATGCAGAGCAGCGACGGCGGCTGGGGTGCGTTCGAGCCGGAAAACACGCAGTACTACCTGAACAACATTCCGTTCTCCGATCACGGCGCCTTGCTCGATCCGCCCACCGCGGACGTTTCCGGCCGCTGTCTGTCGATGCTCGCTCAACTCGGCGAATTGCCGCAAGGCAGCGAGCCGGCGCAGCGCGCGTTCGCCTACATGTTGAAGGAGCAGGAATCGGATGGCAGCTGGTATGGCCGCTGGGGCTTGAACTACATCTACGGCACGTGGACCGCGCTGTGCTCGCTGAACGCAGCCGGCATGCCGCACGACGACCCGCGAATGAAGCGCGCCGCGCAATGGCTCCTGTCGATCCAGAACGAAGACGGCGGCTGGGGCGAGGGCGGTGAGAGCTACAAGCTCGACTACCACGGCTACGAGCGCGCGCCGAGCACGGCTTCGCAAACCGCGTGGGCTCTCATGGGCTTGATGGCGGCAGGCGAGGTCAATCACGAAGCGGTGGCGCGCGGCGTCGCGTATTTGCAGCGAGAACAGCGCGAGCATGGCTTGTGGGACGAAACGCGTTTCACCGCGACCGGTTTTCCGCGCGTCTTTTATCTGCGTTACCACGGCTACCGTAAGTTCTTCCCGTTGTGGGCGCTGGCGCGCTTCCGTCATCTGAAGCGCAACGGTCTCACGCGCGTAGCGGTCGGGATGTAACGGATGCCACTTTCGACCACTCCGTCAGCGGATGGCCGCCGCAGCCCCTTGCCGGTGATCGTGGTGACGGGCATGGCGTTCGAGGCGCGAATCGCTCGTGGCGAAGGTGTTGAAGTCGTCTACGCGGCGCGCGCCGATCTGCTGGAGCGTGCGTTGAGTGCGGCGGTCGCGCGCGGCTGTTCGGGCATTGTGAGTTTCGGTACGGCGGGCGGTTTGGCGCCAGATCTGGAGCCGGGCGCACTGATCGTCGCGGACGCTGTCGAGGGGCCGTTTGGGCGGCTCCAGACCGATCGTCCATGGGCGGACAGGCTCGCGGCCGCGCTGGCGGCCGGGCCGCGCGCGGCGCGTGTGCGCCGCGGCCTCATGGCGGCCGTCACCGCGCCTTTGGTGAGCGCGGGCGACAAGGACGTGCTGCATCGCACGAACGGCGCGCTGGCGGTGGACATGGAGTCGCATATTGCCGGCGCGAAAGCTGCCGCGCATGGCGTGCCGTTCGCCGTTTGCCGGGCGGTTGTCGATCCGGCGTGGCGCACGCTGCCATCCGCGGCCACTGCTGGCCTGCGCGATGACGGCAGCACGGCGCTCGCGCCGATTCTGCGGGAGTTGCTGCGACAGCCGTCGCAGCTCGGCGCACTGATCCAGGTTGCCATCGATGCCCGGGCGGCGCGCATCTCCCTGGTCGAGGCGCGGCGCGCGATGAGCGAGGCCGGGGCGCTGCGGATGGCGATCGCCTGAAAGAGCCCCGTCAATTGGGTGCCGCGCGAGTGTCAGTCTAAATCGCGGCACCGTTCCGAACTTCCAGTCTCTATTGCGTCACCGGTGCCGACGCCGGCTGCGTGCTGCCGGCCGGCGGCGCGGCGGGCGGCGTCGGCGCGGCCGTGTCTGAAGCGCCGGTGGGTGCGGCGGAAGGTGCGGCGGCCGGTGCGCTCGGCGTGGAGCCTGCTGCGCCGCTCGCAGGCGTGTCGCCCGGATCGGAGTAGTTGGGCACGCCCGCCGGGGCGCCGGTAGCGGCGCCTGAGGCTGCGTTCGGCGCTTCCGCCGCGTCGCCCGGATCGGCGTAATTCGGCAGGGCACCTGCCGCCGGCGCGCCGGCTGCGGGCACCGACGAAGCGCCGGAATCCCCCTGATCGTCATAGTTCGGCAGCGGCGCGCCGTTGTCGCTCGTGCCACGCAGACGCGAACGGCGTTGCTGCGTATAGGCGTCGCGCACGAACGAGTACTTGTCCAGCGCGGCCTGTTGCAGCAGGTCCGACGCGCCCAGCAGGTCGGAACGCACGCTCACGAACTGCAGCAAGTACAGCGGATTGCGCACCGCCGGCTCCATGTAGTTCAGCGGGTTGAACTTCACGTCGACGATCAGCCCCATGCTGTCACGCACCGAGCTCGGGCCGAACAGCGGCAGGACCAGATACGGGCCCGACGGAATACCCCAGTGACCGAGCGTCAGCCCGAAATCCTGATGGTGCTTGGGCAGGCCGGCAGGCGTCGCCCAATCGAGCAGGCCACCCAGACCGAAGGTCGAGTTGAACGCGAAACGGACGATGTCCTCGGTCGCGTCGGTGATCTTCAACTGCAACAGCGCGTTCGCCGCGTTGGTCAGATCGCCCAGATTCGAGAAGAAGTTGCTCACCGCCGTGCGCAACGGCTGCGGCGTCACCTTCTGATACCCCTTTGCCACCGGAACGGCGACGTAGCGGTCCAGGCCATCGTTGAAACTGAATACCGCGCGGTTCACCGGTTCGAACGGGTCGCCGGGTTTGCGGTCGGGGCCGGTGGCGCAGCCTGAAATCAAACCGGTGGCGACGAGTGCCAGCGCGGCGTTACGCAGCTTCATGCTTATATTCCTTTTTGCTTCGCGCGACGTGCGCGCGGCTTACCCATCAGCACGGGTTGAAAAACCACTGCGCCGATTAACGTGCAGAACAACGAGAGCGCCAACAGGCGCCCCATGCTCGATGTACCCGGATGGTGCGACAGCCACAGGCTGCCGAATGCCGTTGCCGTGGTCGCCGCGCTGAATAGCACGGCGTGCGTCAGGCTCGACTGCAGGAGGCTGGTTTGACCATGGCGCCACGCCATCACGAAGTAAATCTTGAACGCCACGCCGACCCCGAGCATCAGCGGCAGCGCGATGATATTCGCGAAGTTCAGCGGCATGCCGAATACCACGCACAGTTCGAGCGTCACGAGCGCAGAGACCAGCAGCGGCACCAGCGTGCGCAACATGTCGCTGACGCGCCGCAGTGCGATCCACAGCAGGATCGCAATCGACGCGAGCGCGTACGCGGCGGCCTGCAGGAACGCCTTGATGATGGTGTCGGCCGAATGGAGGATCGAAATCGGCCCGCCGATCGCGCCTGGCTCCGCCTTCTTCACCGCATGGGCGAAGCGGGCGAGCATGGCGTCGTCGTTCGGATCGGTGCCGGGCTTCACCTTCGGTGAGATGTCGACGAGCGCGCGGCCGTCCTTGGATACCCAGCCTGCGGAGATTTCCTTGGGCAGGTTCTCGCGGGTGATTTCAGTTGGCTGCAGCAAGTTGGCCAGTTGGCTCAGCGCGATGCGCAGGGTACCGGACATCGCGGTTTCGGCGCGGTCGCGCGTGGCGGCATCGGCGGCGGCCAGCTTCTGTAGTGTGGCCGATAGATGCTTGGCTTCGGCGGCGCCTGGGCCTGGGTGATCGTCGGCGGCGAGCGAGAGCTGGTTCGACGCGCGCTTGAGCGCGGCGACGCGCACCGCGTCCGTTGCCTGCTGCGCGGGCTGTTGCTGCAGCGCGGGCAACAGTTGCTGCGCGGCGCTCGCAATCAGCATCAGCTTCTGCTGCTGGTCGGCGGGAACGAAGGTGTCGAGCGTGTTGACGCGGCCCACTTCCGGCAACGCGCGCAGACGCGTGGCCATGCGGTCGGCGTCGGCGAGCGAGGGCGCCAGCACATGCACGTTGTTGACCGCGGCTTCCGGGGAATCCTTCAGCGACAACAGCGTCGCCATCGACTCCGTGTGCGGATCCTTCAGATGAAGCGGATTGAAGTCGAAGCGCAAATGCGTAAGCAACGGCGTGGCGCCGATCACGACGATCAGCGTGCCGATCAGCACAGGCTTGCGATGGCGATCGAGGAAGTCGTCGACGGGCGCGAGTTGCTTGAAGCCCGGCGAAGCGGCTTCGCCCGGCGGATTGAAGAGCTTCAGCAGGGCCGGCAGCAGCGTCATGTTGGTGAAGTACGCGACGAACATGCCGACGCCCGCGATTTCGCCCAACTCGGACACGCCGCGGTAAGCCGTCGGCAGGAACGAGAAGAAGCTCAGCGCAACGGCCACCGCCGCGAGCGTGAGCGGCACGCCAATGCTGTGGGACGTATGCATGAGGGCGGCGGACAGGCGGTCGTCGCGATTCCGTTCCTCGCGATACTTGACGCCGAACTGCACACCGAAATCGACGCCGAGCCCGACGAACAGCACCATGAAGGCGACCGAAATCATATTGAGCGCGCCGACCATCAGCAGGCCGAGCGCCGCGGTAATGGCAAGCCCGACGAACAGCGTGATGAACACGGCGATGATCATGCGGCCCGAGCGCAGCGCCAGCCACAAAATGATCAGCACGACGATAAAGGTGCCGATGCCGTTGAGCACCGCGCCGTCCTGGACCGAAGCGAATTCTTCGTCAGCGAGCGGCTGTTCGCCGGTCAGACGAACCGTAGCGCCGTAGCGCGCGTCGAGGTGCAGCGCGGCGGCGGTGTCGCGGATCGACTTCGACGCCGTTGCGCCCGGCTCCAGTGCGTCGTAATTCACGACCGGTTGCACCACCACGAAGGCGCGCGCCGGATCGGTGGCCGCGCTCTTGTCGACCAGCGCGCGCCACGAGAAGGCGGCCGGCTGGCCGGCCAGCACACGGTCGAGCGTGGTCGCGCTTTGCGTCAGCAGATGGCTCATGTCGCCGAGCTTTACCTGACCGATCTGAAGCGGCAGCAACAGGCTCGTGGTGAGCGTGCCGGCGAGGCCGGTCAGGCCCGGATCGTGCGCGAGGGCGTTGACCAGCGGGCGCGACTGGACGAGTTGCGAGGTGGTCGACATCACCTCGTCGGTTGACGGAAACAGCAGGCCGTTATGTTCGAAGAAAGCGCCGCCGGCCGGCTGCGAAACCGCCACGAACTCCTTGGAATCGGCCTTGAGCGCGGCGGTCAGAGCCTGCGCGGCGGCGTCGGCGAATTCCGGCGCGCGCGCTTCGACGACCACCAGCACGGTTTCGCCGCGATCGGGAAAGGCCTTGTCCATGGCGTGGTCGAGCGCCGACCATTCCTTGTCGGTCTCGATGAGACGGCTGATGTCCGTGTTGATCTTGAAGTTATGAGCAACGTAGAAGCCGCTCAAAACGGCGAGCACGAACGACACCGCGACGATCCGCAGTGGATGACGCACTGAATAGGCGACGAGACGGACAATAGATGACTTCAGCATGTAGGCGAACTTGGCCTTATCACGGGTGTTGTTTTTGACGAAAGTGCACAAGTATACAGAGCCGGAGCGATCAGGCTCGTGTTCGCTAGCAAGTACGGCTCCCGGCGGGTGCTTTGGGGCGGGAACGCAATGTCGGTATACTGGTCTATCCTGCTTACGCCGCGTGCTCGCGAGCCCGGCGGCGCTTTCTTCTTTCAGGTTCTGTCGAGCGTATGAAACGTTATCTGTCTGCTTTTCTGGCCGCGGCCGTCGTCTCCACCGCGGCCTATGCGCAAAGCGCACCCGATGCGGTGGTAAAAAGTGCCGTCGAGGGCACGGTGGCCGCCATGAAGGCTGACCCGCAGGCGCGCGGCGGCGACATGGGGAAGATCACCCAACTCGTCCAGTCGCGCTTCCTGCCGGCCACCGACTTTCAACGCACCACGCGAATCGCGGTGGGCAAGGCGTGGAGCACCGCGACGCCCGAACAGCAGAAGCAACTCTACGAGCAGTTTACGCTGCTGCTCACGCGCACTTATGCTGCGTCGCTCTCGCAACTGCGTGATCAGGACGTGAAGTTCAATTTCCTGCCGATCACCGTGCCGGCGGGAGCCAAAGACGTCGTTGTGCAATCGCACGTGCTCAGCAATGGCGGCGACGACGCGATCGACTATCGCATGACCAAAGATCCCGCTGGCTGGAAGGTCTACGACATCAACATGATGGGCGCCTGGCTGATCCAGGTGTACCAGACGCAATTCGCCGATCAGATTGCCAAAGGCGGCATAGACGGGCTGATCAAGTTTCTGACCGCGCACAACGCGCGCAGCGCGGGGTGACGGTTGACTGCCTCGTGAGGCATGACGCACGAGGTAAGCGGCGCAAGGCAAGTGGTATGGGCGTAAAAAAAGCGCGGTGGCTATCAAACCACCGCGCTTTTTTTTGAATTCGCGATCACAGGTGGCGCGAAACTGCCGCCACCGGCCGCTTAGTGTGCTGCTGTAGCCGTCTGCACTTTCTTGCCCTTGCCGGAAACCTTGATCTCTTCGAGCTTGATCTCGACATGGCGGGAGAAGACATACTCGGCCGGACGTTGCTTATCCAGAGGAATATCCTTCGTGAAAGCGCCCGACGTCTTCGGTCCGCGCAGGCTGACCTTCAGCGCCTTCAGCGGATGCGCCACCGTATCCATCACGGCGGTCGCTTCGAAACCGCAGTGAACCATGCAGTCAGCGCACTTCTCGTAGTTACCCGTGCCGTATTTTTCCCACTCCGTGGTTTCCATCAGTTCCTTGAAGGTCTTTACGTAACCTTCGCCGACCAGATAGCACGGCTTTTGCCAGCCGAACACGGTACGTGCCGGGTTGCCCCACGGCGTGCACTCGTACGTCTGATTGCCGGCCAGGAAGTCGAGGAACATGCCCGACTGGCTGAACGACCAGTTCTTGCCATTGTTGCCGCGCTTGAAAATCTCGCGGAACAGTTGCTTGGTCTTGTCGCGGTTCAGGAAGTGCTGCTGATCCGGCGCGCGCTCATACGCGTAACCCGGCGAGACAGTGATACCGTCCACGCCCATCGGGCCCAGCGTGTCGAAGAATGCGGCAACCCGTTCCGGCACGGCGTCGTTGAACAACGTGCAGTTGATGTTCACGCGGAAACCACGGCGCTTTGCTTCCTTGATGGCGGCGACAGCCTTGTCGTACACGCCTTCCTGCGACACCGAGTGATCGTGCGCCTGCTGATCGCCGTCGAGGTGAACCGACCACACGAAGTACGGATTCGGCTCGTAGTCGTCCATCTTCTTTTCCATCAGCAGCGCGTTCGTGCACAGGTACACGAACTTCTTGCGCGCGATGATGCCCTTCACGATCTGCGGCATTTCCTTGTGCAGCAGCGGTTCGCCGCCTGCGATCGACACCACCGGTGCGCCGCACTCGTCGACGGCGCCGAGGCATTCTTCCAGCGACAGGCGCTGATTCAGGATGGGATCCGGATAGTCGATCTTGCCGCAGCCATTGCAGGCGAGGTTGCAGCGGAACAGGGGCTCCAGCATCAGGGCGAGCGGATAGCGTTTATTGCCGGAGAGATGCTGACGCATGATGTATGCGCCGACCCGGACTTTCTGTAGCAGCGGAATAGACAAAAGGTCCTCCTTAAACTTCGCGTGCGGCGAGTGGTTGCATCAGTTTCGATGGCAACTTGAATTCGACTTTCTCTTCACGGCCCGCCATCGTCGTGACATCGACAGGCCCCAATGCGCTCAGCGCATCGATTACGTTCTTCACCATCTCTTCCGGCGCCGAAGCACCGGCCGTGATGCCGACGGTCTGCACGTTCGCAAACCATTCCGGCTTCACTTCCGAACCGTCGGCGACGAGATAACTCGCCACGCCGCTTTCGCTGCCGATCTCGCGCAGCCGGTTCGAGTTCGAACTATTGGTTGCGCCCACCACCAGCAGCACCTCCACCTCTTTGCTCAACTCGCGCACCGCCGCCTGGCGGTTTTGGGTGGCATAGCAGATGTCGCGCGTATCCGGACCGACGATGTCGGAGAAACGGTTCATCAGGGCGTCGATGATGCCACGCGTATCGTCCACCGACAGCGTGGTTTGCGTGACATAGGCGAGCGGCGTGTCGAGCGGCAGGTCCAGCGTTTCGACCTCGGCCTCGCTCTGCACCAGCAGCACTTTGCCCGGAATCTGGCCGATCGTGCCTTCCACTTCCGGATGACCGGCGTGGCCGATCAGGATCAGCGTGCGGCCGGCGCCGACATATTGGCGACCCTGCACATGCACTTTGGTGACCAGCGGGCAGGTTGCGTCGAGCACGTCGAGACCGCGCGCTTCGGCGTCACGCTCGACGGTTTGGGCAACGCCGTGGGCGCTGAAAATCGCCACGGCGCCTTGCGGCACTTCGTCGAGCTCTTCGACGAAGCGCGCGCCTTTCTGGCGCAGATTGTCGACCACGTGGCGATTGTGAACGATCTCGTGGCGGACATACACGGGTGCGCCGTGTTGTTGTAACGCGCGGTCGACGATCTCGATTGCACGTACAACGCCCGCACAAAAGCCGCGGGGTTGAGCAAGGATGACTCGCATAAGTTGGCGAACTCCGACTGACGCGGGTTCGAAGAAGTCGGTAAATCTGACTTTATCGCCGCGATCATCTAATTTAGTTGACGTCTTGAGCCCGGCGCTTGCCGGTACAGCAAAACCAAACGCGCATTCTAACGCTATCAGGCCGGCTTTGCTTTGGCGGCGCCCGGCCGGTGTTGGGCGGCCGCCGCAGCGGCGGACCCACGGTTGAAGCCGCAAGCCGGCCCATGCCAGTGCGGATGCGGCAATCATTACACGCTGCAGCGGTTTAACGGAACCCTTAAACTACGTAGTCCTGCGGCGCCCCGGCGCCCACATTACAAAAGGGTTTCGAGGCTCGCTGGATGGACGTCGATCAATACGAAGATATTCCGGTCGCGAGCGTGTTGCTGCCAAAAGCGCTGCGCACGCCTATCGGAATCATCTATCAGGTGGTCCGCACGGCGGGCGACATTGCCGACGAAGGCGACTGGAGCGCGGCCGAACGGCACGCCCGTCTCGCCGACTTCCGCGCCGGTCTCGACGCGGTCGCACAGCGGCGCGCGGCGCCGGTTCATCCACTGCTGTTCGGCAAGCTGGCCGGTGTTGTGGCGCAGTATAAACTACCGCTCGCGCCGTTCTACGATCTGCTCCACGCGTGCGCTCAGGACATCGACACCAGCCGGTACGCCGACCGGGCCGCGCTGCTGGATTATTGCCGCCACTCGGCGAACCCGCTCGGGCATCTGATGCTGCATCTGATCGGCGCGGCCACGCCGGAAAATCTCGCCGACGCCGACGCGATCTGCACGGCGTCGCAATTGATCAGTTTCTGGCTCGACGTCTCCGCCGACTGGAAAAAGGACCGCGTGTATCTGCCGCTGGCGGACCTGCGGCGCTTCAACGTGAGCGAGGCGCACATCGCCAACGGGGTTGCCGATCAGGACTGGCGGGCGCTCATGGCACACGAAGTGTGTTTCGTCCGGGACATGCTGGTGCGCGGCGCGCCGCTCGCGTTGCGCATTCCCGGGCGTCTGGGAATCGAGTTATGCGGGGCCGTTCATGGCGGGCTGCGCTTTCTCGACAAAATCGAGACGGCGGGCTACGACGTGTTTCGCGAGCCGCCGGTGCTCAATACATTTGACTGGTGCGTTGTCGCGGCCCGCACTGTGGTGATGTGGCTGTCGCGGCGTGTCGGTATGGCAGCGCGTTCAATCGAGGGTAATGTTTAATGGCGGTGGTTCTGTTTCTTCTTTCGTGTCTTTCCCTGCTGATCTGGTGCGTGTTGCTGTTCGCACGCGGCGGTTTCTGGCGCGCGCGTCCCGCCGCGCCGCTCACCATCGCGCCGCGCGCTTCGTGGCCGGCGGTCGCCGCCGTGGTGCCGGCCCGCAATGAAGTCGACGTGATCGCCGAAGCGGTCACCACCCTGCTTCAGCAGGACTATCCGGGCGAATTCCACGTGATCGTCGTGGACGACCACAGCAACGACGGCACCGCCGATGCAGCTCGCGCGGCCGCGTTGCAGTTGCAGTGCCCGGATCGCCTGACCGTGCTGAGCGCGAAGCCGCTGCCGCCGGGCTGGTCCGGCAAGGTGTGGGCGCAGTCGCAAGGCATCGAGGCGGTGCGCACGCTCGGCTTGCCCGCGGACTTTCTTTTGCTTACCGACGCCGACATCGGCCATCCCGCCGACGCGGTCGCGCAACTCGTCGCACGTGCTGACGCGGAACAGCGCGACCTCGTCTCGCTGATGGTGCGCCTGCGCTGCGATTCGTTCTGGGAAAAGGCGCTGATTCCCGCTTTCGTCTTCTTCTTTGCCAAGCTGTATCCGTTCTCATGGGTCAACAACCCGCGCAATCGTACGGCTGCGGCCGCGGGCGGCTGCATGCTGGTGCGCCGGAGCGCGTTGGAAGAAGCGGGCGGCATCGAGTCGATCCGCGCCGAGCTGATCGACGACTGCAGCCTCGCCGCGCGCATCAAGCATCGCGGCACGGGGCGTCATCCGATCCGGCTGGACGTGGCGGCGCGCAGCGTGTCGCTGCGTCCGTACGACAACTGGCGTGAGATCTGGAACATGATCGCGCGCACGGCCTTCACTCAACTGCATTACTCGCCGTTGCTGCTGGCAGGCACGCTGGTCGGCATGACGATCATTTACCTGATGCCGCCGGTAGCCGCACTGGTCCTCGGCCCGACGGGCTGGCCCGCGTGGCTCGCATGGGCGGCCATGTGCTGCGCTTATGCGCCGATGCTCAGCTACTATCGCCGCTCGCCGCTGTGGGCGCCGTTTTTGCCGCTGGTCGCGTTGTTCTATGTCGGCGCGACGTTCGCGTCGGCGGTGCGCTACTGGCGTGGCAAGGGTGGGCAGTGGAAGGCGCGTGTTCAGGCGCCGGTGCAGGAGCGCTGAAACAGCGGTCAGACGCAGGTGGAATGCAAAAGCGGCGCTCTCGGGCGCCGCTTTTTTTGCATCAGCCTTTGGTAAGCATCATGTAGAGCTGAATCACCATGTCCGGCGAAAACGTGAACGGAACCCAGCCGTGCCCGGTATGGCGCATGACCAGCAGACGGTCGCCGTTCGACTGCTTCTGCACTGCCATGACCGGATTCTTCGTGGACACGAAGCGCCAGCCCGGCGGAATACCCGGCGGCGGTTCCGGCGTCATTGAAGCACGCGCGTTCGACAACTCTTCGATCAGTTGGCCGATCTGCTCCGCGCGCAGCGCGACCGTCTGGCCGCCGATCGTCATGGTGATCTCGTTCTGCGCGGGGCGATTGATTTCGAGCGTGGGCTGAACCTGCGGGGCCGGCGCCTTGTCTTCGACTACGGCCGCCTCAGTGTCGGCCGCAACCGCTTCAGCCCTGGATTCGGACGCGACCTGCTCCACCGGCGCCTGCGGCGCAGTGGTGTCTGCGGGTGTCTCGGGGATGTTTTCGGCCTGCGGGGCCACGACAGCCTGAATGAGCTGATCGACGCCCACTTCCAGCGCGCCGAGCTGTTCGTGAAGATTCATGCGAGGTTTCTCTGGTAAGACCCACGATTTTACCTGCTGCGCGTAGGCTTTTACCTTTCGCTAACACGGTGACGTTGTAACAAAATGCTTGCGGCCGCGCCGGATCGTCCGGTGCGCGCCGCGTGTTCAGGCACACTCAGGCCTTCAGATAGCCGGCTTGCCGGAACCAGTCGAGGGCATCGCTCAGACCCTCGCGATAGGGCCGGGCACGGTAGCCGAGTTCGCGCTCCGCTTTCGCCGATGTGAAATACATCTTGTTCTTCGACATTTTCAAGCCGTCGACGGTCACGAACGGTTCGCGTTTCGTGATCTTGGCGACTGCCTCCGCGCCCATGGCCAGCGGATAAAGCGGCCAGCGCGGCAGGCTGAGCGTCGGCGCCTTGCGGCCGGTCAGCGCCGCGATATCCGCGAGCATCTGTTGAAGGGGCAGATTTTCGCCGCCGAGAATATAGCGCTCGCCGATCTTGCCGCGTTCGAGCGCGAGGAAATGGCCGGCCGCGACATCGTCCACGTGGACGAGGTTAAGTCCTGTGTCGACGAACGCGGGAATCTTGCCGAGCGCCGCTTCCACGATGATGCGTCCGGTCGGCGTCGGTTTGACGTCGCGCGGACCGATCGGCGTGGACGGATTGACGATCACCGCGGGCAAACCGTCTTCGGCGATCATTCGTTCCACCGCGCGTTCGGCGAGCACCTTGCTGCGCTTGTAGACGCCGATAGCCTGGTCGGCTTTGAGCGGCGAGGTTTCATCGGCGGACTGGCCGGAACTGGTCACTTTCAGCGTCGCCACACTGCTCGTGTAGACAATCCGCTCGACACCTTCCTTCAGCGCCGCGCGCATGGTCGCCTCGGTGCCTTCCAGGTTCGAGCGCTCGATCTCGCTCGGGTCCGGCGCCCATAGGCGATAGTCGGCGGCCACATGCAGCAGATAGCGCACGCCGCGCAGTGCGTTGCGCATCGACGCTTCGTCGCGCATGTCGCCCACCACGATTTCCGCGTCCAGCGACTCGACGTTCTGACGCGGACTGGTCGCGCGCACCAGCACGCGCACCTTGAAACCTTTCTGTTGCGCGATGCGCGCCACCGAC
Source organism: Paraburkholderia sp. RL17-383-BIF-A (assembly GCF_046028015.1). Taxonomy (NCBI): domain Bacteria; kingdom Pseudomonadati; phylum Pseudomonadota; class Betaproteobacteria; order Burkholderiales; family Burkholderiaceae; genus Paraburkholderia; species Paraburkholderia sp. RL17-383-BIF-A. The sequence goes on along the minus strand of NZ_JARESR010000028.1, from coordinate 564 downwards.
GAGCCAACGAAGCCGGAGGCGCCGGTCACGAGCACGAGATCGCGATTCTGTTCGGTCATTCTGTTTCCATTTCCTGCGTGACAGTCGACGGATTGTACGTGGCGCGCGTGTTGCATGTCGCGCGAACGGCCTCAAACGGGTCGGCGGGACGCGCGCATTGCCGAGCAAGCTCGCCGCGACGCGACTAGAATGCCGGCTTGAAAGAATGTGTGCATCGGATCGGAGTCAGTGCTTTGCATGGGAGCTGAAGCGCTCACTCCGGTTGACAGAGGAGAAGACGGCATGGCCCCGGATCTGGATCAGCGGATCGAAACTTACTATGTGCGCGTACGCGGCACCGTGCAGGGCGTCGGTTTTCGCCACGCGACCGTGCGGCAGGCCCACGCGCTTGGAATCAAAGGATGGGTGGCGAATCTCGACGACGGTTCCGTCGAAGCCATGTTGCAGGGCTCGGCCAACCAGGTCGACCGCATGTTGTCGTGGCTGCGTCACGGGCCGCCGGCGGCGCGCGTGACCGAGGTGAGCGGTGAAGAACGCTCCACCGAAAAGCGCTACGAGCGTTTC
>NZ_JARESR010000027.1:0-117862 GCF_046028015.1 Paraburkholderia sp. RL17-383-BIF-A | reverse complement strand
GTAGTGGTACCAGTAGAGCAGCATCGAACCGAGCGAGGCCATCAGCTTGTCGGCGATGTCGCGCGCGCCCGGCAGGTTGTGATCGTCTTTCTCCGGCAGCACGGTGCCCAGCACCGACACGCCGGTGCGCATCACGTCCATCGGGTGTGCTGCGGCCGGGATCCATTCAAGCGCGGCCTTGACGTTCGCGGGCAGGCCGCGCAGCGCCTTCAGCCTGGTTTTGTAGGCGGTGAGTTCGGCCTGGGTCGGCAGCTTTTCGTGGACCAGCAGGTACGCGATCTCTTCGAATTCGCAGGCGCCCGCAATATCGAGAATGTCGTAGCCGCGGTAGTGCAGGTCGTTGCCGGTCTTGCCGACCGTGCAGAGGGCGGTATTGCCCGCCGTCACGCCGGACAGGGCGACCGATTTCTTCGGTTTGAACGCGCCTGTGTTCGGCGTACTGTTATCTGCTTCGCTCATGACTTCGTCTCCAGATGCATGGGGGATATGTTGGACCGCATCCCAAAACGCAAAGAACGGGCCAGCCACGCGCACGCGCGCTAAGTGCCTGATTTAAAAAAGGACTGCCGTCCGCGCCCGCCTCGATCCGATTTCAGAAATGAAACGTTAATTTCAGATTGGAAATGGATGCGCGCATAATGGGTGGACTTTCCTAGCACCGCCGTGAGCCGCCCCGCCTTGAGCACACCTCTTTTCGAACCCGCCCAGCGCCCCCGCATCTGGGCGCTCAGCATCAGCCGCCTGCGCGATCTGTTTTTCGATATCGCCGGCGAATACGTGGAGCGCGCGGACCTGCGCATCGTCTCGCACGGCTTCGAAGACGCCGTGCACGAAGTCGAGGCCGCGGGCGCGGGTCGTCCGGATGTCGTGATTGCCGGCGGCTCGAACGGCGCGTATCTGAAGACGCGCGTGTCGGTGCCGGTCGTGCTGATCGGCCCGACCGGTTTCGACGTGATGCACGCGCTCGCGCGCGCGCGCCGCGACGGCGCGAAGGTCGCGCTCGTCACGCACGGCGACACACCCGACGAAGTGCGACGTTTCACGGCCGCTTTCGCACTCGACATCACGTTCGCTTCCTATCAATCGGCGCAGGATGCGGAAAGCCTCGTGCTCGATCTGCGCGATCGCGGCATCGAGGTGGTGGTCGGCCCCGGACTCGTCACGGATCTCGCCGCGAATGCCGGCATGGGCGCGGTGTTTCTCTACTCGCGCGCTTCCGTGCGCGCGGCCTTCGACACCGCGCTCGAAGTCGCCCAGGCCACGCGCCGCGAAACGGTTCGACGTCAGCGGCTCGACAATCTGTTGCAGCATCTGCGCGACGGCGTCGTCGCGCTCGACGCGCAAGGCCGCGTCGAAGCGATGAACCAGCGCCTCGCGAGCGTGCTCGGCCTCGACGCGGCACACGCCGTGGGCCGCGTGCTGCTCGAACTCGCGCCCGATCTCGCAGGCAGTCTGCCGGACGCGGACGGCGACGGGTTCTGCACGGTGCGCGGCGTGAGCTATGTCGTGCATCGCGGGCCGCTGGCGAGCAGCGGCTCGGCGGCGGGCACCGTGCTGACGTTTCAGGAATCGCGCGCGGTCGAACGGCTCGACCGGACGCTGCGCTCGCGCCAGCGCGTGCAGCAGTTCAGCGCGCGTTACCGGCTCGACGATATCGTCGGCGCGTCCGAATCGATGGAACGGGTGCGTACGCTCGTCAAGCGCTATGCGCGCTCGGATGCCACCGTATTGATTCTCGGCGAAAGCGGCACGGGTAAGGAGATGGTCGCGCAGAGCATGCATCAGTTGAGCGCGCGGCGCGACTTCGCGTTCGTCGCAATCAATTGCGGCGCGTTTCCCGAGGCGCTGCTGGAAAGCGAGTTGTTCGGCTACGAAGAAGGCGCATTCACCGGCGCGCGCAAGGGCGGCAAGGCGGGGCTGATCGAAGTGGCGCACCGCGGCACGCTGTTTCTGGATGAAATCGGCGAGATGCCGCTGTCGCTGCAAAGCCGGCTGTTGCGCGTGCTCCAGGAACGCGAAGTCGTGCGGCTCGGCTCGACGGAGCCGACGCGGGTCGATATTCGCGTGGTCGCGGCGACGCATCGCGGCTTGACCGAGGGCATCGAAGCGGGCAGCTTTCGGGCCGACCTCTACTACCGCCTCAACATTCTCAGCATCGCATTGCCGCCGCTGCGCGAGCGGCCGACCGACCTGCTGCCGCTCGCCGCCCAACTGCTGCTGCAAGCCGTGGCGCGTGAACCGAGGCTCGCGGCGCGTGTGCCGGACGCGGCTGCCGCCGAACGCGTGCTCGCCCCACTCGACGAGCCGCTCAAGCGTTACGCGTGGCCCGGCAACGTGCGCGAACTGCAGAACGTGATTGAACGGATCGCCGTGGAACTCGCCGACGCGGTCCCTGAAGATACCAACGCGGACGCCACCGAATCCGCTTTCACCCGCGATATGTTGCGCACGCTCGCGCCGGAAATCGTCGAGCCCCACGCGCGCGCGAGGAAAGCCGCGCTATCGCTACGCGAACGCAGCCGTCACGTGGAAGCCGACGAAATCCGCGCCGCGCTCGCCGCGCACGAAGGCGATCGCGACGCCGTCTGCGAGGCGCTCGGCATCAGCAAGACGACGTTATGGCGGAAGCTGAACGCGGCGCAGTAGGCGTGGCGCCGACGCCTCCCGCGCTACCATGCCGCGCCGGCCGCACGGCGCTGATCGCCGCAGTGCCGGCGCTCGTGATCGCGTTGCTGCCGGCAGCGGCGCGCGCGATGAACATGCTGGGCGTCATGCCGCAGCATCGCTTGAAATGGCGGCCGAAATGGCTTTGGTCGAAGAAGCCGACTTCCGTGGCGACGACCGATCCCGGCACGCCTTCGAGCAACAGCGTCTGCGCGCGTTGAATCCGCAGGCCGCACAGATAGCGGTATGGCGACGATCCATATTGCTGCCGGAACACCGTGGCGAAGCGCGACACGCTGAGCGCGGAGAGCGCGGCGAGTTGGGCGAGCGTCACCGGTTCGTCGAAATGGGCTTCGATGAACGCGCGGGCCGCGTTGACGCTGATGGACTGTTTCATGACGTCACGATAGTCGAGCGGGCCGCCGGTTGTTTCGCGAAACGCCGAATGGAAAACGGGTCGAGAGGAATCGCCGTGCTGCCCGTATCGACCAGTTCCGCGAGCGTCTCGCCGACGCCCGGACCGATCTGAAAGCCCGAGCCGCTGAAGCCGAACGCGTAGTAAAGGCCGTCGACCTGGCCGCTCGGACCGATCACTGGCTCGCTGTCGGGCAGATAGCTTTCCACGCCGCTCCAGACACGAATCACATGCAGCGGCGCCAACGCGGGCACGAGCCGGCGCATTTGCGCCAGTTGCCGCACGGTGTTGATGGGCAACACGGAGGCGCGGCGCGTCACGGCGTCGGCCGGACCAGCAGGACCGCCGCCAACGATGATGTTGCCGCGCGGAATCTGGCGGAAGTAGATGCTCTCTTCCTTGATCGACGTGAACACGCCCATCGACGATTTGAATACGTACGGCACCGGCTCGGTCACGCACATTTGCGGCCCCCGCGCGGTCAGCGGCACGGATTCGCCGAACTGTTCGGTCAGGCGGCTCGCCCACGCGCCGGCGCAGATCACGAGCTGCGCTGCCCAGTAGACGTCGCCACGCGCGCTTTCCACGCGAAACCGGCCACCATCCTTTTCCACGCGAACGATCTCCGTGTCCTCGATCACCTGTGCGCCGAGCCGCGCAGCCGCGCGACCGAACGCGGGCGCGGCGAGGCGCGGATTGGCATGGCCGTCGAGCGGCGAGATCGAGGCCGCCAGCACTTCGCGGCCGAGAAACGGAAAGCGCCTGAACATGGCGTCGCCATGCAGCACTTCGAGTTCGAGTCCGTAGGCGCGCGCGTCGATTGCATACTGATCGAAATTCTCGACATCCTTCTGGTGGTAGCACACGCGCGTGTGGCCCGAAGGCAGAAACTCGATGTCCTCGCCGAGCAGTTCCGCCGAGCGCTGCCACGTGCGCAGCGCGCGGTTGGCCATGGCCAGTTGCGGCAGCGCGCGGCCCTGCCGGCGAATGCCGCCGAAGTTCACGCCGCTTGCCTGCTGGCCGGTGAGTCCGCGTTCGAGCAGAATCACCGAGCGATTGCGCTGACGCAGGAAGAACGCCGTCGTCGTCCCCATGATGCCGCCGCCGATCACGATCACATCGGCTTCGTTGCGAGTCGTCGCGCTCATTGGCTCACCTCGCTGCTCGTTTCGTCGATCGCCTCTTCGGTCAGCGCCACGGGCAGCGGTTTGACCGGCGCCTGGCCGCGCAGCCGTCCCACTGACGATAACGGCACGCACGCCGCCGCCGCGATGATCTCCGCGCCGGCGTGGCCGCAATAACGCCCCTGGCAACGGCCCATGCCGACGCGCGAAAACGCCTTCGCGCGATTGGCTTCCTTCGCGCCGCTCGCGCGGACCACGCGGCGCAATTCGCCCGCGGTAATCGCTTCGCATCGGCAGACGATCGTCTCGTCCGGCAGCGACGCGGCGAACTTCGCCGGCCACGGGAAAGCTTCGCGCAAGCCCGCGGCAAACCGCGTGAAGCGCGCGAGTTCGGCGCGCAAGCGCTCCACGCCGTTGACCGGCATGCCGTGATCCTGCATCGCCGCGAGCGCCGCGAGACGGCCCGAGCGTTCCGCCGCGTCGGCACCGCGCACTCTCGCGCCGTCGCCCGCCAGGTAGACGCCCTTGATGCTGCTGCGGCCGTCGGCATCGATTTGCGGCAGCCACTGCTGGGCGTTGTCGTCGAACACGAAGCGGCAACCCGCGAGGTCCGCGAGTTGCGTCTCGGGGCGCAGGTGGTAGCCGAGCGCAACCGCATCGCATGCCAGTTCGAGGCGCTTGCCATTGGGTAGCGCGACCTCGACCGCGCTCACGCCATCTTGCGGCGTGCCTTTGATTTCGAGCGGCTGCACGCCGCGATGAACCGGCACGCGCGCGTCGGCGATCACGCGCGTCAACGCAATACCTTTTCTGAGCGCGGCGGGAATCGCCAGCAGACGCGGCAACGCGGCCACGCGCTGCATGAACGTCGAAGTATCGAGCACCGCCGCCACCTGCGCGCCCGCCTTCACGTACTGCGCGGCCACGAGGTACAGCAGCGGCCCGCTGCCCATCATCACGATGCGCGAGCCGATCGCGCAGCCTTGCGACTTCAGCGCGACCTGCGCGCCGCCGAGGCTATAAGTGCCTGCATGATGCCAGCCCTTGACGGGCATCAGCCGGTCCGTCGCGCCGCTGCAGACGATCAGCGCATCGAATACGAGCGTGCGGTAACGCGTGCCGCTCACCAGATGCACGGTGTTCGACGAGATATTCCAGACCAGCGTTTCCGGCAGATAGTCGATCCTGCTTTTCAGCGTATCGAAGCTCTGATGCAGCGACGCGGCACGCGCGGCCTCCGTGCCATAGAGCGTGTCATAGCTGCGCGAAAAGCCTTCCGGCTGACGCCGATAAATCTGTCCGCCGTCGCGCCGCGATTCGTCGATAACGACAGGCCGCAGGCCCGCTTCGACTAGCGCCTGCGCCGCGCGCACACCCGCCGGCCCGGCCCCGATGATCACTACACGCGGGGCCATACACCCTCCCCGGCATCCGCGAGTTTCGTGACGATCGACATGCCGGGTGTGGCCGGCGTGCTGCAAGCCCGCACGCGCTCGCCTTGCGCGGTCCACACCCAGCAGTCCTGGCAGGCGCCCATCAGGCAGAAGCCCGCGCGCCGGCCGTCGCCGAATTCGGAATCGCGCAACGTGCGCGTGCCGGTGAGTAATGAGACCATCAGCGTGTCGCCTTCGGCGGCTTCGCGCACCACGCCGTCCACGGTAATCGGAAAGGTCTTGCGGCCGGCTTCCGCGACGCGCACAAATCGTCCGCTCATGCCGGGGTCGCCTCTACGCTCTGCAAACGGTTCAGTTCGGCGGCCGGATGGTGGCACAGAATCTCCGCGCCCGAGGGCAGCCGCTTCATCGAGGGCGGTGTCACGTTGCACTTGCCGTCGATACGTACAGGACAGCGCGCGCGAAACGAACACAGCTCGGCAATATCGGCGCTTTCGCCCATCGCCGGCAAAGCGGTGGCGACGATCTCGCGGCGCGCGTCGAGCCAGCCGGGTTTGAGCGCCGGCACCGAATCCACCAGCAAGCCCGTGTACGGGTGATACGGCGGCGCGGCGAGCACATCTCGCTGCCCCGCTTCCACGCGATGCCCCGCATACAGCACGATCACTTCATCGCAGATGGCGCGGACCGTTGAAATATCGTGGCTGATGAACATGTACGACACGCCCAGTTCGCGTCGCAATTCGCCGAGCAGATCGAGGATCGCCGCGCCGACCACCGTGTCGAGCGCGGAAGTCACTTCGTCGCACAGAATCAACGCGGGATTGGCGGCGAGCGCGCGCGCCAGATTCACACGCTGCTTCTGGCCGCCCGAGAGCCCCGCCGGCGTGCGCGTGGCGATGGAGGCCGGCAGTTTCACCAGATCGAGCAGTTCCAGCATGCGCTTCTTCGCCGCCGAGCCACGCAGATGGTGATAGAACGCGAGCGGCCGGGCGAGGATGTCAGCGATCGAGTGGCTCGGGTTCAACGCCGTGTCGGCGTTCTGAAACACGATCTGGATCTGCCGGTATTGCTCCGGCGTGCGGCGCGAGAGCTGCGCCGGCAGCGACTCGCCGTTGAACAGCACCTCGCCGCGCGCCCGGTCGACCAGACCCGCCACCACGCGCGCGAGCGTCGTCTTGCCGGAGCCGGATTCGCCGATCACGCCGAGCGTGCTGCCGCGTGGAATCGACAGACTGACGTCGTCGAGCACGCGCACGGCGGGCGCGCCATACCGGTCGATGCGGCCATAACCCGCGGACAGCCCGCGAATCTCCAGCAGCGGCGGCACGTGCTTGCCCAGGGTCGGCGGCAATTCCAGCACCGCTTCCGGACGGCGCGTGGCGGCCAGCAACTGGCGCGTGTAAGCATCCACAGGAGCGTCGAGCACTTGCGCGACCGCGCCGTTTTCCTTCACCGCGCCGCCGTTCAGGACGACGATGCGGTCCGCCATTTGCGCGACCACCGCCAGATCGTGCGATACGTAGACCGCCGTGGTGCCGAGTTCGCGAACCACTTTCTTGAAGGCCGCGAGCACTTCGATCTGCGTGGTGACGTCGAGCGCCGTGGTCGGCTCGTCGAACACGACGACGGCCGGATCGGTGATCAACGCCATCGCCGCCATCAAGCGCTGCAACTGACCGCCGGACACCTGGTGCGGATAGCGCTCGCCGATCGTTTCCGGCGCGGGCAACGCGAGCGAGCGGAACAGGCCAATCGCTTTGGCGCACGCCGCCTCTTTGGTCATGAGGTGATGCAGCAGCGCCGGTTCGGTGACCTGATCCATGATCGTGCGCGCCGGATTGAAGCCGGCCGCCGCGCTCTGCGCAACATACGCGACGGTGCGCGCGCGCAACGCTCGGCGGCCTTTCGCGTCGAGCGACAACACGTCGACCTCGCCGATGCGCACCGACCCGCCGCTGATCGCACAGCCGGCTCGCGCATAGCCGAGCAGCGACAGCGCGATGGTGGTCTTGCCCGAGCCGGACTCGCCGATCAGCGCGAGCACTTCGCCCTTCTTCACCGAGAAATCGACACCCTTGACGATCTCTGTCACCGGCCCCGGCGCCGCACCCGCGACGACTCTCAGGCCCCTCACTTCGATCATGTCCCGCTCAGCCATCACGCACCTCCGTGGCTACGGCCGCGACGCCGCAGGTTGTCGATCAGCAGATTCATGCCGATGGTCAGCGTCGCAATCGCGACGGCCGGCATCAGCACGGCGGGCGCGCCCTCCGACAGGCCGCCGATGTTCTCGCGCACGAGCGAACCCCAATCGGCGTTCGGCGGCTGCACGCCAAGGCCGAGGAAAGAGAGCCCGCTCAGCAGCAGCACGATGAACACGAAGCGCAGGCCGAAGTCGGCGAGCATCGGGTGAATCATGTTGGGCAGCACTTCGACCCGTGCGATATAGAAGATGCCTTCGCCGCGCGCTCTCGCCACCTGCACGTATTCGAGGCCCATCAGGTTCACCGCGAGCGAGCGCGAAATCCGGAACGCGCCGGGAATATAGGCCAGCGCGGCGACTGTGGTCAGCATCGGGATCGACGAGCCGAACGCGGCGATCACGACGAGCGCGAGCACCTTGCTCGGAATCGAAATCAGCGCGTCGAACAGACGGCTCAGGATTTCATCGACCCAGGGGCCCGACACCGCCGCGAGCAGGCCGAAGAACGTGCCGATCACGCTCGCGAGCACCGCCGCGGCGAGCGCCAGGCCGACCGTGTAGCGCGCGCCGTAGAGAATCCGGCTGAGCATGTCGCGGCCGAGATAGTCGGTGCCGAGCGGATACGCCGCGCTATAGCGGCCGAAAATTTCCGTCGAGGTCAGCGCGCCGCCTTTGTACGGTGCGACGAGCGGCCCGATGAACGCGACCAGCAGCCAGAACGCTACCATCAGCAGACCGATCAGACCGAGTACCGAGAAGCGGTGGACGAGGCGTTTGAGCACGCCCTGTTTCAGCGCAACCGCTTCCACGGGCGCGGGCTCGACGACCAGTTCGTCGCGGCGCACGTCGTACAGTTCCGTGCCCGCGTGGGGAATGTGGTGGGGATTGGTAGGTTGGCTCATCATCGACGCAGCCTCGGGTTGGATACGATTTGACACAGGTCGGCGATCAGCACGAGCGCCAGATACGCCGCGCAGAACACCATGACGCAGCCCTGCACGAGCGGCATGTCGCGGTTGGTCACGGCGTCCACCATCAGGCTCGCGAGGCCCGGATAGTTGAAGATCGATTCGACGATCACCACGCCGCCGAACAGATACGACAGACTCAGCGCCACGGCGTTGGCGATCGGGCCGATGGTGTTCGGCAGCACGTGCCGCCACACCACGCGCACCGGCGAGGCGCCCTTGAGCAAGGCCATTTCCACGTACGACGAATTGAGCTGATCGAGCACCGCGGCGCGCGTCATGCGCGCCATCTGCGCGACCAGCACGCAGCACAGCGTCATCACCGGCATTGCGTAGATGCGCAGCAGCGCGCCGAACGAATGCACTTCCGACAGATACGACAGCGCCGGCAGCCAGCGCAGTTTGACGGCGAAGATCAGCACGGCGATCGTCGCGATGAGGAATTCCGGCACCGCGACGGTCGACAGTGTGAGCACGTTGAGCGTGCGGTCGAGCAGCGAGCCGCGGAACATCGCCGACGAAATGCCGATCAGGAGCGCCACGGGCACCGCGACCACTGCCGTCAGGCCGGCCAGCGCGAGCGAGTTGGGCAGCCGCGTCGCGATCAGCTGGCTGACCGGCAGATTGTTCGACAGCGAGGTGCCGAAGTTGCCGCTGACCACATGCAGAAGCCACACGCAGTAGCGTTGCAGCGCGGGCTGGTCGAGGCCGAATTGATGCCGCAAGGCGGCAACGGCTTCGGGGGTCGCCGCCTGGCCGAGCGCCTGCTGGGCCGCGTCGCCGGGAAGCAGCCCGGTGACGGCGAACACGACTGCCGACACCAGCAGCAGCGTGAGTAGCGCGAGGCCGAGGCGCGCGGCGATGAGACGTTGCGCATGTGCTTTCATCGAGAGTCGCCTCTTCAGTTGAAGCCGCGCGCCGCTCGAAACGCGGCGCGCGTGTTGCAGGGTGTGACTTTCCAGTTCGTCAGACCGGAAACCCTTCGTAACCGCCCTTCAGATCCGACTCAGGCCTCGAGCCAGACATTTTCCGCGAACATGAAACCCATCAGGCCGGCGAGCGGAATCGAGCCGAGACCCTTGAGCTTGTCCGTGTAGGCGTCGAGCGAACTCTGGAACAGCGGAATGCCGACACCACCCGTTTCATGCACCAGCACCTGCATGTCGCCGTAGATCTTCTTGCGCTTGGCGTCGTCCGGTTCGCCGCGTGCCTGAAGCAGCAGTTGGTCGAACTTCGGGCTTTTCCAGTTCGCTTCGTTCCACGGCGCGTCCGACTTGAAGAACTGCGTGAAGATCACGTCGGCGCTCGGGCGCGCATTCACATTGCCGAAACCCAGCGGATGCTTCATCCAGTGGTTCGACCAGTAGCCGTCGGCCGGCACGCGCGACACTTGCAGATTCAGACCGGCTTGCGGCGCGACCTGCTGCAGGAACATCGCCATTTCAACCGAGCCTTCGGCCGCCGGCGAAGCAAAAATCTGGATCGGCGCGCTGCCGACCTTCGCCTTCTGGAAATGGAACTTCGCCTTGTCCGGATCGAAGGTGCGCTGCGGCAAGCCGGCCAGGTAGTACTTGTTGGTCGGATCGATCGGCTGGTCGTTGCCGATCGTGCCGTAACCCTGGAAGATCGCGCGGCGCATCTGCTCGCGGTCTTGCAAATACATCATGCCACGCCGGAAATCGTCGTTGCCGGTAATGCCGCCTTCGTCGCGCACAACCAGGTCGGTGTACAGGCCGGTTTTCGTCTCCAGCACGGAGAAACCACCCGCGCCCTTGATCTGGGTGGTCGAACGCGGGCTCACCGCGTTGATCAGTTGCACGTCGCCCGAGAGCAGCGCGTTTACGCGCGCCGATTCGTCGCCAATGCCGATCAGTTCGATCTCGTCCAGGTGCGGCATGCCCGGCTTCCAGTACTTCTCGTTTCTCACGCCGACCGTGCGCACGCCCGGCGAAAATTCCTTGACCTTGAACGGACCGGTGCCGATCGCCGTCTTGAAGTCCTTGGTGCCGTCCTTGATGATCTGGAAATGCGAGGTGGCGAGGATCACCGGAAGATCGGCGTTCGGGCCTTCCAGCGTGATCGTCACTTCGTTCGGGCCGGTGGCCTTCACTTCCTTGATCTGATCGGCCAGCGTCTTCGCTTTCGAGGCGGTGGCCGGATCCTTGTGGCGCATGATCGAATACACCACGTCGGCCGGCGCGAGCGCTTTGCCGTCGTGGAACTGCACACCGTTGCGCAGCTTGACGACCCACACGGTGGCGTCTTTCGTATCGAGCGAGGTCGCCAGCGACATCTTCGCGCCGAGATGCGCATCGAGTTCGGTCAGACAGTTGTAGAACATGAAGCCGCGGACGTAGTCGGTGCCGAGCGCACCCTTCGCGGGGTCGAGCGTGTCGGCCGCGGAAGCGGATTGCGTCGCCACACGGATCTTGCCGCCCTGCTTCGGCTTGGCCTGCGCGAGCGCCGCGCCGCTGGCGGTCAACAAGCCGGCGCCGGTGACCGACATCATGCCGGCGGCGGCCATTGCGCGCAGCACGCCGCGCCGCGACGCGCCTTTGGCAGTCAATCGCTCCAACTCGCTTCCGAGTCCAAGAGCGCCATGTTGCGAGTTTTCCTTATTCATCGAACTTCTCCGCGAGGTGAGCAACGAGGTTAAGCAGGCGTGGCTGCGTGGTTTTGACTGCCAATCGAACAACAAACGATCAATAAAAAATGTCTTTGATGCGGTAGTACGTCCCCACGAGCGGCAGGAACCAGGGCTTGCCGGTGTGGCCGGGAATCGCGGGCCATTCGGACTCGCGCCACGGATTCTGGTCTTCGTGGCCGTCCATCACATCGGCCATCACCTGGCCCATGTGCGTGGACATCTGCGTGCCGTGGCCGCTGTAGCCCATCGAAAAATAAATGCCGTCGTGCTGGCCGGCATGCGGCAGACGATCGGCGCTCATGTCCACCAGACCGCCCCAGCAATAGTCGATGCGCGCATGCGCGAGCATTGGGAACATCGCGGCGAGGCCTTCTTGCAGGATGCGACCGCTCTTCGCATCGGACGGCCTCTCGGACGCCGTGAAGCGCGCGCGGCCGCCGAACAGAAGTCGCGAATCCGGCGTCACGCGAAAGTAGTTGTGCATCAAACGCGTGGTGGTGTACGCACGCCGGTTCGGAAACACTTGCGCCAGCAACGCCGGCGCCACAGGCTCCGTCACCACGATGAACGAACCGACCGGCGCGAGACGCCTGCGGTACCAGCCGAACGGACCGTGCCGCGACGGGCCGGTGGCGATCAGCACCTGCTTCGCGCGCACTTCGCCGCGCGCCGAGGTGATACGAAAGCCGCCGCCGTCTTTCGCGATGGCAGTGACCGCCGCGTTCTCGTACAGCTTCGCGCCGCGGCGCACCGCCGCCTCGGCGAGACCCACCGTGAACTTGCCCATGTGCATCTGGCCGCCGTGCCGTTGCAGCAATCCGCCGTAAAAGCTGTCGGATTGAATTTCGCTGCGAATACGGCTGCGGTCGATCAGTTCGATATCCGTATCCACTTCGCGGCGAATCGCTTCGGCCGTCTTTTCCAGATGCGCAAGATGATGCGGCTTGGACGCCAACTTCAGCTTGCCGGTCGCGATGTAATTGCAGTCGATGTTTTCCTCGCGGATCAGACGCTCGACCGTGTCGACCGCGTCCGAAAACGCGCGGTAGCAGGCGCTCGCGCGCTCCACACCGAGTTGCGCGACCAGCGCGACGAAGTCCTGCGCGACTCCGGTATTGACCTGGCCGCCGTTGCGCCCGGACGCGCCGCCGCCAATGCGACCCGCGTCGAGCACGGTCACCGTGGCGCCGCGCTTGCCCAACGCCTGCGCCGCCGACAGTCCGGTGAAGCCGCCGCCGATCACGACCACATCGGTCTGGCCGTCGACCGGACCCTCGCACGCCGACAGCAGTGGCGGCGCGGTGTCGAGCCAATAGGAATCGAGCTTCATCCGTGAGGTCCTTGAGATGGGCAATGAGCGAGGCGGTGGGCAGTGTCTGGCGGGCGCAAATGCAACCGGCGCTTACAGGCCGAGTTCCGAAGCCAGATGCGGAATGTCGTTGACCTCGTAGTACTGGTAGTACGGCGTCGACGGTTCGTGGCCGCGGTTGACGAAGACCTTGTGCTTGATGCCCAGGTCGTGCGCGGTCATCAGGTCGTAGCGCAGGCTCGACGACACGTGCAGCACGTCTTCCGGATTGCAGTTGAGCTGGTCGAACATGTATTCGAAACCTTGCATGCGCGGCTTGTACGACTGCGCCTGCTCGGCCGTGAAGACTTTGTAGAACGGCGCGCCGAGCTTGTCGACGTTGCTCTGGATCTGGTTGTTCGAAGCGTTCGAGAGAATCACCAGCTTGTACTTCTTCGCCAGACGGGCGACGCCTTCCGGCACGTCCGGATGCGGACCCCAGGTCGGCACGGCGTCATAGATGCTTTGCGCGCCCGCTTCGTTGAATTCGACGTTCATGCGCTTGCACGCGCGGCGCAGCGCGTTGACCACCACGTCGCGATAGGGTTTCCATGCGCCGAGCACTTCGTCGCGACGGTAGCCCGAGTAAAACGCGACGAGCTTTTCCAGGTCTTCGCCGTTCAGCAAATGACCGTACTGCTCGCGCGTCATGTCGGCCATGTGGAATTTGGTCAGCGTGCCGTAGCAGTCGAAGGTGATGTATTTCGGTTCGAATTCGATCATGGTGCAGTCCTATCGTGATGGTGAACTCGTGGTCGGAGTTCATTGGCGAAAACAGCAACTATCTTGCAGGGGATCTGAGCAAGTGCTTCGCACCCGCTCAGATCGACAAAAGCTAATTCCTGTAAAAGATTTAATCAGCGCAAAAACATAGATGTTCCTGATTAGGGCGCTGCCGGTGACACAAACCATGCGTTTTCGGGCCGCTGACAGCACAGAATGCGGCGATCAGGCTAAACCCTTGCCCCTACTGGGTTTGCGACCGGCGCGCGAAGCGGCCGGCGGGTGCTCAAAGGCGTCTTCAGGCCCGCAGGTCGATCAGTACGCTTTTGAAACGCAGGTTCGCCTCGTAGGCCTGGCGGCCCAGGTCCTTGCCGATGCCGGAGCGCTTGTAGCCACCCGTGGGAATCATGAAGTCCGAGGTGCGGCCATAGCGGTTCACCCACACCGTGCCTGCTTCGAGCCCGCGCACGAAACGCAGCGCCCGGCCGAGGTCGGCGGTATGCACGCCGGCCGCGAGGCCGTACTCCGGATGCTGCGCGAGCGCGAGCGCTTCTTCTTCGGTATCGAAGGTTTGCAGCGTCAGCACCGGCCCGAAGACTTCTTCGCGCACCGCTTCGGAGTGCGCCGTGACGTCCGCGAGCAAGGTCGGGGCGTAGAACGCGCCATCAGCGCCGCCGTCGGCTCTCGCGCCGCCGTAGCGCAGCGTCGCACCGGCTTCCAGCGTGCGTCCGACAATGCCTTCTATGCGCGCCGCCTGCGGCGCCGAAATGATCGGCGAGAGCGTCGTGCCCGCGGCCCATGTCGCGCCGGGCTTCAACTCGGCGAAGATCTTGCCGATGCGTTCGGCAAGCGGCTCAGCGAGGCTGCGCTCGACCAGCAGGCGCGAGCCCGCCACGCACACTTGCCCCGCGTTGCCCGTGATCGCGCCGGCAATACGGCGCGCCACATCGTCCAGACGCGGCGCGTCGGCGAATACGATTTGCGGGCTTTTGCCACCCAGTTCGAGCGTGACCGGCTTGGTGCCGCTGGTAGCGCACGCGGCCATGATCGACGCGCCGGTCCGCGTGGAACCCGTGAAAGTGACCTTGCTGATCTTCGGATGGCGCACCAGTTCGTCGCCGGTCACCCGGCCATCGCCCTGGATCACGTTGAAAATGCCGGCCGGCACGCCCGCCTGCACCGCCAGTTCGGCGAGCCGCAAGACCGAGAACGGCGTCATCTCCGAGGGCTTGAGCACCACCGCATTGCCGGCCGCCAGCGCCGGGGCGATCTTCCACGACGCCATGACCAGCGGGAAATTCCATGGCGCGATCGCGCCGATCACGCCGTAGGGTTCGGCGATCGTCATGCCGAGATGATCGTGATCGGTGGCCGCCACGTCGCCACCCAACTTGTCGGCGAACTCGGCGTAAAAGCGGATGCCCTCGGCGGTGAACGGCACGTCCCAGCCGATCGCCTGCGCAATCGGGCGCGTCGAGCCGAGCGCTTCCAGACGGCCGAGCGTCAGCGCGTCGGCTTCGACCAGCTCGGCGAAACGGCGCAGGATCTTCGCGCGTTCGCGCGGCGCCATGCGCGCCCAGCCACTGTGTTTGAAAGCCTGCCATGCGTTCTCGACGGCGCGGTCCACCATCGCGGCGTCGGCGAGCGGCACCGAGGCATACACCACGCCGTCCGATGGACGCGCCACCTCGATGCGATGCTCGCCCGCCTCGACATATTCACCGCCGATGTAGTGTCCGCTGCGAATCGCGACGTCGTCTGGATTGAAGCTGTCCATGAGAGAGGTGTCCTGTGTGACTGGCTGGTGGTCTCGCGCGGCGCGGTCCCGAGACCGTTGCCGCCATGACAAAATCGTAGAGCCGGCGGCGTGGCATATGTCGCCGACAAAAATCGCCGCGCAGCAGAACTCACCTGTAATGCGTGCCCGGACCTGGCGTTTTGCATCGAATTGCGCTGCGGTCCTTTCCGGGGGCCGCGATAAAAAGATCGTCCTAGTCACACCGCGCACCGGATGACACAGTGACGGCGTAAGCCTTCAGTCAATCAGGGAGCTCGGCGTGTCCGATTCGATTACCTATAGACGCTTCACCCTCGAGGACATCGCCGCTGCGCACGCGTTGACCGTCGAAGTCAAATGGCCGCATCGCCCGGACGACTGGCGATTCGTGGCGCAACTGGGCGTGGGCTTCGTCGCGGAAGACCCGAGCGGTGTGATCGGCACCGCTCTGTGCTGGAAATACGGAGCCGAGCATGGTTCGCTCGGCATGGTGATCGTGTCGCCGGCGCACCAGGGGCGCGGCATCGGCAGAAAGCTGATGGATCTGGTGCTGGAAGAACTGGGCGGGCGCGTCACCTTCCTGCACGCCACCCCCGCGGGCCAGCCACTTTATGAAAAGCTCGGCTTTCGCGCGACCGGCACGCTCGATCAGCATCAGGGCGCGGCGTTCCAGCCGCCGCTCGTGTCCTTGCCGCCCGGCGAACGGTTGCGTCCGCTCGGTTCGAGCGATACCGCGCGGCTGGTCGAACTGGCGTCGCGGGCCAGCGGCCTGGACCGCGGCGAAGTGTTGCCCGCACTGCTGGGCGCCGCCGACGGCATCGCGCTCGACCGCGACGGCGAACTGATCGGCTTCGCACTGTTTCGCCGCTTCGGGCGCGGCTTTGCGATCGGTCCGGTGGTCGCGCCCGCCTCGGAGGAATCGAGCCGTGCGAAGGCGCTCATCAGCCACTGGCTGGCGCTGAACGAAGGCGTGTTCGTGCGTATCGACACGCCGGGCGAAAGCGGTCTGACCGAATGGCTGGAACAGCTGGGGCTGCCGCGCGTGGACACGGTCGTCAAAATGATCCGCCCCGCCACGCCGGGCCAGGCCGCGAGCGGCGGACAGGATGCGCATTACCTGCAATACGGCATCATCAACCAGGCAATCTGCTGACCATCATGGCCTTCCTCTATAAAGCCGACCCGGCGCGCGGCGCCCAGTGGGCGAAACTCTTCGCGCAGAAAGCGCCGGACTTGCCGTTTCATATCTGGCCCGAACTCGGCGATCCGGCCGCGATCCGCTATCTCGCCGCCTGGCAGCCACCTGAAGACCCGACGCGCACCTTCCCTAACCTGGAAGTCGTGTTCTCGGTCGGCGCGGGTATCGATCAGTTCGATCTGTCCGGCGTGCCGGAGCATGTGCCCGTGGTGCGCATGATCGAACCGGGCATCGTGGAAGGCATGGTCGAATATGTCACACAGGCTGTGCTGACCATTCATCGCGATCTGTTCGACTACGGCCTTCAGCAACAGCAGCAGGTCTGGCGCGAGCTGCCGCTCAAGCCCGCCAGCCAGCGCCGCGTCGGTGTGCTCGGGCTCGGCGTGCTCGGCACGGCCGTGCTGGAACGGCTGCGTCTGTTCGGTTTCGACTGTGCGGGATGGAGCCGTTCGGCTCGCGAGATCGAGGGCGTCGACTGTTATGCCGGTGAAGGCGCGCTGGATGCGTTTCTCGCTCGCACCGACATCCTCATCTGTCTGCTGCCGCTCACGCCCGCCACGCGCGGGCTGCTCAATGCGGAATTGTTCGCGAAGCTGCCGCGCGGCGCCTCGCTGATTCAAACGGGGCGTGGTCCGCATCTGAATCAGCAGGATTTGCTCGCGGCGCTCGAAAGCGGTCAGTTGCACAACGCCATTCTCGACGTCACCGATCCCGAGCCGCTGCCCGCCGGTCATGTGTTGTGGACGCATCCACGCGTGCGTATCACGCCGCATATCGCGAGTGCGACGCGGCCCGACACCGCCGTTGACGTAGTGCTGGAGAACCTGCGCCGCCATCGCGCGGGCTTGCCTATGGTTGGCCAGATCGACCGCGCGCAAGGCTATTGAGGGCAGAACCGGACGAAACGCCCGCGCGACACGGCTTTTCAGCGTTCGCAGCATAAAATGCTGAGGTCACGCATCAAAACGCGTCGTGCGCGCTTTTCAGGCAATTGTTTAGGTGAGCAGGCGATCGCCGCTGATCAGTAGTATGGGACGGTCAACAGCCCCTTCCCGCGACGAGAAACCATCATGCCGATTCAATCGCTCATCGAAGCCGACCGCAAGCATCTGATTCACCCGGTCATCAACTACCGCGCGCACGAAGCACGCGGCGTCACCGTCCTCGAGTCCGCCAGCGGCGCGTTTCTGCGCGACGCGGCCGGCAACGAACTGCTCGACGCGTTTTCCGGACTCTGGTGCGTGAACGTCGGCTACGGCCAGCAAAGCATTGTCGACGCCGCTACCGCGCAGATGCAAAAACTGCCCTACGCAACCGGCTACTTCCATTTCGGCTCGGAGCCGGCCATCGAACTCGCGCAAAAGCTGGTCGAGGTGTCGCCCGCTTCGCTGCAGCACGTCTACTTCACGCTCGGCGGTTCGGACGCGGTGGATTCGGCACTGCGCTTCATCACGCATTACTTCAACGCCACGGGGCGCGCGTCGAAGAAACACATCATCGCGCTGCAACGCGGCTACCACGGCTCGTCGACGACCGGCGCCGGCCTCACCGCCCTGCCCGCGTTCCACCGCAACTTCGATCTGCCGCTGCCGAACCAGCATCATCTGCCGTCGCCGTACGCGTACCGCAGCGATTTTGCCGACGACGCCGCGCTGATCGCCGCCTCGGTCGCCGCGCTCGAAGCGAAGGTGGCCGAACTCGGCGCCGACAACGTCGCCGCGTTCTTCTGCGAGCCGATTCAGGGCTCGGGCGGCGTGATCGTGCCGCCGGTCGGCTGGCTCACGGCAATGCGTGAAAGCTGCCGTAAGCTGGGCATCCTGTTCGTCGCCGATGAAGTCATCACCGGCTTCGGCCGCACCGGTCCGCTGTTCGCCTGCCAGGGCGAAAACGTCGAGCCGGATCTGATGACGGTGGCCAAAGGCCTGACCGCGGGCTATGCGCCGATGGGCGCCGTGCTGATGTCGGACGAAATCTATCAGGGCATCGCCAACGGCGACGCCGAGGCGGTGGTCGGCCATGGCCATACGTATTCGGCGCACCCGGTGAGCGCGGCGATCGGCCTAGAAGTGCTGCGCCTCTATCACGAGGGCGGGTTGCTGGCAAACGGCGTGGCGCGCGCACCGCGTTTCGCGCGCGGCCTCGACGCGCTGCTTGCGCATCCGCTGGTGGGCGATTCGCGCCACCGTGGCCTGCTCGGCGCGCTCGAACTCGTCGCCGACAAGGACAGCAAGGCGGGCTTCGACCCAGCGCTCAAACTGTCTGAACGGATCGCCGCCGCCGCGTATGAAAACCGCCTGATTTTCCGGGCCTTCGGCGACAACATTCTCGGCTTCGCACCGGCGCTCTCGTACACCGAGGCCGAGTTTGATCTGATGTTCGAACGACTTGAAAAGACCCTCGACGATGTTCTCGCACAAGCCGATGTGCGCGCCGCGTTGAAGGTCAAAACCCATGCCAACGCATGCTAGAGTAGAGGGCCATCCCAGCCCCACACCGATCGCCGGAGCGATAACGTTACGATGAGCAGCGACTGCAAGCTAGACCGGATTGACCTGCGCATACTTTCCCAGTTGCAGAAGAAAGGCCGCATAACCAACGTCGAGCTTGCCGACGCGGTCGGCCTTTCGCCCAGTCCTTGCCTGATCCGGGTCAAGCGTCTGGAGAAAGCCGGCTACATCATCGGCTACGGTGCGCAGATCCAGCTCGAAAAGCTCGGCGACGTGCAGATCGTGTTTACCGAAGTCACGCTCGCCGATCACCGGCGGGAAGACTTCATCAAGTTCGTGAATGCGATCCGCGACGTCGACGAGATCGTCGAGTGTCATCTTGCCAGCGGCGGCTACGACTACCTGCTGAAGTTCGTCACGCGCAGCGTGAGCCATTACCAGAGCATCGTGGAAGGGCTGCTGGAACGCGACATCGGGATCGAGAAGTACTTCAGCTACGTGATCATCAAGTCGCCGTTCGTGAAGAGCCACTACCCGCTCGAAACGCTGTTCTCGCAGAATCATCACTAGGCCGTCTCTGGAACCTTGCATGATTGGGATATGCGGCCCTGCGAAGCTGAGTCGAGGACTGCTGAACCGACGTCAGCGCGAATCCGCGCCATTCAGACAGGGGGCGCGATGATTCGACGCCTACTATTCGCAGCTATCGCCATGACGTTTGGTGCAGGCACCTCCGCCGCACAGACGAAGTCCCCTTCGGTCGGCGATTTCGTGGGCAAGTGGGTCGTCACCGACGTGGTGGACTATTCGGATATATCTGGCGGTATCCCCGAGGCAAAGCGGATTCTCGGCAAGACCATGACGATTACGCCGAAGTCGATTGCGTTCGACAAGGAAAGCTGCGTACCGCGTCCAGGCTTTACAGTTATCGACGTGGATACAGAGACAGAGTTGAACAGGCAATTCGGACTCACCGTCAACGAAACCGGCTTACCCGCGCGAACGACGTTGCTGCATAGCGAAAACTGCTTCGCAGTCTTCGGAATGAGCGACTACAAAATCGTGTTCGGATGGGACGGGATCATCGTGCGCGCAATACGCGAAAAGTAAGCGTAAAGATCCGATCGATTAGCAACGCGCGTCAGGTCACCCCATCTCCCCCCCGGCCGCCCCGTCGGCCGGCGGACTCCACTGCGCGAATTCCTCACTCAGAAAGTCGACGCAGACCCGCACCTTCGCCGACTGCGCGAGCCGTGCCGGATACACCGCCCACAGATTCGCCGGTTGCGTGACCTCGGGCAGCACCTGCTGCAACTGACCGCTTTCGAGCAGCGGCCGCACGTCCCACATGGAACGCAGCACGATGCCGCGCCCGGCCAGCGCCCACTCCACCGCCACTTCACCGTGATTGGTCGACAACGGTCCCGTGACCTTGATCGAGACCGTCTCGCCGCGCACCGTCAAACGCCAGAGCCCGAACGGATGGTCGCGCTCCTTGATCGCGAGACACGCATGCGAGGACAGCTCGGCAAGCTGGCGCGGCGCGCCATGCCGCGCAAGGTAGCCGGGCGACGCACATAGCACGCGATGATTCGACGCGAGCCGCCGCGCGATCAGATGCGGCGCGATCTCGTCGCCAATGCGCACATCCAGATCGAAGCCTTCGCCGCCCACATCGACGAGACGGTCGAACAGATCGAGCCGCACGCTCAACTGCGGATAGCGCTCGGAAAAGCGCGCGAGCGCGGGCGCGACGAAACGGCGGCCAAAGCCGAAGCTGCTGGAAATGCGCAGCTTGCCGCCGGGTATGCGGCGCGTGGTGGAGACGTCTTCCACCAATTGATCGACGTCGTCGAGAATCTTTTCGGCCCACGTGTAGACGCGCTCGCCCGCCTCGGTGATCGCCACCCGGCGCGTGGAACGGTGCAATAAACGCGTACCGAGCGTAGTCTCGAGCACGTTGATGCGTTTGCTGACGTACGCCGCGGACACCGACAGGGCCTCCGCCGCCGCGCTGAAACTGGACTTGCGCGCCACTTCGCAAAACACGCGCAAGTCGCCGAGATCGGGAGATGGGACGGCGCTCATAGGTCGATGGGTGGCAACGGAGTTTGTACACGAATCGTGCACAGTGGCTTAACTAAAGCGACTATTTTAGTCTCAAACAGCAGGAATAAAATAGCCGTTACCGAATCGTCCAGCTGCCCCAAACAGTCCCAAGCAGCCCCAAACAGTCCCAAGCGGAGGAGCACAACATGTCGAAGAAATATCGGATCGCAGTCATTCCCGGCGACGGCATCGGCGTCGAAGTCATGCCGGAAGCCATTCGCGTGCTGGAGGCGGTGAAAACGCGCTTCGGCATCGAGCTGGAGTATCAGCACATTGAATGGGCGAGCTGCGAGTACTACGCGAAGCACGGCAAGATGATGCCGGACGACTGGAAAGCGCAACTGCAATCGGCGGACGCGATTCTGTTCGGCGCGGTCGGCTGGCCCGACACGGTGCCCGACCATATTTCCTTGTGGGGCTCGCTCTTGAAGTTCCGCCGCGAATTCGACCAGTACATCAACCTGCGCCCCGCGCGCCTCTTTGCCGGCGTGCCTTCGCCGCTCGCGGGCCGCAAGGCGGGCGACATCGATTTCTGGATCGTGCGCGAGAACACCGAGGGCGAATATTCGTCGGTGGGTGGCGTGATGTTCGAAGGCACGGAGCGCGAATTCGTGCTGCAGGAATCCGTTTTCACGCGGCACGGCAGCGAACGCGTGCTGAAGTTCGCGTTCGATCTCGCGCAACGGCGCGAACGCAAGAAGATCACGGTGGCCACCAAAAGCAACGGCATCGCGATCAGCATGCCGTGGTGGGACAAAGTCGCGGCCGGCATTGCCGCGCAGTATCCGGACGTGACGTGGGACAAACAGCACATCGACATTCTCTGCGCGCGCTTCGTGCTGAACCCTGATCGCTTCGACGTGGTGGTCGCCACCAATCTGTTCGGCGACATTCTGTCCGATCTCGGCCCCGCCTGCACCGGCACGATCGGCCTCGCGCCGTCGGGCAATCTGAATCCGGACCGCAAGTTTCCGTCGCTGTTCGAACCGGTGCACGGCTCGGCACCGGACATCGCGGGCAAGAACATCGCCAATCCGATCGCGATGATCTGGTCGGCCGCGATGATGCTCGACTTCCTCGGCAACCACGCCGGCAAGGAGCGCGAGGCGCACGACGCGATTCTCGCCGCAATCGAGGCGACGCTGGTTGAAGGGCCGCATACCGGCGACCTCGGCGGCAAGGCGAACACCACCGAGGTCGGCCGGGCGATCGCGGCAAAGCTCGCCTGAGCTCGCCGGTCAACCCGCACACTCTCTGCAAGGACACACTCGCATGAGCACGGAAGCCTACCCTATCGAAGTCGAATTCCCCGATATTTCGGGCCACGAACAATCGGCATCCGGTATCGCCTATGTCCACACGTTCGACTCGGGTGCACCGGGTCCGCACGTGATGATCAACGCGCTCACACACGGCAACGAAGTGTGCGGCGCGATCGTCGTGGACGAATTATTGCGGTGCGCGCTGCGGCCACGCCGTGGACGCCTCACACTGGCGTTCGCGAACGTCGACGCATATCGGAGTTTCGATTCGGCGCAGCCGGACGCGGCCCGCTTCGTCGATCAGGATTTCAACCGCGTATGGACTGCCGCGGTGCTCGACGATGCTTCGCGCACGTCCAGCGAGCTGGAGCGTGCGCGCGCGATGCGGCCCGTGATCGACAGCGTCGATCTTCTGCTCGATCTGCACTCCATGCACGAGAAGAGTAAGCCTTTGATCGTGGCGGGACCGCTGCAAAAAGGCATCGACCTCGCCGTGCGACTCGGCACGCCCGCCACCGTGATCTGCGACGAAGGCCATCCGGAAGGCCGCCGCATGCGCGATTACGAAGGCTTCGGCGACCCCGCCAGCCCGAAGAACGCGCTGCTGATCGAATGCGGACAGCATTGGGAACGCAATGCGGTTGCGGTCGCGCGCGACACCACCGCGCGCTTCCTGCTGCTGGCCGGCGTGGTCGATGAAGCGGATCTGCCGGCCGGCTGGCTTGCGCCATTGCCGGGCGTGCAACATATCGTCCGCGTGACGCAGCCGGTGGTGGCCACCAGCATGGATTTCCGTTTCGCGGCGGCGTATACGGGTCTCGAGATCTTTCCCGAGGCCGGTGCCGTGATCGGCTGGTCGAACGGCGAGGCCATCACCACGCCCTACGACGACTGCATGCTCGTCATGCCATCGCTGCGGCAACTGCGGCCGGGCGTGACCGTGGTGCGGCTGGGCAAGATCGAGCAGACCGTGACGAACACCCCAACCCATGGCCAATGAAACGGCCCATCCACACTCAAAGGCAACGTAGCGATGAAGGTACAGCAGCTCAAGCAAAGCGTGAATCTGCAGAATCTGGAGGACTGGGGCACGGCCGGGCTGCCCGGCACGACGCCGATCCAGGTGTCGGGCGTGCAACGCGTCATCAAGGGCAGCGAGGCCATCGACACCGGCATTTTCGAATGCACCGCCGGCACTTATCGCCGCTCGGTCAAGCAGGCCGAAGTGATGCACTTCATTGCCGGACGGGGACGCTTCACGCCCGATAACGAGGAAACCATCCACTTCGAGAGTGGCGACACGCTCTTCTTCGAAGCCAACACCGAAGGGCTGTGGGAAGTCGAGGAAACCATGCGCAAGGTTTACGTCATCTTCTGACCACCGTTTCACGCTGTTCACCGAGCGCCGCGCTGCACCATGCCGGCCCTGCGAGGGCCGCGCTCCCCCTTCTGCCAACACCCCGTCTCACCCCGGCGCGCCAAAGCGCGCCGCGGCCTCCCTCGTTCTTCGCGCTGTCCAGCGTCTTTTTCCGGTCGATGTGCATCTGCAACAGAGTGGGGTAATCCCGCGTTGACCCCTCGTCGCCATCTTACTTACAGTTCAGCCTTGTTCGCACAAAGAATCGCTGTTCTACATACGAACAGAACGGCGGAGAAAAATCAAACGACGGCCGGGTCGCCAACCACGCTCAAGTCAGTCGAAGCAGGTCGAATTGGAGAATACCTTTATGAATCGCAATATCACTATGACCCGGATCGCATGCGCGATCGCCGCTCTCGCCAGCGCACCGGTTTTCGCGCAAAGCAGCGTCACGCTGTACGGTATCGTCGATGCCGGTATCGGCTATCAAAGCAGCGCAAGCTCGCTTGGCTCGAACGCCGGCGGCAAGTCCAAAGTGAACATGATCAACGGCGTATGGGCCGGCAGCCGCTTCGGTTTGAAGGGCGGCGAAGATCTCGGCGGCGGCACCAAGGCCATCTTCCAGTTGGAATCCGGCTTCAACTCGAGCACCGGCGCCCAGCAATACACGAATGCGATGTTCGGCCGCCAGGCATGGGTCGGCGTGACGAACCCGACCTACGGTACGCTGCAGGCCGGCCGCCAGTACACGGCTTACTACTCGCTGCTGTCGCCGTATAGCCCGACCACGTGGCTCACCGGCTACTACGGCGCGCACCCGGGCGACGTCGACGCGCTCGACACGATTTACCGCGCGAACAACTCGCTCGTCTATACGTCGCCGAAACTGTACGGCTTCACGTTCAGCGGTTCGTACGCCCTCGGCGGCGTGCCGGGCAGCCTGAACCGCGGCTCGACCTGGAGCGGCGCGGTGCAGTACATCAACGGCCCGGTTGGCGTCGCGGTGGGCTTCATGCGCATCAACAACTCGACGCTGGGCGGCGGTGCCTACGGCGCGGATTCCACCGTGTCGAACAACGGCGCGCAGCCGGGCGTGTCGGCCGTGACCAACGGCTATCAAACGGCACAGGCGCAGCAGCGTTTTGCCGTGACCGGCGGCTATAACTTCGGCAACGGCTGGGACGTGTCCGCGGCTTACTCGAATGTGCAGTACATTCCGGGTATCAACTCGAGCTTCCGCGACACGGCGATCTTCAATACGGGCGGTGTCGTGCTGCACTGGAAGCCAACTGTTTCGTGGGACTTCGCGACCGGCTACAGCTACACTCGCGCTACCAAGGCGAACGGCATCACGAGTTCGGCGCAGTACCAGCAGGTCAACCTGTCCGAGTACTATTCGTTGTCGAAGCGCACCGGCCTTTATGCATTGCAGGCGTTCCAGCGCACCAATGGCAATACGCTGGGCACGGCCGGCTCGGGTCACATCATCAGCGCGACGGCAACCATCGGCGACGGCTTCCAGAGCGCGCCGTCGTCGTCGCGTAGCCAGTTCGCCGCAGGCGTGGGCATCGTGCACCGCTTCTAAAATCGGCGCACGATCTTAAAAAGAGGAAGGCTCGTTACGGCGGGCCTTTCCGTATTCCGCAGTCAGGAGACACATCATGAGCCGCAGCAACGCTGTGAACGTTCAGACCTTCCTCAACGAACATCCCTTTTCGCCGTTCCAGTGGCTCGTCTTCTTCATGTGCTTCATCATCGTCCTGCTGGACGGTTTTGACACGGCCGCGATCGGCTTCATTGCGCCTTCCCTGATCGCCGAATGGGGCATCACCAAGCCGGCGCTCGCGCCGGTGCTGAGTGCCGCGCTATTCGGCCTCGCCTGCGGCGCACTCGGCTCGGGACCACTGTCCGACCGGCTCGGGCGACGCTCCATGCTGCTCGGCTCGGTGCTGCTGTTCGGCGTGGCGTGCCTCGCCTCGGCCTTCTCGAACAGCATCGGACAATTGACGACGCTGCGCTTCATCACCGGCGTGGGTCTGGGCGCGGCCATGCCGAACGCCGTCACGATGATGGGCGAATACTGCCCGGATCGCCGCCGCGCGACCGTGATCAATCTGATGTTCTGCGGCTTTCCGCTCGGCGCCGCGTTCGGCGGATTTCTCGCGGCGTGGATGATTCCGCATTTCGGCTGGCGCAGCGTGTTGCTGCTCGGCGGCATCACCCCGCTGCTGCTTCTGATCCTGCTGGCGCTCAAGATGCCGGAGTCGGTGCGCTACATGGTGGCCAATAGCCAGCCGGTCGAACGGATTCGCGCGGCGCTCTCGCGCATTTCGAGCGAAGCGGCGCAAGCGGGCACCTTCATCATGACCGAAACCGCGCCGCAAACCGGCGGCAAGGGCGTGGCGGTGGTGCTGTCGCGCTCGTACATCATCGGCTCGGTGATGCTGTGGATCACCTATTTCATGGGCCTCGTCATCTTCTACGCGTCGATCAACTGGATGCCGATCCTGCTGAAGGACGCCGGCCTCACGCCGCAACGCGCGACGCTGATTTCCGCGCTGTTCCCGCTCGGCGGCGTGGGCGCCGTGCTGTGCGGCGTGCTGATGGACCGCTTCAACGCGAACCGGATCATCGCGGCCTGCTATGCATTGACGGCCGTGAGCGTGTATTTCATCGGCCAGGCGGTGGGCAACGTGGGCGCGCTGGTGTTCGTCGTGTTCGTGGCCGGCGTGTTGATGAATACCGCGCAGTCGTCGATGCCGGCGCTCGCCGCCGCGTTCTACCCGACCGAAGGCCGTGGCACGGGCGTGGCGTGGATGCTCGGCATTGGGCGCTTCGGCGGCATTGCGGGCTCGTTTCTCGTGGCCGAACTGACGCGCCGCCACTTCACGTTCGCGGGCATCTTCGCCATGGTCGCGGTGGCGGGTCTGATTTCGTGCGTGGCGTTGCTGATCAAACAGGCGGCACGGCCGCATGTGTCGAACGTGAGCGCCTCGAAGACGGAGTCGTTCGGGCATTGAAGAAAGCGTGCGCATCTCGAGGATGCCGTCCGGCAACGGATGCGCCGCATGACCCGATGGCTGTTTGAAGCCGCCCTGCGAGGCGGCTTTTTCTATTGCGGCGTCGCGTGAAAAAACGCGGCGCGCCACTTCCCGATAAACTACGTGCCTGTTGGCAAGTTCGGTTGCCGCGGTGGCGCATGCCATCGCTCGGGCAACGTTGCTCACCTCACCACAGGGTTCAAGGAATGAAACGCGTAGTCGTTGCCGCGCTGCTCGCGGCGTGCCTCGCGCAACCGGCCGCTCAGGCCGTCGCGCAAACCGTCAGCGATCAGTGCTTTGCGATCGGCGATATCGCCGGCCAGGTCGCGTCGTGGCGCGCGCATAAAAAGACCAAGGCGCAAGCGCTCGACCAGGCGGCCAAGTACTACAAGGACGCGGCTGACCGGCAAGCGGTCAGCGCCATCATCGAGAAGATCTACAGCCCGGACGCGCCGCGCATGACGCCGGACCAGGCCAGCATGGCATTTACGTCGGACTGCGCGAACCGTCAGGCGCAGGCGCCCGCGAAGTAGCGCCCGCGCGCTCAACTAGCCACTAACGTTTGCGAAAGGCATCGAGCGACGTCAGCGCGTTGCCGTGGAAATCGAACAGCGTGTTGTTGTCCCACTGATCGCCGGCGCCGAGCTTCCATCCGACATTCGGCGTCGGAATCCATTCCGGCTCCCACCAGAACACGCCTTTGCCGTGGCCATCCGGTATCGCCTGGACAATGTCCGTCAACGCGCCGAGAAACTGCGCCTGGCCCGCCGGCGTCTGCGGATAGCTCGCCGTCCCGACGTTGGTCATCGCGTTCGGTTCGGAATCGCCGTCGCTGGTGGTCCATGGATAGGCCGTCTCGACCACCATCACGTCCTTGTCGTAGCGCGTTGCGAGATCGTTCGCGTTGTTCTGCAGATCGCTCAGCGAGCCTTGCCACTGCGGGTAGTAGGACAGGCCGATCACATCGAACGTAACGCCGCGCTGGGTCGCGCTGTCGAACCACCAGCGGCTCGTCGCGTTGTTACCGCCGCTGTCGATATGCAACATGACCTTGATGCGATCGTCAACGGATTTGACCGCGTCGTGCCCCGCTTTCAGCAATTGGGCGAGGTTGTCCCACTGATCGTACTTGCCGAGCGGCCACAGCATGCCGCCGGTGATCTCGTTGCCCACTTGCACCCACTCCGGGTGCACGCCGTCGCGCTTGAGCATCTTCAGCACATTCGTCGTGTACTCCGACAGCAACGCGCAGGTCTGCGCGATATCCTTGCCGGCCCACGCGTGCGGCGGATACTGCTTGCCCGGATCGGCCCACCAGTCGCTGTAGTGGAAATCGATCAGCACGCGCATGCCGAGCGCGGCCGCGCGGCGCGCAAGCAGGCGCACATGGTCCGCATTGTTGTACCCGACAGCGGGGCTCTGATCGGCCGGAAAGAAGTTCGGGTTGCCCGGATCGTTCCAGACCTTGATACGAATCGAATCGACGCCATGCCTTCTCAGCAGCAACAGACAGTCGTGCGGCACGCCGTGCTCATAGAACTTCGCGCCGTTCGCCTCCAGTTCGAGCAGCGTCGATACGTCGGCGCCTTTCGCAAAGCGACTGCCACGCCCCGAAGCCTGCAACTCCGCCGCGAGCGCCGGCGCGCCGAGCGTTGCGCCGACACCGGCTGCGGCCGCCGTCGACGCGAGCCAGCCGAGCATTTCTCTTCTGTTCATCTGTCATCCTCCATCTATTGATGGGCGGCTCTTCCGAAGGCCGCCTGGTCCCAGGTTGAAGCGCTTGAGTGTCACCCTCCGACTACACACACTGTTGGATCCGATTCCGTCGACAGCCAATCAGATCATTCGCTCTTCCATGCGCACACGTCGCCCGTTTCCAGGAGCGCACTGCCGAGCACGAACGTCGCAGCAACCGGCGCCGGCGCATGCACAGGCTGCGCACCGAAGTTGAACGCGAAGGTCAGAGCGCCGCGCCGCCGGATGCGCAAGCCTTCCGCCAGCCGTTGCGTTTCGATGCCGGCATCGCGCGCGGCCTGCTCCAATACCGTGCGATGCAACGCATGCGACAACCAGCCGGCCACGTAGCGAACCTTGCCGTGCGAGAGCACTGCGGGCCACGTGTCGTCGAATTGCGCATCGACCTGCGTATCGAGGTTGGCCCGCACGTGCTCGCGCCAGTGCATCGCCACGCCAGGCACGCCGCCAATCGACACCGCCGGTGCCAGCGTGGGCCGCAGCGTCTC
Source organism: Paraburkholderia sp. RL17-383-BIF-A (assembly GCF_046028015.1). Lineage (NCBI taxonomy): Bacteria > Pseudomonadati > Pseudomonadota > Betaproteobacteria > Burkholderiales > Burkholderiaceae > Paraburkholderia > Paraburkholderia sp. RL17-383-BIF-A. Next base: position 88,936 of record NZ_JARESR010000027.1, on the reverse strand, counting down.
GACTTCGAGCACCTGCATCGGCAGAACGCGTTGCAACGCGCCGGGCGGCAGCGTGGCGGGGATCGCGAAGCTGTCGGTTTTCGAGCCGCTGCGCGGGCCAAACACCCATTGCGCTTCGCTTCGCTCGATCTGATGCACGAGCGCCTCGTCGGCCACGGCGATGCTCGGCACGACCACCATCGCATAAGCCGACAGATCCGCGCGGCTCGACACGATATCCACGTCGAGCCCGAGTTCGCGCAACGACTCGTAGTAGTCGAACGCCAGCGTCTGATAGTCGAAGGTCTTGCCATGACGCTGAATCTCGAACATCCATTGCGTCTCGTAGTCGAATACGACTGCAACAGCCGCACGCGCCGGTGCATCGAGTTCGGACAGTGCGGCGCTCGCGGCGATTTCCCGCGCCGCCTGCTGCACCTCGAGGCCACCCGGCGACAGTTCGTTGTTCGGCAGATTGAGCCCGGAATGCATCTGCTCCTGCGCATACGGACACTGACGCCAGCGGAAATACGACACCAGTTCCGCGCCGTGCGCGAACGCCTCGTAAGCCCACAGCCTGACCATGCCTTTCGCCGGCACCGGGTTCCACGGCGCCCAGTTGACCGGACCGGCCTGCTGCTCCATCACCCAGAAACGCCCGCTGCCGATTGCCCGATAGCGATCGTGGTCGAACGCGGAAACGTCGGGGTGCGCGGTGCGTGCATAGAGCGCTTTCTGTTCGTCGGGCAGCGAGATCGATTCAGTGCGCGCGATCGGGTAGCTGTCCCATGCGGCGACATCGATCGCATTGTCTTTGGCGAAACGGTAGTGATCGAAGGTCGTGAAAAATCCCATGAAGTTGTGCAGTAGATCCGCAGCCGGCGCATGCTCGCGCAACACGTCGATCTGCTCGCGATGAAAACCCGCCACCTCGTCCGACATGAAGCGGCGGAAGTCGAGCAGATGAATCGGATTGGCGTCGGTGGGCGTAAGGTTCGGCAAGCCGATCGCCTCGAACGACGGATACTCCATGCTCCAGAATACGTTGCCCCATGCGTCGTTGAGCGCTTCGACGGTTTCGTAGCGCCGCCGTAGCCACGTCTGAAAGCGCACGAGCGCGGCAGGCGAATAGCTGGGCACGGTTTCGTGACAGCCGAGTTCGTTATCGGTCTGCCACGCGACGATCGAGGCATGCCGCCCGTAGCGCTGAGCCATTGCCGTGACGATCCGCAAGCACTCGCGCCGATAGGTTTCGCTGGATATATCGTAGTGCCGGCGTGAACCGAAATTCCAGCGCGTGCCATCGGCGCGCACCGGCAGCACGTCGGGATACGCGTCGATCAGCCACTTCGGCGGCGAAGCGGTCGGCGTGCCGAGCACCAGTTTCAATCCTGCGGCCGCCAGTGTGTCGACCGCTTCGTCGAGCCATCCCCACACGAATTCGCCGGCGCGCGGCTCCATCCGGCTCCACGCGAATTCAGCGATCCGCACGTGGGTGATGCCGAGCTCGGCCATACGTTTCGCGTCGTCGGCCCACATCGTGCGCGGCCATTGTTCCGGGTAATAACAGACACCAAGTTGCATGAGAGATTCTCGTTGTTAGATAACGTCGGACCGGCGCTCAGCCCTTGCTTGCACCGAAGGTCAAACCGGCTACGAAGTGCTTCTGCATCAGGAAGAACATCAGCACGGAAGGCAACGCGGCCAGCACCGAGCCCGCGGCGACCAGGTTCCACGCGGTCGTCCATTGGCCCTTGAGCGCCGCGACGCCCACCGTGATCGGCGCGGCGTCGTCGCCTTGCGTGAGACATAGCGCCCAGAAATAGTCGTTCCACACGAACGTGAACACCAGAATGCCGAGTGCGGCGAGCGCGGGCCGGATCAGCGGCAACACGATGCGCAGATAGATGGTCCATTCGCTCGCGCCTTCCACGCGCGCGGCCTCGATCATTTCGAATGGCAACTGTTTGATGAAATTTCGCAGAAACAGCGTGCAGAAGCCGGTCTGAAACGACACGTGGAAAATCACCAGCGCCCACACGCTATTGAACAGTCCGACCTTCAGCGCCATGTCGCGCACCGGGATCATCAGGATCTGGATCGGCACGAAATTGCCGGCGACGAACGCGAATAGCACGGCCGTATTGCCCGGGAACCGGTAGGTCGCCAACGCAAAGCCCGCCATCGACGCCAGCACGATCGCGCCGAGCACCGAAGGCACCGTGATCAGCACGCTGTTGGCAAAGTAATGCAGCATCGGCGTTTGCGTGAGCGCCGTGCCGTAGTTTTCTAGCAGCGCAAAGTGCTTCGGCCAGCCCCAGTAGTCGCCTTGCGACAGCTCGTCGGATGAACGGATCGACGTGACGAGCACGGCCAGCATCGGCAGAAGCCATATCAACAGCGCAATGGGCAACGACACTTTGTAGAGCGTGCGATTGAGCGGTTTCCAGCGTTCGACGGGAAGCGGATACATGACGCGCAACTCCTTGGAGATCAGCGTTCTTCGCGCAGCATGCGGCGCAAATGGAACACGATGTAGACGAGCATGATGGCGAACAGCACGACGGCAATCGCCGCGGAATAGCCTTCGCGGTAGTACTTGATGGCCTGGTCGTACATGTAATAGGCGAGCACGGTGGAACTGTCGAACGGACCGCCGCCGCTCATCACCGCGATCAGGTCGAAGCTGCGCAATGCGCCGATCACCGTCAGCACCACGGCCATGAACGTGGCGGGCCGCAGTTGCGGCAGGATCACGTGCCATAGCAGCTTCACGCCTTTGGCGCCTTCCATGCGCGCCGCCTCGACCACTTCCGGATTGATACCCGTCAGGCCCGTCAGGTACAGGACCATGCAGAACGGTGTTTGCGGCCATAACGCGGCGAACACGATGCCGAAGGTCACCGTATGCGGATCGCCCAGCACGGGAATGCCATGACCGACGATCAGGCGCAGCAAACCGAAGCCCGGATCGTAGAACCAGCTGAACACGAGACCGACCACCACGCCCGAGAGCACGAACGGCGCGAAGAACAGCGACTTCACGACGCGCATGCCACGGATATGCTGGTTCAGATACAACGCGAACAGCAGCCCGAGCGGCGGCGCCAGCAGAAACAGCGCGAGCCAGATCAGATTGTTCTTGAGCGCCGTATAAAACGTGTCGGCATGAAACAGCTCGATATAGTTGTCGAAGCCGGCGAAGGTCTTCGGCGTCATGCCGTCCCAGTGATAAAAACTGAGCGAAATGCTGCTGATGATCGGATACACCACGCACAGGCAAAACAACGCACAACCCGGCAACAGGAAGAAGAACGCGGCGCGATGCTGATGACGGCGCGTAGTCGAGACGTGACGGTGCGAAGCCGCGGGTAAGCGGCGCGCTGCGGAATGAGACATGGATCGGGCCTCGTCGGAAAGCGAAGGCGATTCGAAGACGAGCGCCGGCCGTTGCTACGCCGCCGGCGCTCCGTGACTGACTTCTTTACTTCTGGTAGATGCGCTTACGGGTCGCTTCGAGGCGCACGAGCACGGCGTCGAGTTGCGACGGATCGCTGTAGAACTGCTGCATCGCTTTCATGCCTTCGTCGGCCATTTCCTTCTGCATGTCGCGATCGTAGAACTGCGCGATACCGCCCTTGGTGTTGGCGAGTGTCTGGAAGCCAACCTTCGAAATCGGATCGTCAGGCTCGGTCGCCAGACTGTTCGACGGCAGCGTTCCCCAGCCCTTCGCGAGATCGGCGTTGATCTGCGGCTGTTCCATGAAGGCGAGCAGCCTGCGCGCGTCGGCCTTGTTTTTCGCCTTTGCGGGAATCAGCAGCACGTTGACCGGACCGTCTTCGGCCATCGGCACGTTCGCGTCGATTACCGGAAAGCGGAAGAAGCCGGTTTGCGGCTTGAGGTTCGCCGGAATGCTCGCGGAGAAGAACGTGCCCATCAGCATCATCGACGCCTTGCCGTTCACGAGAAACGGTGCGATCGAATCGAGGTCGTAAGAGAGCGCATTGTCGATGAAGTAGTGATCGTCGATCAGCGTTTTCCACGCGGCATAGACCTTTTTCACGCGTGCGTCGGTGTAGGGAATTTCGCCCGCCATCAATTGCTGATGGAATGCGTTGCCGTTGATGCGCAGATCCAGATAGTCGAACCAGGCGGCAAGCGTCCAGCTGTCGCGCGCGGCCACCGCGATCGGCGCGACGCCGCTGGCCTTCAGCTTCTTGCAGGCATCGAGAAATTCATCCCACGTTTTCGGCTCGCTCTTGATGCCGGCCTTCTCGAACAGATCCTTGCGATAGAAGAAACCGTACGCGTCGTAGCCGAGCGGCGCCGCGTACTGCTTGCCCTTATACGTCGACGCATCCTTCACCGACGCGTACTGCTGCGACCAGCCATTTTTGCTCCAGTCCGCCGACAGGTCTTCGAGCAGGCCGCGTTGCGCGTAATACGCCATGCGCTCGCCGTCGTGCCATGAAACGACGTCGGGCGGATCGGTGGCAAGCCAGCCGCTCATCTGCACCTTGTACGCTTCTTCGGTGATGTAGGTCACCTTCAGATCGACATCGGGATTGGCCTTCTTGAACTTGTCGAACGCGTCCTGCCATGTCGAGCGCTGATTCCCGCGCGCCGATACGTTGACGTTGAGCGTGGCGGCGTCGACTGCGGCACAGCAGAGCGAACCGGCGACCAGCGCGGCTGCGATCGACACGTGTGCAAGACGGCGAAGGCGAAAAGCAATCATCTTGTGTCTCCTTGATACCTTGTTGGCCGGCAGCGCGGCTGCCGGCAATGTAACCCGCTCTGTGGCGGAATTCGGCTTTGATGAATCAGTTGATGCTTCAAACGCTCACGAACCAAAACTCAAGCGGCGGCGCGTTCGGGCTCGAACGCGCTGCGCCGCAGTGCAATCCCATCCGCGTCGAACAGATGACAGGCAGAAGGCGGAACGTGAATGGCAATACGCTCGCCCGAACCGATCGGCGTATCGCCCGCGGCCTTGGCGATGAGCGTGCCCGCCGTATGATCCGCGTGGATATAGCTGTGCTCGCCGAGCCGTTCCGACAGGACCGTCGTGCACTGCACGGACTGCCCGGCGCCGTCGAGGCGCAGATGTTCCGGCCGCACGCCGAGCGTGACCGGCTGGCCGCGCTGCAAACGTTGACCGTCGACCTGTGCGGTCAATCGCTCGCCGCTTTGCGTCAGCGTGACCGTTACGCTCCCCGGCTCGATCGAATCGACCACGGCGTCGATAAAATTCATGCGCGGCGAACCGATGAAACCCGCCACGAAGCGCGACTTTGGATGGTGATACAACTCGAGCGGCGCGCCGCTTTGCGCAATGCTGCCGAAGCGCTCGGCGTCCGCGCCTGCATGGAGCAGCACGATCCGGTCGGCGAGCGTCATCGCTTCGACCTGGTCGTGGGTCACGTACACCACGCTCGCGTTGGCAAAGCGCTGATGCAAACGCGCGATTTCGACGCGCGTCTGGCCACGCAGCGCGGCGTCGAGATTCGACAGCGGCTCGTCGAACAGGAACACGCCGGGCTCCCGCACGATCGCGCGGCCGATCGCGACGCGCTGTCGCTGCCCGCCCGAAAGCGCTTTCGGATAGCGCTCCAGAAAGCTGTCCAGTTGCAGAATGCGCGCGGCTTCGCGCACCTTGCTGTCGATCACATTCTTGGGTTGTTTCGCGAGCTTCAGACCGAATGCCATGTTGTCGAACACGGTCATGTGCGGAAACAGCGCGTAACTCTGGAACACCATGGCGACGCCGCGCGCCGCGGCAGGTACGTCGTTCACCAGACGGCCGCCGATATGCAGTTCGCCTTCACTCAGGTCTTCGAGCCCCGCGATCATTCTCAGCAGAGTCGACTTGCCGCAACCCGAAGGTCCCAGAAAGACGCAGAACTCGTGCTGCGCTATCTCCAGATTCACGCGCCGGATCACCGGCGGATGGTCACCGTACGACTTCTGCACGTTCGTCAAACGAATTGCCGCCATGCTGCCTCCGTGGATTTAACCGCTTAAATTTCTTGGGAAAATAAGTGGCCAACCCTTGCGCGGCAGGCATTTAATCGCTTAAATTCGAGTTCGAGGGAAAAAGTCATGGCGGGTGTCTCCTGGATGTTTTCCAGCAAGTTATCAACGTCGCCCGCAGCTTGCAACATTTGAATCGCATTCCCTGAATATGGGATAAAGAAGTCATGGTCACTCTGTCCGAAGTTGCGAAGCGCGCTCACGTCACCGCCGCGACTGTCTCCAACGTGCTGCGCAACCGCGAGAAGGTGCGCCCCGAAACGGCTGAACGCGTGCTCAAGGCGATCGCCGATCTCGGCTACCGGCCCAACCTGAATGCACGCGCACTGGCCGAGGGCCGCTCGTCGACGCTCGCCTTGATGCTGTCGAATATCTCGAACCCGTTCTACCCCGAGTTCGTGTTGGCCGCCGAGCGTGCCGCGCGCAAAGCCGGCCACTTCCTGATGGTTTGCAATACTGACGATGACGCCGAGATCGGCCGCGCGTATCTGAACCAGATCGCGGGCACGCTGGCCGACGGCGTGCTAGTCATGAACACGGACATCACGATCAACGATCTGTGTGCGTCGGCTACGCACAGCGCGCCGATTTTGCTGGCCATGTGGGAACACCCGGAATCGCCTCCCGCGCTGCCTTGCATCGCCGTGGATTTTCATCTCGCGGGCGAGCTGGCCGCGCGGCATCTGCTCGAGCTCGGCCACCGCGAAATCGGCCTTCTGATCGGCGACGGTTGCGGCGGCTTGCAGGATGCGCGCTCCAACGGGTTTCGCGCCGCGATGCGCGCCGCCGGTATCGAGACCGACGCGGCGGCGGTGCTGCAAATCCGCGACTCGATCGACGCGGGCTACGCCGCCTGCATGCAACTGATGGCAAACCGGCCGCATCTCACCGCGATTTTCGCGACCAACGACCTGCTCGCGATCGGTGCGGCACAGGCGCTGCTGACGCTGGGCCGAGCGGTGCCAAACGACGTTTCGGTGATCGGCATTACGGACATTCAACTGGCGCACCAGGTGCATCCCGCTTTGACGACGGTCGCGATTCAGACCGCGGCGATCGCGGAGTTGTCGGTCGAGAGTCTGATCCGGCTGATCCAGACGCCGGACCAGCAGCCGTCGATGCTGCTCGCCCCGCCGCCCACGCTGATCGTGCGCGCGTCGACCGGGCCGCGACGGCCGAAATGAATTTGCAAGCCATTCAGCAGAAAATGCTGTCACAGCACGAAAAAAAAGGCGTACAAACCGCCAACGCCCCGATTGGCAAATTGATCGATTGCGGCACAGGCGTAGCATCGATCCATCAATCGGCCCACGGTACGCGGCCGCGCCGCCGCGAGCCTCGCCGAATCAAGGGCAACCTGAAGGAGCAACCCGATGTCTCTCGCATTGACGCGCAGTGAACTGATTCGCCCGCAGAACCTGATCGACGGAAAATGGGCCGGTGCCGCCGACGGCGCCCGCTTTGCCGTCACCAACCCGGCCACCGGCGAAACGATCGTCGAAGTCGCGAACAGCGGCGCCGCGGACGCGCGCGCCGCCACCGACGCCGCAGCCCGCGCGTTCCCCGCCTGGCGCGATAAGCTGCCGCGCGAGCGCGCCGAGATTCTGCGCCGCTGGCACGCGCTGATCGTCGCCAATACCGACGACCTCGCGAAGCTGATGTCGATGGAACAGGGCAAGCCGCTCGCGGAAAGCCGCGGCGAAGTGGCTTACGGCGCGTCGTACGTGGCGTGGTTCGCCGACGAAGCGACCCGCATCTACGGCGATCTGATTCCGCAGCAGCAGCGCGGCAAGCGCATGAGCGCGGTGAAGGAACCGGTCGGCGTGGTCGCGGCCATCACCCCGTGGAATTTCCCGCTGGCCATGATCGCGCGCAAGATCGCGCCCGCGCTCGCGGCCGGTTGCACCGTGGTCGCCAAACCCGCCGAAGACACGCCGCTCACCGCACTCGCCCTCGCCGCGCTCGCGCAGGAAGCCGGTCTGCCGGACGGCGTGTTGAACATGCTGTCGGCCTCGCGTGAACAGGGCATTGCCGCGGTTGCCGATTGGCTCGCCGACGCGCGCGTGCGCAAGATCACGTTCACCGGCTCCACGCCGGTCGGCAAGCATCTCGCGCGTGAATCCGCGGGCACGCTCAAGAAGCTCTCGCTGGAATTGGGCGGCAACGCGCCCTTTATCGTATTCGACGACGCCGATCTCGACGCCGCCGTCACCGGTCTGATGGCGGCGAAATTCCGCAACGGCGGCCAGACCTGCGTGTGTCCGAACCGCGTGTATGTGCAAGCCGGCGTCTATGCGCGCTTTGCCGAGCTGCTCGCGCGGCGCGTCGCCGCCTTGAAGGTTGCGCCCGCAACGGACCCGGACGCGCAGATCGGCCCGATGATCAACGAACGCGCAATCGAGAAAATCGCCCGTCACGTGGAAGACGCCGTCAAACACGGTGCGAAAGTGCTGACCGGCGGCAAGCGCCTGACGGAACTCGGCCCGAACTACTACGCGCCGACCGTGCTGACGGACGCGCGCGACGACATGCTGGTCTGCTGCGAAGAAACCTTCGGCCCGGTTGCCCCGCTCTTCAGTTTCGACGACGAAGCCGAAGCGATCCGCCTCGCCAACGACACGCCGTTCGGCCTCGCCGCCTACTTCTACACGCAGGACGTGCGGCGTATCAACCGCGTGGCCGCACAGCTCGAAGCGGGGGTGATCGGCATCAATGAAGGCGCGGTGTCGAGCGAAGCGGCGCCGTTTGGTGGCGTGAAGGAATCGGGCTATGGCCGCGAAGGGTCGAAGTACGGGCTCGACGATTACATGTCGATCAAGTACCTGTGCCAAGGCGGGCTTGATTGACGAGCCGCTATCCCGCTGGCAACTGAACGCCTGACCTGCACACTCTGCCGCCTCGGCGCAGCGCCTTACATTCCAAAGAGGCGCTGTACCGAGGCGGCAGTTTTCATTCAATCGCTATTTGGCCTGCAAAGCCCGCTGATGCGCTTTCACCAGATCACCCATGCTGTTGAAGCGGAAGTCGATCTTCGGCTGTGAGCCCGGATCCATCGTCGCACCGAAGCCCTGCTTTGCGTGCCGGCGATAAATCCAGCACGACGAGAGGCCGAATTCGTTCGCCGGTTTGTGGTCGTGGAACAGGCTTTCGGCCGTGTGCAAAATCTTTTCCTTCCTGATGCCTCGCTCGCCCAGCTTTTCCAGCATGTACTCGAAATTGCGCGGCGACGGCTTGTATGAGCCAATATCCTCGGCCGTGAAAATCGCGTCGAATTCGACCTGTAGTTTCGCGTTGCTATAAGCAAAGCTTTCGTTATCGACGTTCGACAGAATCACCAGCTTGTAATGCTGCTTCAGGTATTGCAACGACGCAGCGGAATCGTCGAACGCGGGCCAGTTCTGGATCGACTTGCCGTACGCCACGCAGTCGGCGAGCGTGTACGGCACCTGCCACTCTTCCGCGAGACGCTTGTAGACGATCGGCAGTAGCTCCTGATAACGCCGCCCCGGCGTGTATCTCTGCTGCGACGATTCGTGCCGCGCGTGTGCTTCGAGCACCTGGTCGCGCGTGAGTGGCGGTTCCACACGCGTGAGCAGCGGCCGCAAGCCTTCGAAAATACCGGTTTCCCAGTCGATCAACGTTCCATAGCAGTCGAACGTCAGCGTATCGAAATCGGTCAGTCGCATGCCGGTTCTCTCCGTGGTTCGCCGAATGTGAACACAGTGTAGAGCCATGGCCGCGCTTCGCCAAATCTCAGTTCCCCGAACAAACCGCCAACCCGCTCTCGTTGGAACCCACACGCGCAAGTGCCTGCAACGGCCGCGCGTGCAATAGCGTAACCGTCATGCACACGATTCATGACGGGCATTTTTGGCCCGAATTTGACCGCGCTTTTTCACGGTCCTATCGTTCGACATGCCTGCCGGATTCGTCTCGCCGCTCCTGCCGATCAAAAAGGCGTGAGCGCGCGACCCTTCACCTCGTGACCCTCCCACTGCCATGAATTCTGACGCGACAGCCGTTCTGACACCCCTGCCCGCCATCCGGCCCACCAGCAAGGTTCGTCGCGCAGTGACGACGGCCGTGCTCGGTCAGGTTCTCGAATGGTACGACTTCTTCCTCTATGGCACCGCCGCCGCGCTCGTGTTCGGCAAGCTGTTCTTTCCGGTCGGCAGCGATCCGCTGACGGGCACGATCGCGGCGTTCGGCGGTTTTACGGTGGGCTTTATCGCGCGGCCGATCGGCGGCGTGCTGTGCGGCCATATCGGCGACCGCTACGGCCGCAAGACGGTCATGATGCTGACGCTGCTCGTCATGGGCACGGCCACCGTGTGCATGGGTCTTCTGCCGACCTATCAGCAGATCGGCCTCGCGGCGCCCGTCATGCTGGTGCTGTTGCGCATTTTGCAAGGCCTCGCCGCAGGCGGCGAATGGAGCGGCAGCATTCTGCTGATTCACGAAAGCGCGCCCGCCTCCCGGCGCGGCGCGCTCGCGGCCTGGAGCCCGTGCGGCGCAGCGTTCGGCTTCGTGCTGTCCACCGCCGCGTTTCTGCTCGTGCAAACGCTCACGCCCGCCGACTTTCACAGTTGGGGCTGGCGCGTGCCGTTCCTCTGCAGCGCCGTGCTGGTCGCGCTCGGCCTGTGGATGCGCCGCTCCGTCGACGAAAGCGCGGAGTTCGCCGAAGTCAAGGCTACGCGCCGCGATGCCCGCATGCCGGTCGTCGAAGTGCTGCGCCAATGCCCGCGCCAGGTGTTGACCGTGTTCGGCCTGCGCTTCGGCGAAGGCGCGGCGTCGTACATCTTCTTCGCGTTCTCGATTGCGTATGGCCAGTTTATCGGCCTGAAATCGAGCTGGGTGTTAGGCGGCTTGACCGTGTCGATGTTGCTGATGATCCCCGTGTCGCTGTTGATGGGGCGTCTCACGGACCGGATCGGCCGCAAGCCGGTCTATCTCGCCGGCGCCGTGGCGATGGTGCTGGTGGCCTACCCGTATTTCACGCTGCTCGGCTCGGGCGTGCTGTGGAAAGTCATCACCGCGCTCGTACTCGCCAACAGCATCACGCTCGGCATTCTGGAAGGCGCACAGCCCGCGTTCATCAGCGAGTTGTTGCCGGTTCATCTGCGGTTTTCGGGGCTCGGTATCGGCCGCGAGATTTCGTCGGTACTCGGCGGCGGACTCTCGCCGATGGTCGCGACCGCGCTGCTCGCGCATTACCGCAGCGCCGCACCGGTGGCGATTTATCTGGTCGTGCTCGGATTGATCACGGTAGCCGCCACCTGCTTCGCACCGGAGACCTTTCCCAAAGCGCTGCGGCTCGAGGCGAAGGCCAAAGAGCATGCAGAGCGCGAAAGCGCTTGACGTCCCCGCCGACGCCAATTCGTCCGAACTCATTTACTCCATTTTCAAGCCGTCATCATGCAAAGCCTTCCGATGAGCAATGTTTCGACCTACGCTTACGAACCCAGGGCGCTCGATCATGCCGATCCGTATCCTGAGTACGCCGGCCCGATCACACTCGACGCGCTGATCAGCGAAATCGAGCGCCGCCGCGACGAGTTCGATCGACTCTCCCATGTCCCGCGCGACATGATCTCGAAGATGAAGCGCGCGGGCATCTTCCGCGCCAGCACGCCGCAACGCTTCGGCGGCGACGCGCTGCCGCCGGCGCAATTCCTGCGGATGCTCGAACGTATCGCGATTGCCGACGGCTCCGCTGCCTGGGTGGCCGCGTTCGGCTCGGCGAATACGTATCTCGCCGCGCTGCCGATCGAAACACAGGAGCAGATTTACGCCACCGGCCCCGACCAGGTTTTCTCGGGCGGCCTCTATCCGCTGCAACCCGCTGCCCAGGCGCCGGGTGGCTTCGTGGTGAGCGGGCAGTGGCGCTTCGCGAGCGGCTGCAAGGGCGCGGACTGGATCGGCGTCGGCATCGGCGGCACGCCCGCCAACTGCGGCGCGGCGGCCGCGGGCAAGCCGTTCACCGCGGTGTTTCCCGCGCATGAGGTCGAGATCGTCGAGAACTGGAACGTGGTCGGTATGCAGGGAACCGGCAGCCACGATCTGCGGCTCCGGGATAAATTCGTTGAGACGCCATGGACCTTCGTGCGCGGCGGCGCGGCGCTGATCGACGAACCGCTGTACCGCTACCCCGCCGTCGCCTATCAGGCCCAGGTGCACGCTGCCGTCAACATCGGTCTCGCGCGGGCGGCGCTCGATCTGTTGACAGGCATGTCCGGCTCGACCAAAACGACCACCGGCGCGCCGCGCCTAGCCGACCGCGGCTATTACCGCTCCGGCCTCGCGAAAGCGGAGGCCAACTGGCGCAGCGCCCGCGCGTTCTTCTACGAATCCGCCGAGGCCGCATGGCGGACGATCATCAACGGCGATGCCGTCTCGCAGGAGCAGGCGAATCTGTTGCGCCTGAGCGCGACGCACGCCGCGCAGATCGGCGCCGAAGTGGTGATGCAGGCGTATCAGATGGCGGGCGTTGCCGCGATCTATCGCGAGAACCGCTTGCAGCGTCTCGTGCGGGATTCGATCGTCGTGACACAACATGCGTTTCTGGGCGAAGGCACGTATGACGCCTCCGGCGCGCTGTTCGCGGGCGTGCCGCCAGTCACGCCTTTTCCGTAACACGGCGCGCCCAGCCTCCTGCCATGCAAAAGGAAATGAACGTGACGATCGAAGACACCAGAAAGCGTTTCCGCGACGCGATGGCGTGCCTGCCTGCCGCCGTCAACATCATCACCACGGATGGACCCGGCGGCCGCTGTGGCATCACCGCAAGCGCGGTGTGCTCCGTGACGGACGCTCCGCCGACCATGCTCGTCTGTATCAATCAGGCCAGCTACGTGCATGACGTACTGCATCGCAACCGCAGCGTGTGCATCAATGTGCTTGCCGCGGAGTGCCAGGAACTCGCGCGTGATTTTGCCGGCATGACGGCGTGCTCGATGGACGAGCGCTTCGGCCGTCACGCTTGGACCGTGGGCGAGTCGCCGGCACCGGTGCTGCAGGATGCGATTGCCAGTCTCGAAGGCGAGATCGTGGACATCAAGACGGTCGGCTCGCACTCGGTCATGTTCGCGCAGATCCGCCACGTTGCGCTGCGCTCGGACGGCGACGGGCTGATTTATTTCGGCCGGCAGTTTCATCGCTTGAGCAGGCCGCCAGCAACCGCGCCGCTTACCGCGCAAGCAACGAGGTGAACGTGGAAGTCTGCTTCTTTCTGATTGGCCACGGTGCGCCTGAGCGAGAAGCGCGGCCCCCCGAGCTGTCACGGCTCGAAGCGGCCTCGCGCGACACGGAGGGATTGCGCCGTCTCGCGATTCACGTGCCCGAGGAATCGGACGACTGCGATCCTTTGTCGACGACCGACACTTCCGCCCGCCCCCGCTGCGTGTTGCAATGGTATTTCGACGATCTCGAACCGCTTGAACACGCGCTGCAACCGGGGGGTGCGTTGCACGACGTGGTCGAATGCGCTTCGACCACGGGTCTCGCTTTCACGCAGCAGGCCATGGCGGTCAGGCAGTTCGCCACGCCGAATCCGGGTGACCCCGGCGCTCGCGCCGAGCGCTGCACATACCTCGTCAGCTACGAAGGCGAAGCGCAGGACTTCAACGCGTGGCTCGCGCATTACCTCGCGCATCATCCGCCGCTCATGGTGCAATTGCCCGGCATTCGCGAGCTCGAAATCTACACGCGTCTGGATTACCGTTCGGGCCTCGACGTGGCGCGCGCCACGTCCATGCAACGCAACAAGGTGGTTTTCGACGATGCCGCGTCGCTGGCCGCGGCCCTCGCGTCGCCGGTTCGGGCCAGCATGAAGCAGGACTTCAACGCCTTCCCGCCGTACAGCGGAGCGACGCTGCATTTCCCTATGCGAAGCATTTACGGTAATCTGAAACCCAAATAAATGCCCTCTCTCGCCGCGATCCGAACGTCATGACCAAGTCGCACCCCGGCATTACGGACTTGAACCTGCTGCGCGTGTTTCTCGCCATCTCCGATCTGCGCAGCCTGACCGCCGCCGGGGAACGTCTCGGACTCACGCAGCCTGCCGTCAGCCACGCGTTGCGCCGGCTGCGCGTGCTGTTCGACGACCGGCTCTTCGTTCGCACGCCCACCGGCATGATTCCAACCGACGCCGCCTTGCGCCTGCACGCGCCGCTCACGCAGGCGTTCGGGATCATCAACGACGCGGTCCAGCAAATCGCCAAGTTCGATCCGGCCACGGCGCAGCGCGTGTTTCGCGTGTCGATGTCGGATATGTCGGAGTTCTATTTCCTGCCGCCGCTTCTGTCGATGCTCGATCGCAACGCGCGCGGCATTCGCCTGGAAATTGCGAATGTCTCCGTCGACTCGGTGAGCTCGGCCATGCGCAGCGGCAAGATCGATCTCGCGCTCGGCTATGTGCCCGGCCTCGACCCCGGTTGCATAAGCAGAACGCTCTTCGTCGACGAACATGTGTGCGTGGTGCGCGCCGGTCACCCGCTGCGCAAACAGAAGCCGACCAAGGAAGATCTCGCGAGCCTGCGTTATGTGTATGCCAGCACCAATGCGACCGGCCACCGCATGGTCGAACAATGGCTGGAAGAATTGAATCTGCGCCGCGATATCGTGCTGCGCCTGCCGCATTTCGTGGTGGCGCCGGAGATCGTCCAGCATACCGACCTCGCCGTGATTTTCCCGCGGAGTATCGCGCAGCGTTTCAACCGCAATAAAGCCTTTCGCATCCTGCCTTTGCCGTTCGCGCTGCCGCCCATTGAAATTCAGGTTCACTCGCACTCGCAATTTTCGGCGGATCCGGGCATTGCCTGGCTGCTCGATGAAATCTACGGCATGTTCCATCGACCGGCGAGCAGCGCGCAAACGCCAGCCCTCGCACCGCGACGGGCGCGGAGAAAAGAATCGATATGAACGTCAGAGCCCTGCAGTGCTTCGTGATTCTCGCGGAGGAGCTCAACTTCAGCCGCGCCGCCGAACGCCTGCATATCGCGCAGCCCGCACTGAGCCAGCAGATCCGTTCGCTCGAAGAACGACTCGGCACGCAACTGGTCGATCGCGCGAGGCGTCCGCTGAGCCTGACCGAGGCGGGCCAGTATCTGTGCAGCGAGGCGCGACAAATACTCGGCACGCTGGAACAGATGACCCTCGTCGCGCAGGAAATCGGCGTAGGCCGGCGTGGCTGGCTGAGCATCGGCTTCACCCGCTCGTCGATGTACAGCGTTCTGCCGCCCGCGCTGAAAGCATTTCACGAGGCGTTTCCGCAGGTCGAACTCAAACTCTTCGAGATGCTCACCGAAGAACAGACCGATGCGCTGCGCGACATGCGTATTCACATCGGCATTGGCCGGCAGCCGCTAACGATTGAAGGTTGCACGTCGTATCCGCTGCTGCGCGAGCGCGTCATGGCCGCGCTCGAACCGGGGCATCCGCTTGCCGCGCACAAGAAAGTGCGCATTGCCGAACTCGCCGATACTCCGTTGATTCTGTATCCGAAGCATCAGAACGCCCAATTCAAACGCTCCGTGCAATCGCTCTATCGCGATGCGGGCATCACCCCGGTCGTCGCGCACGAGGCTTATGAAATCCAGACCGCGATTGCACTGGTGGCCGCGGGTCTGGGCGTGACCTTTATCGGCGAATCGGTGGCGCGGCACGGGCGCACTGATGTGGTTTTCCGCCACCTCACCGGACCCGGCTCGTCGTATCGCTCCACACTCGCAGCCACTTTCCGCACCGACGACCCTTCGCCTCATCTGCGAGCGTTTCTGGGTTGCCTTCCCGCGCCGCTCCCGGGCCCAGCACTATAAGCAATCAGTTATAGAAGCATAAGCAAGCGGTCTTGGACTCCCACCGCGCGCGTTCTTATCATTGGCTCACATATGATTAGAACGCAGCCACGGCTACGGCCGTCGCCGCAAGGTAGGAGACAGGATGGACGCGATCAACGAAGCCGTAACCATGCGAAAAGTCTACGGGCGCCTGATGCCCCTGCTCTTCGCGATGATGTTCTTCAACTATCTCGACCGGATCAATATCGGTTTCGCCGCGCTGGACATGAACAGGCAGCTCGGGTTCAGTCCGGCCGTGTTCGGGTTCGCGGGCAGCATCTTCTTCGTCGGCTACATGTTGCTGGAAGTGCCGAGCAACCTGTTGCTGCATCGCGTGGGCGCACGCCGCTGGATCGCACGCATTCTCCTGACCTGGGGCGCGGTCGCCGCCGCCACGGCGTTCGTGTTCAACGATTCGAGCTTCTACGTGCTGCGCTTTCTGCTCGGCGTCATGGAAGCGGGTTTTCTGCCGGGCGTCGCCGTCTACCTGACGAAATGGTTTCCCGTGCGCTACCGCGCGCGTGCGGTGGGCGGCTATATCATCGCCGGTTCATTTTCCGCGGTGCTGGGCGGTCCCATTTCCACCGCGTTGATGACCTACGCGAACGGCATTCTCGGCTTGCAGGGCTGGCAATGGATGTTCATTCTCGAAGGCGTGCCGGCCATGCTGCTCGGCCTGCTGACGCTGCGCATCATGACCGAACGCCCCGCCGATGCCGACTGGCTGTCCGTCGACGAAAAGCGCTGGCTCGAATCGACGCTCGCCGCCGAGCGCGAAGCCGTGGGCGGTAACGCGCATTTCCCGCTGCTGCGCGTGGCGGGCGACATCCGCGTATGGAGTCTTGCTTGCCTGTTCGGTTGCGCGCTGGTTGGCATTTACGGCCTGTTTCTGTGGTTGCCGCAGATCGTCAAGAGCCTCGGCCACCTGACCAATCTCGAAGTCGGTTTTTTATCGGCCGCGCCACCTTTGCTCGGCGTGCTGGGCACGTTCCTCGTCAGCCGCAGTTCCGATCGCACCGGCGACCGCAAGAAGCACCTCGCATTCGTGTACGGCATGAGCGCGCTGGCCATTGCCGGCAGCGCCTACGCACCGAACCCCGTGATCGCTTATGGGCTGCTGTGCGTGACCGGTTTGTTCATCTATGCGGGCAACCCGCTGTTCTGGAGCCTCGCATCGTCGTTCAGGACCGGCGCGGCGGGCGCCGCGACGATCGCGCTGATCAACACCATCGCGCAATTCGGCGGCCTGGTCGGGCCGTGGAGCATCGGCCTCGTGCGCAGCGCAACCGGCAATTTCAAGCTGGCCTTGCTGACGATCGCGGCCTTTCTGGTTGTTGCGACGATCATCGCGCTGGTCATGCGGGTCACACCGGCGGAAGACGAAGCAACTTCCCTCGCCGCCGCCGACCCCGCCCCGCGCGCCTGAAAAGCGGCACGGCCAGACAGGCTGATTGAACAGACAGCGGATCGAATCTGCGCGCGCTGCGCATGCACGCGCAGCGACAACTCACAGGATTGGCACACCATGATCATCGATTGTCACGGTCATTACACGACCGCACCGAGCCAGCACGAAGTCTGGCGCGCGCAGCAGATCGCCGCGCTCAAGGACGGCGGCACGCCGCCGCCACGGCCATCGATCACCGATGACGAGATTCGCGCGAGCATCGAAACCGGCCAGCTGCGGATCCAGCGCGAGCGCGGAACGGACCTCACGATCTTCTCGCCCCGCGCCGCCGGCATGGGTCATCACCTCGCCACCGCCCAGGCCAACGCCCTCTGGTCGAGCGAATGCAACGACCTTGTGCATCGCGTGTGCGAACTGTTTCCGCGCAACTTCGTCGGCGTGTGCCAATTGCCGCAGGCGCCGGGCGTGCCGCCCGCCAACTGCCTCGCCGAATTGCGGCGCTGTGTCGAAGAGCTCGGCTTTATCGGCTGCAATCTGAATCCGGATCCGTCCGGCGGCCACTGGTCCGGTCTGCCGCTCACGGACCGCTCCTGGTATCCGCTCTACGAGGCGATGGTGGAACTCGACGTGCCGGCGATGATCCACGTCTCGTCGTCGTGCAATCCAAACTTCCATGCAACGGGCGCGCATTACATCAACGGCGACACGTCGGCGTTCATGCAATTGCTGCAGGGCGATCTGTTCGCCGACTTTCCCTCGCTGCGCTTCATCATCCCACACGGCGGCGGCGCCGTGCCGTATCACTGGGGACGTTATCGCGGACTCGCGCAGGACATGAAGCGTCCGCTGCTCAGCGAATACCTGCTGAACAACGTGTTCTTCGACACCTGCGTCTATCACCAGCCCGGCACCGAACTGCTCGCCAAGGTCATTCCGGTCGGCAACATCCTGTTCGCGTCGGAAACCATCGGCGCGGTACAGGGTATCGATCCGGAAACCGGCCACTATTACGACGACACCCGCCGCTATATCGACGCCATCGACTGGCTCAGCGACGCCGACCGCCAGCGTATTTACGAAGACAACGCGCGCGCCGTGTATGCGCGGCTCTCGCGTCAACTCGATCGTCAACTCGATCGACAGCTCGCTACACCAGCAACTCAAGGGGCAACGGTATGAATCCAATCGGATGGCGCGAATACGAGTCCGCGCCGCAGGCGAGGCCGGCCACGCTAGACGCATTGCGTGAACTGGCCGTGTCGCTGCTGAGCGACAACATGGCGCGCGCGAGCGGCATGGTGGGCTTGCGGCCCTATCACCAACCGAGACCCATGGCAGGCACCGCCGTCACGGTCCACACCCGGCCAGGGGACAATCTCGCGATTCATCGCGCGTTCGACTTTTGCCGGCCCGGCGACGTGCTCGTGATCGACGGCGCGGGCGATCTCACCCAGGCGCTGATGGGCGAGATCATGGCCAGCTTCGCGGAAAGTCTCGGCGTTCAGGGTCTCGTGATCGACGGCGCGATCCGTGACGTCGGCGCGCTGCGCCAGCGCGATTTTCCGGTGTACGCGCGCGGCGTCACGCATCGTGGGCCGTACAAGAACGGACCGGGCGAAATCAACGTGCCTGTCACAGTCGGTGGCATGGTCGTGCATCCCGGGGATATCATTGTCGGCGACGAAGATGGCTTGCTCGCCATCGCGCCCGCCGACGTGGAAGCGGTGATCGAAGGCGCGCGTCGCCAGCATGCGAAAGAAACAGCGGCGCTGAAGTCGATAGCCGACGGCAGATTCGACCGCTCGTGGGTCGTTCCGCACCGGGAACGAATGATGAACAACTGATTGTGGGCCACATGGCGCAATATCTGAACACGGCAACACTCCTCGAACTCGCGCGCAATGCGCAAACGCGCGCTACCGCGCCCTGCTCGTGCACGAAAACCCCGCTCGACGGCTGGCAATCGCAACCTTTGTCGCTCGATGAAACGCAGTTCGAGGAAATCGGCACGCTGTTGCCGGAGGACGATCCGGAGCCGACGTTCAGTGAGTATCTGCCGGGCAAAACCAGTTATTGGGCGGCGGACGCGCCTATCGCGCCGAAATACTTCCCGTATAACCGGTGCGCCGTGTGGCAATGCTCGTTGTGCGGGAGGCTTTATCTGCGTTACGTGGAAGGCGGAGGGTACTTCGTCGACCGCAGGATTCGTGCGGTGCGGGCGGCGCTGATCGAGGATGTGCCTCTGCCCGCGTGATGGTGGCGGCGAAACGCGAGGCGCGAGCCGCGAGCCGCGGCTCAATGCCCCGGCTTCAACGCCGCATACGCGCCAGGCGTGATGCCATAGGCGCGCTTGAACAACCGGTTCAAATGGCTCTGATCGTAAAAGCCCACCGCTGCCGCGGCCGTCGCCGCATTGTGGCCGGCAGCGAGCATCCGCTTCGCCGCCAGCAACCTCACCTGGGTCGCGTAGGCGTGCGGCGGCAAGCCAAATTCCTTGCAGAAAGCGCGTGTGAGGTAAAAACGGCTCAGCCCGACCAGTTCCGCCAGTTCGTCGACTGAGATATCACGCTCGTAATTGGCGGCGACATACTCGCGCACCTGCTCCATCTTGCGCGCTTCGCGCCGGGGCTCGACCGGCTCCTCACCGGAGCGCCCATAGCGTCCGACCAGCATGCCCATCGCGGCCCACCAGTTCGCCTGACGCTCCATCAGCGAGACAGCGCCCTGTTCATCCATGCTCGCGTGCGCCTTGACCAGCAAACCCGCGAGGTGCGGATCCTGATAAAGTCCCGGCGGAATCAGCAGCGGCTTGTCGGCGCGCGCATCGGGTGAGAACACCGCGCTCAGCGCGCCAAGCCCTTCCATGTCGAGATAGATCGCGCGATAAATCCATTCGCGGCCCTCCCAAACCTCACCGCTATGATATTCGCCCGGCCCGAACACCAGCACGCTGCCGGGTCCGGCAATCTCGCTGCCCGCGCGCGTATGGCATTGGCCCGCGCCGGCTTCCGTCATGACGATGACCAGTTCGTCGTGCAGATGGCGGTCGAACTTGTGATTGCCATAACGTGCGCTCGCAAGACACGCGCCGTCGAGCGCGCCGTCTCGCCAGCAGACCACTTCCGGCTCGCTCTTATCCGATGTCTCCATAGCACACGCTCCCTTCTGAACACCCATCAAACCAGCTCGATTCTGACACGACGATTGCGACGGCCTTTGTTTTCGATCTTCGCGATGCGAATGGGCCGCGACTGCGCGGTGTTGGTCAGATGCGTGCCGCCGCACGCCTGCCGGTCCAGATCGCCGATCTCGACGATACGCACGTTACCGTCCGGCGTCGGCGGCGGCGCCACCGAGAGGCTGCGGATCAGGCCTTGCGTTGCCTTCGCTTCGTCGGCGCTGACATAGTAGACGCGCACGTCCATCGCATTGCGGATCACTTCGTTGGCGGGCTCTTCCAGCAGACGCAGGGCGTCGTTATCCGCGTCGGGCAGATCGAAGTCCATGCGCGCGGTGCCGTCCGCGTTGATCTGCGCGCCGGTCACGAGCGCGCCGGCAAAACGTTGATACACCAGTGCATTGAGAATATGCGTAGCGGTATGCAGTTGAGCGACGGTGGCGCGGCGCGCCGCGTCGATGGCCACGTGCACGTTGCCGGCCAGCTCCAGCGGCTCGTCGAGCAGATGCCACAGCATATCGCCTTCCGCCGCGACGCCTGTGATGCGCACGGCGCCGTGCGCGTGCGTGAGCATGGCCGCGTCTGAGACCTGCCCGCCGCCGCCCGGATGCAGAGCGGATCGGCCCAGCACGACAGCGCCGGGCCGCGCCGCGATCACGGTCGTTTCGAAGTCCAGCAGGTCCGGCTGCTCATGGCAAAGATAGTGCGCCACCTTGTTGTCCTCGCATGCATTGACTGAATATGGCAAGCATACCCAGTCCCGTGCGAGGCCGTCTTGGTTAAAAATGCCCTGGGAGGCGGCCATGCGAGGAGCGCCTTACCTCTCCAATTCGGCAAACAGCCAATCCTGAAAGCTGCGTAGCTTCGGCAAATCCGCACGCGACTTCAGCAGATTCAGCGTATAACCGCTTACGCTGAGGCCGTCCGCGCCGAACGGCGCGACAAGGCGCCCGGTCTCCAGTTCGCGCTGCGCGAGCAGCAGGCTCTCCAGACACACGCCCAAGCCATCGACCGCGGCGCTCAACGCCATGAACGAGCGGTCGAAGCGCGGCCCGCGTCCAATATCGATCCGTGTCTTTCGATGCAAACGCATCCAGTCCCGCCAGCCGACCAGACAGCCTTCGCTATGGATCAGCGAGTGGTGCTGAAAGTCCTCGATGCTGCGCAGCGGATAGTCGCCGCTCATGAGCGCCGGCGCGCATAGCGGCACGATCGTCTCCGGCGGCAATTCCAGTACCAACGTGCCGGCCGGTTGCAGCTTGCGCGGACCATAGCGGATGTCGATATCGACCGCTTCCGAAATCAGATCCGCCGCTTCGGACGACGCGTTCAAACGCACGTCGATATCCGGATGTGCCGCGCTGAACCGCGCGATGCGCGGCATCAGCCACTGGGTCGCAAAACTCGGCGTGCAATGAATCGTGAGGATGTCGCTCTTCGCCACGCGGCCGATCTCGCGCGTCGCCGCGTCGATACGCGCGAACGCCGAGGTGATTTCCTCTGCGTATTGCCGCCCCGAGTCCGTCAACAGCACCGTGCGATGCAGCCGATGAAACAGACGAATGCTCAATTGCTCTTCGAGCAGCTTGATTTGATGGCTGATCGCCGAAGGCGTCACGAACAGTTCTTCTGCTGCGAGCGCGAACGACGAAAGCCGCGCGGCCGCTTCGAACGCTTGTATCGACTTGAGTGTGACGCGATTGTGCATGGCAGCATCCACGTGAATTCAATTCATCCATCGGCCATCTTAATTCGTTTGAGCGCTGGTGGGCGGACGGTTACGCTTGTTATCACTGGCTGCGGCATCGATACAGCCCATGCAAACAAGGAGACGAGACAATGAACCTCAGAGAAGCCGCGCCCTTTCCCGAGCTCGCGGAGCACGCCTACCAGATCCGCCGCAACGCGCTGCGCATGGGCGAAGTGCAAGGGCAAGGCTATATCGGCCAGGCGCTCGACATCGCGGATGTGCTGGCCGTCGCCTACTTCCGCGCCATGCAATATCGCGCCGACGATCCCGACTGGGAAGGCCGCGACCGCTTCCTGCTCTCCAACGGCCACTACGCGATCGCCCTGTACGCGGCGCTGATCGAAGCCGGCATCATCGCCGACGAAGAACTGGAGACCTACGGCAGCGACGACAGCCGCCTGCCCATGTCCGGCATGGCGAGTTACACACCCGGCATGGAGATGTCCGGCGGCTCGCTCGGCCAGGGCTTGACGATAGCGGTCGGCCGCTGCCTGGGTCTGAAGCGCAAAGGTTCGGACGCCACCGTCTACACGCTGTTCTCGGACGGCGAACTCGACGAAGGCGCAGTGTGGGAGGGGCTGATGTCCGCCGCGCACTGGAAGCTCGACAACCTGATCGCGATGGTCGACGTCAACAACCAGCAGGCCGACGGACCGTCTTCAGCGGTCATGGCGTTCGAGCCGCTGGTCGAGAAACTGCAGGCGTTCGGCTGGTTCGTGCAACGCGTGGACGGCAACGACCTCGCGGCGGTGGTCGCCGCGTTCGATGCGGCACGCGCGCATTCTGAAGCGCAACCGCGCATCATCGTCTGCGATACGCGTATGGGGTACGGCGTGCCGTTTCTCGAAGCACGCGAGAAGAACCACTTTATCCGCGTCGACGCGCACGAGTGGCAACTCGCGCTGCAGGCGCTCGAAGCCGGGAGAACCGTATGAGCGCCGCCGCACCGAAACCGCGCCTGAAAACCTCGGCGATGATCGCCTCGATCGCCGGTGAAGGCCAGATCACCCGCTCCGCACCATTCGGCCACGCGCTGGTGGAACTCGCGCGCAACCGGCCCGAAGTAGTCGGTATGACAGCCGACCTCGGCAAATACACCGACCTCCATCTGTTCGCGAAGGAATACCCCGAGCGTTTCTATCAGATGGGCATGGCCGAGCAACTGCTGATGGGCGCGGCCGCCGGCATGGCGCACGAAGGCGCGCAGCCGTTCGTCACTACGTATGCGGTGTTCGCCGCGCGCCGCGCTTACGACTTCATCCACCAGGCGATCGCCGAGGACAACCTCGACGTCAAGATGGTGTGCGCGCTGCCCGGCCTCACGACCGGCTACGGTCCGAGCCACCAGGCGGCCGAAGACCTCGCTCTCTTTCGCGCGATGCCGAACCTCACGGTGATCGACCCGTGCGACGCGCTCGAAATCGAACAGATGGTGCCGGCGATCGCCGACCATCGCGGCCCGGTGTACGCACGGCTGTTGCGCGGCAACGTGCCGGTCGTGCTCGACGAATACGATTACCAGTTCCAACTCGGCAAAGCGAAGCTGCTGCGCGACGGCGCCGAAGTGCTGATCATCTCGTCCGGGATCATGACAATGCGCGCACTCGAAACGGCCAAGGCGCTCGCCGCCGATCGCATCGACGTGGGCGTGCTGCACGTGCCGACCATCAAGCCGCTCGACACGGTCACGCTGCTGCGCGAAGCGCGCCGGCCGGGGCGCCTCGTGATCGTGGCGGAGAACCATACGGTGATCGGCGGACTCGGCGAGGCGGTGGCCACCGTGCTGCTGACCAACGGCGTCACGCCGCCCTTCCGCCAGATCGGCCTGCCCGACGCCTTTCTCGATGCCGGCGCGCTGCCGACGCTACACGATCGCTACGGTATTTCGACCGAGGCGATGTGCGACACGATCAAGGGCTGGCTGCGCTAGGCGTCGATTTGATCGGCACAAGCAAGCGTATTAACCGATAGCAAAGAAAGCAGCAAACCATAAGCATCACATTCAGGAGATCCGCATCATGTCAGAGTCACGTCTTCTCGACGGCAAGGTCGCCGTCATTTCCGGCGGCGCGTCGCCGCGCGGCATCGGCATGGCGACCGCCCGCAAATTCGCCGCTCATGGCGCGCGTATCGCCATTTTCGATCTGGACGAAAAGGCCGCAATCGAAGCCGCCGCTTCGATCGGGCCGGAGCATCGCGGCTATGCGTGCAACGTCACCGATCGCGGCGCATGCCAGGCCGCCGTCGAGCGCACCGTCGCCGATTTCGGTTCGATCGATATCCTGATCAATAACGCCGGTATCACCCAGGCGGCCAAGCTGCTCGACATCGACCCGGAGAGCTGGGATCGCATTCTCGACGTCAACCTGCGCGGCGTGCTGTATCTGTCGCAAGCGGTCGTGCCACAAATGAAGAAACAGAAGAGCGGCTCGATTGGCTGCATGTCGTCGGTGTCGGCGCAGCGCGGCGGCGGCATTCTCGGCGGCCCGCATTACTCGGCGGCCAAAGCCGGAGTACTCGGTCTCGCGAAAGCGATGGCGCGCGAACTCGGCAACGACGGCATCCGCGTGAACTGCGTGACCCCGGGCCTGATCCAGACCGACATCAACGCCGGCAAGATCAGCGACGACAAGCGCGTCGAGATTCTCGCGGGCATTCCGTTGAATCGCCTCGGCGTACCCGACGACGTGGCCGGCGCATTCCTGTTCCTCGCGTCGGACCTGTCGTCGTATATCACCGGCGCGGTGATCGACGTGAACGGCGGGATGCTCATTCACGGCTGATCCGTCCCGGCAGGACGGGCCGTCTGGCGGGAAGCCGGCGGCGGCGATGGAGACCTGGCAGTAGACAGCAAACGGGCGCGGCGCGCGACACGTGCAGCCGCCGCGCTCGAGATTCCAGCATAACCATAACGACACGCCATATTGGAGGAAGACACCATGACTACCCGTTCGAACGCCCCGCAGGGCATCAGCCGCCGCACCTTTCTGAAAGCCGGCGCCACCTTGTCCGCAGCCGTGCCTTTGTGGAGCGTCTCGCGACGCGCCATGGCCGCGCCCGAGTTTTCGTACAAGCTCGCCACCGGCCAGGATCCGACTCATCCGGTGAATATCCGCGCCCAGGAGGCGATCAATCACATTCGTGAAGCGACCAACGGCCGCCTCGATATCAAGCTGTTTCCGCAGAACCAGCTCGGCTCCGACACCGACCTGCTTTCTCAAGTGCGCAATGGCGGCGTGGAGTTCTTCAACCAGGCGTCGTCGATTCTCGCGACCCTCACGCCGGCTGCGGGCATCGTCAACACCGGTTTCGCGTTCAAGGACTACGCCGCGGTGTGGAAAGCGATGGACGGCGATCTCGGCAATTACATTCGCGCGCAGATCGCCAAGTCCGGCATCGTGTCGGTCAGCAAGGTGTGGGACAACGGCTTCCGGCAGATCAGTTCGTCCACCCGTGCGCTGCGTGCGCCCGCCGATCTGAAGGGCTTCAAGATCCGCGTGCCGCA
This sequence comes from Paraburkholderia sp. RL17-383-BIF-A, assembly GCF_046028015.1. Classification (NCBI taxonomy): domain Bacteria; kingdom Pseudomonadati; phylum Pseudomonadota; class Betaproteobacteria; order Burkholderiales; family Burkholderiaceae; genus Paraburkholderia; species Paraburkholderia sp. RL17-383-BIF-A. Next base: position 63,244 of record NZ_JARESR010000027.1, on the reverse strand, counting down.
GGCGCCGATGCTGACGTCTCTCTTCAAGGCACTCGATGCGGGCCCGGCGCCGATCAACTTCAACGAACTGTATTCGGCCCTGCAGACCGGCGTGGTGGAAGGCCAGGAGAATCCGCTGCCGATCATCGCCACCGCCAAGCTCTATGAGGTGCAGAAGTACATCAGCCTCACGTCGCATGTGTGGGACGGTTACTGGATTCTCGGCAACCGCGCCGCGTGGGAACGGCTGCCGGCGGATATCCGCACTATCGTCACGCGCGAATTCGAAAAGGCCGCGATGCTGCAACGCGCGGACATCGCCAAGCTGAGCAGTTCGCTGCGCGACGATCTGAAAACCAAGGGCATTACTTTCATCGACGTGGATCGCGAGTCATTCCGCGGCGCGCTGGCCAAGACGAGCTTCTACCACGACTGGAAGAGCAAATACGGCGACGAAGCCTGGAGCCTGCTGGAGAAGTCCGTCGGAAAACTGGGGTGATGCGATGATCTCGATCTCTTATTCGCACGAGCGGCAGCACCGCTTCGCCTGTGCGCTCGATTCCGCGCTCGGGCATCTGGTGGAGATACCCGCTGCCCTGCTGGTGCTCGCGGAAATCGCCGTGCTGCTCGCGGGGGTGACGAGCCGCTATCTGCTGCACTCGCCGCTCGTGTGGTCCGACGAACTCGCCTCGATGCTGTTCCTCTGGCTCGCCATGCTCGGCGCCGTGATCGCCTTGCGGCGCGGCGAGCATATGCGGATGACGGCGCTGGTCGGCATGGCGCCGCCGGGCGTGCGCGCATTTCTCGACGTGGTGGCGATCGCCGCGCCGATCGCGTTTCTCGCGATGGTGATCGGCCCGGCGATCAGCTTCGCGCAGGACGAGTCGTTCATCACCACACCCGCGCTCGAACTGTCGAACTCGTGGCGCGCCGCCGCGTTGCCGATCGGCTCGGCGCTGATGCTGCTGGTCGCGGTGGTGCGGCTCGCGCGGCTCGGCAACTGGCGTCTCGTGCTGGGCGCGCTCGCGACGGTCGGCGCGCTGGTCGGCATCTTCATCGCGCTCGGGCCGGTGTTGCGCGACCTCGGCAATGTGAACCTGCTGATCTTCTTCGTCGGCCTCGTGGCGCTCGGCGTGCTGAGCGGCGTGCCGATCGCGTTTTCGTTCGGACTCGCCACCTTCGGCTATCTCGCGCTGACCACCAACACGCCGATGCCGGTCGTCGTGGGCCGGATGGACGAAGGCATGTCGCATCTGATCCTGCTCTCCGTGCCGCTCTTCGTGTTCCTCGGCCAGTTGATCGAGATGACCGGCATGGCCGCGGCGATGATCGCGTTTCTCGCGAGCCTGCTGGGTCACGTGCGCGGCGGTCTCTCTTACGTGCTGGTCGGCGCCATGTATCTGGTGTCCGGCATCTCGGGATCGAAAGCCGCCGATATGGCGGCGGTCGCGCCGGTGCTGTTTCCGGAGATGAAAGCGCGCGGCGCGAAACCGGGTGATCTGGTGGCGCTGCTCGCCGCGACCGGTGCGCAGACCGAGACGATTCCACCGAGCCTCGTGCTGATCACGCTCGGCTCGGTGACCGGCGTGTCGATCTCGGCGCTCTTCACGGGCGGCATGCTGCCGGGCATCGTGCTGGCGATTACGTTGTGCATCGTCGTGCAGTGGCGTTATCGGCGCGAGGACATGTCGAACGTCAAACGTGCAACGCGCGGCGAGATTCTGCGCAAACTGGTGATCGCGTTTCCGGCGCTCGCGCTGCCGTTCGTGATTCGCGCGGCGGTGGTCGAAGGCATCGCGACGGCGACCGAAGTTTCCACCATCGGCATTGCTTATGCGGTGTTGGCCGGCTTGCTGATCTATCGCCGTTTCGAGTGGCAGCGGCTCAAGCCCATGCTGATCGATACGGCCACGCTGTCCGGCGCGATCCTGCTGATCATCGGCTCGGCCACCGCCATGGCGTGGGCGTTGACGCAATCCGGCTTCTCGGGCCAACTCGCGCAGACCCTCGGCGCATTGCCGGGCGGCGCGGCGATGTTCATGGCGGCCTCGATCTGCGTGTTCGTGATTCTCGGCAGCGTGCTCGAAGGCATTCCGGCCATCGTGCTGTTCGGCCCGCTGATGTTCCCGATCGCGCGCGCCATGCATATCCACGACGTGCATTACGCGATGGTCGTGATTCTCTCGATGGGCGTGGGCCTGTTCGCGCCGCCGTTCGGCGTCGGCTACTACTCAGCTTGCGCGGTGAGCCGCATCCATCCCGACGAAGGTATGAAACCGATTCTCGGTTACATCGCCGCGTTGATGGTCGGCCTGATCATTGTGGCCGCCGTGCCGTGGATTTCGACGGGGTTCCTGCATTGAGCCGTTGATCCCCTGAAGCGCGAGGCATGCGCCGCGCTGCCTCGCGCGATGTTCTTCAGCACGCTTTTTTCGCCTGCTTCTTCGGGCCGCTTATTTGGGCCGCTTATTTGGGCCGCTTATTTGGGCCGCTTATTTGGGCTGCCTAATCAGGCCGCTCATTTGGGTCGCTTCGTCCAAGTTATCTATTGCCGCCCGCTGCACGTAACGCAGCGGCGTAGAGGAGACTTTTGCCATGTCCACCACCGAAGCCACGTCTGCCGCACCGAACACTGCGCTTCCATCACTCACGCAGCTGTCGCGCGCCGCTCCTGCTGCCGCTCAGCCCGCGCCCTTGCCGTTGGCCGACGCGATCCGCTTCCTTTCCATCGACGCGATTCTGCGCGCCAGCGAAGGCCATCAGGGCGTGCCGCTCGGCATGGCCGAAATCGCGACCGCGCTCTTCACCCGCCACCTGAAATTCAATCCCGCCGATCCGACCTGGCCCGATCGCGACCGCTTCGTGCTGTCCAACGGTCACGGCTCGCTGCTGCTCTACGCGCTGCTGTATCTCACCGGCTATGACGCCATCGGACTCGAGCAGATCAAGACCTTCCGCGAACTCGGCTCGCATTGCGCGGGCCACCCCGAGTACGAACCGGCGCACGGTATCGAGGCCACCACCGGCCCGCTCGGCCAGGGCATTGCCAACGCGTTCGGCATGGCCATTGCCGAAGCGTATCTCGCGGCGAAGTTCGGCAGCGAGCTCGTCGACCACTACACGTATGCATTCGTCGGTGACGGCTGTCTGCAGGAAGGCATCGGCCAGGAAATGATTTCGCTCGCCGGGCATCTGCAACTGGGCAAGCTGATTCTCTGCTGGGACGACAACCAGATCACCGACGACGGCAGCACTTCCCTCTCCATCAGCGAGGACGTCTGCGCGCGCTTTCGCGTGGGCGGCTGGCAGGTCATCGAAGTCGACGGGCACGATCTCGAAGCCGTGTCGGCGGCGCTGACGATCGCCCGCTCGGACCCGCGACCTTCGATGATCGCGTGCAAAACCGTGATCGGCCGCGGCATTGCGCGTTTGCAAGGACAGCGTGGCGGCCACAGCGGCAAGCTGTTCCAGACAGACGCGGACGCGGCGCGCGACACCCTTGGCTGGCCGCACGCGCCGTTCGAGATACCCGCGGAGATCCTCGCAGCATGGCGCGCGGCAGGACGGCGTAGCGACCCGCAGTATTACGCATGGCACGAACGTCTCGCCGCGCTGCCCGCCGCAGAGCAGGACGAGTTCGAACGGGTCCTGTCGGGCCACCTGCCGCAAGGCTGGCGCGACGTGCTCGACGACTACCGCAAACGCGCCGTGGAGCGCGGAGAACCGCAACCCGGCATCACCGTCTCGGGCGAGATCAGCGATCTGCTCGCGCCGCTGTTGCCGGAACGCATGGTCGGCTGCGCCGATCTCGAAGCGCCCACGGGCCACAAGCGTCAGTTGCATGCGTTTACTGCCGAGGACCATAGCGGCGCCTACGTTCACTGCGGCGTGCGCGAACACGTGATGGGCGCGATGGCCAACGGCATGGCGGCGCACGGCGGCGTGATCGCGACGAGCGTGACATATCTAGCGTTCGCCGACTATCAGCGGCCGGCCATGCGCATGGCGGCTTTGATGGGCCTGCCGGTGCACTTCGTGTTCAGCCACGATTCGATCGGCGTCGGCAAAAATGGACCGACGCATCAGCCCGTCGAAATTCTCGCCTCGCTGCGCGCGATGCCGAACATGCGCGTGTTGCGTCCCGCCGATGCCGTCGAGGCCGCCGAATGCTGGGCGCTCGCGCTCGAACATCGGCGCGGGCCGAGCACACTGGTGTTCGCGCGCCAGGCGCTGCCGCTGGTGCGCACGGCACATAGCGCCGCGCCGTTGTCGCAACGCGGCGCTTACGTGCTGACCGAGGCCGAAGGCGGAGCGCGCGCCGTGACGCTGCTCGCAACCGGCTCCGAAGTCGCGTTGGCCTTGCAGGCGCGTGGTCAATTGCAGGACGAAGGCATCGCGACCGCCGTGGTGTCCATGCCGTGCTGGGAGATTTTCGACGAACAGGACGACGCCTATCGTGCCGCCGTGCTCGGTCCGGGCACCGTGCGGATCGGCGTGGAAGCGGCATTGCGTTTCGGCTGGGACCGTTATCTCGGCGAGCGCGGCGGCTTTGTCGGCATGACGGGCTTCGGTGCGTCCGCCTCGGCCGAGACGCTGTACGAGCATTTCGGCATCACCGCGCAGCATATCGTCGCTGAAGCGAAGCGGCATCTGTAAATCATCGGATACCTAATCATGCATAAGATCGTTTTTCTGGACCGCACGACCCTCGCGCCGCAGATCGTGCTGCGCGAGCCGCGCTTCGAGCATCAGTTGATCGAGCACGACCGCACTGCGCCGGATCAATTGCTCAAGCGGCTCGCTGGCGCGTCGATTGCGATCACCAACAAGGTCGCGCTGACGAGTGAAGTGCTGGAGCAATTGCCGGAGCTGAAACTCGTCGCGGTGGCGGCGACCGGCACGGACTGCGTCGACAAGGCCGCCGCTCAGCGGCTCGGCATTGCAGTGAGCAATATTCGCGGGTATGCGATCAACACTGTGCCAGAGCACACGTTCGCGCTGATCCTCGCGCTGCGGCGCAATCTGGTCGCCTATCGCGACGACGTGCTCGCCTGCGAGTGGCAAAAATCCGGGCAGTTCTGTTTCTTCACGCACGCGATTCACGATCTGGCCGGCGCGCGGCTAGGCATCATCGGCGAAGGGGTGCTTGGGCAGCGCGTGGCGGAGTTGGGCAAGGCATTCGGCATGCAGCCGATGTTCGCCGCGCACAAAGGACGCGAAGGGCTCGGTCCGCTTTACACGCCATGGGACGAAGTGCTCGCGACCAGCGACGTCGTCACCGTGCACAGCCCGCTCACGCCGCACACGCGCAACATGCTCGCCATGCCCGAGTTTCACGCGATGAAGCGCCGGCCGTTGATCATCAACACGGCGCGCGGCGGCCTCGTGGATGAAGCCGCGCTCGTGCAGGCGCTCGACGAAGGTCTGATCAGCGGCGCGGGCTTCGACGTGACCGCGGGCGAGCCGCCCGCCGACGATAATCCGTTGTTGCGCGCGGCCAACCGGCCCAACGTGATCCTGACGCCGCACGTGGCATGGGCGTCGGACGAGGCGCAGCAGAGCCTCGCCAATCAGTTGATGGACAACATCGAGAACTTTGTCAGCGGTGCGCCGACAAATCTGGTGAGTGGCGCGTATTGAGCCACGGCCCAGCCATTGCCAAGTCACTGCCACGCCACAGCCGCGCCGCCGACTCATCGCGCGGCGCGGCTAATGACATCAGACGCCGCCTCAACCCTGGCGGAAAATCGGCGCGCCCCACGGTGCGCCGGTCGTGCCGCCATCCACGACGATCTCCGCACCCGTCATTCCCGACGCATCGTCGGAGGCGAGGAACAGCACCGCCGCCGCGACTTCTTCCGGCGCAGCGAGGCGCGCCATCGGCACGCGCGGCGCAAGGGCCTGTTCGGTTCCGTCGAGCGTGGCGCCCGCGCGTGCGCCACGCGTCCAGATCGGCGTGCGCGTGCCGCCCGGGATCACGGTATTCACGCGAATACCGCGCTGCACCAACTCCGACGCGAACACCTTCGCCATGCCCGTGATGCCGGCCTTGGTGGCCGAATAAGCCGCCGAGCCCGGTGAGCCGAGTTCGCGCATCACCGAGCCGTTCAACACGACCGCGCCACCCTCGCTCATCAACGGCAGTGCGGCTTGCACCGTCAGGAAGACCGCCGTCAGATTGGTGCGAAGAATGGCCTCGAACGCCGCGGCCGTGGTGCCGCCGAGCGGCGTGGGCCCGGAGATGCCGGCATTCGCGAACACGATATCCAGCGACCCGAATTTGCTCTTGATCTGTTCGAACAACGCGCCGATTTCCGCTTCGTCGTCCAGGTTGGCCTTTACGCCCAGCGCGTTTTCGCCGAGTTCGGACACGGCCTGATCCAGCTTCGCGCTATCGCGGCCGGTGATCACCACGCGGGCGCCTTCGGCAATCAGCCGCTTCGCCGTGACGAAACCAATGCCGCTATTGCCACCGGTCACCAACGCTGTTTTTCCGTTGAATCGCATCATCTCTCTCCTTGATTGCGCCGCCGGAGCGCCGGAAAGCCCGGTCGCGCGACGCCTGTAACAGTCGAGCGGCCAAAAAGCCGCCGCATACGGACATCCGCGAAAGACGCCCTCGCCCAACAATCTGCATGTTGATCATCATGCACATTTTCAGTATTATGCTCGTCATGCAGATTGTCAAGAGGGGTGACGGAGATGGGCTACTCGCAGGCGCAAAAAGCAGAAAGCCGGCAGCGTGTGCTGGAAACAGCGGCACGGCAGATCCGGGAAGACGGGATCGAGGCGCTCGGGGTGGCAGACTGCATGCGGCGCGCGGGTCTCACCCATGGCGCGTTCTACGGCCACTTCGAGTCGCGTGACGCGCTGATCGTCGAGGCACTGGAATATGCGGTCGCACAGAGCGAGAAACGGATCGCCGCGACACTCGCGGCGGCGAACGGCAACGGGTCCGCAAAGAAAGAACCGCTGCAGACGATCGCCGAGATGTTCCTCAGCGAGAAACACATCAGGAATCCGGGTAACGGCTGCGCGCTGTGCGCGCTTGCCGGCGAGGCGCGGCACGCGGCACCGGAAGTTCGCGAGAGTCTGACGCAATACGTGCACAAGCTGGCAGCACGCATCGCGCAGACGTTGGCGGGCCATAGCGAGAGCCTCGCGCTCGGCATTGTCGCGACCATCGTCGGCGCGGTGACGCTCGCGCGTGCCGTCGACGACCCCGAACTCGCGAGATCGATTCTCGCCGGCTCGCTCGATCTGATCGTCGCGCAAGGCGGAGACGCTTAGTCGAGCACCTTGGCGGCTCCGGCCAGCACGCGCCACGCGAAGCCGCTTTCTCAATGCATGGGCGTGCTTATGCGCTGGCGTTCGATGCCTTGGGACTTCGGTGCGAAACGCGGAGAGCCGGCAGGCAGTTGATGAACCAGTTGATGGCCCAACTGACGGGGGGTGTCAAAACGGTGTCAATACGTGTGGAGAAAACCGAATAAATCGCATTGCAAAACGCCCGCGCAGAATGTTTTTTGGCGGTCGATTATCATGATTCGATCATCTCACTCGAACGACTCGGTGTTGGATATGACGAATACAGGCAAGGCGTTGATAATCGCGCTGGTTCTGGTGGACGTGGGATTCATCTCTTACCAGCTTCTCCCTAAAGGCAATCACTCCGAAGCCGCGCCAGACACGGTAACGGCCAATTCGGTCACGGCGTCGGCAGCCGGTTCGCGAGTGGACGGCACGCACGTGAGCGCGGGCAATGTGGTGTCCACTTCGCCATCTGCGAATAGCACGGGCGAGATCACGGCCGCGCCGCAGCCAATCAAACCGGCTCCCATCGCCAATGACGCGCAAGCGCGGCCGCAAACATCGCGGCATAAACAGCCAGGCCGCGCGTTGGCACCGGCGGATGCGCGCGAGTCCGTCGCCGCGAAAGCAGATACCGCGCAGCCGGTTGCCCATGCGCGCGCCGATCTGACCCGGCACGGCTCGAATGCCGTCGCGGCGGCCATGACGGAGCAGCTTGTCAAGGAATCGTCCAAACCCGACCCGTCGTTGCCGATGCCGCCGCAAACGCAGGCGCAGACGCAAACGCAGACTCAATCCGCGCCGGTCGGCCAGGATCACCACGGCTCGAACCCCGTCGGCGCCGCGATGACGCAGGCACTGGTGCGGGAATCCGCCCGGGTCAATCCAGCTTCTTCGCAAACGCCGTCGACAACACCGACCGGTACGCAGTAAGACTGCAGTCCGAAACACTTTTGACGCTCGCGTGCCTCCACGCGGCGTCCCCGGCTGCCACGGCTCAATGCGCCAGAAAGTCCACCACCATGCGGTTGAATTTTTCCGCATGCTCCCACTGCGCCCAGTGGCCGCAGCGGCTGAAAATATGCATTTCGGCGTTCTGCATGCCGGCAACCAGACGCAAACCCACATCCATCGGCACGAAACGATCGTCGCGCCCCCAGATCACGAGCGTCGGCGCCGCAATCTCGCCAAGACGCGGTCCGAAGTCGTTGAACTGCTTCGGATTGGCCGCGAGACTCTTCACAAAGTTTTCCAGATGATCGCGGCGCGCCAGCATATTGTCGAGCCGCGCCTGCATCAGATCGTCGGTCAACGCTTTGGTGTCGAACACGAAGACGTTCATCATCCGTTTCAGGTTTTCGATCGTCGGTTCGCGATAGAGGCCTTGCAGCAGCTTGATGCCTTCCGTCGGCATCGGCACGAACTGACTGGGGCCACCGGTTCCGCCACCCATCAACACCAGTTTGCCGACACGCTGTGGATTGGCGAGCGCGAACGCGACGGCGCTATGGCCGCCCATCGAATTACCAATGATGTGCGCGCGTTCAATGTCGAGCGAATCGAGCAAACCCTTCAGCGAACGCGCGTTGAGTTCGGAGCGCGAGCCGTCGCACACAACCGGGTCGCTTTTGCTCCAGCCCAGGCAGTCCATCAGGATGACCCGATAACCCGCGGCGACGAGCGGTTCGACATTCCGGTTGAAGTTCGCCCAGCCGCTCGCACCCGGGCCCGAGCCATGCAGCATCACCACCGTTTCGGCGCCCTGCCCGGCGTCGTTGTAGTGCAACTGCACTTCCCGCTCGCCTTCCTTGATACGCACGAATTGGCTGGTCGATGCTTCGGTGATTGCCGATACATTCGAGGTCATGTTGCTTTCCTTGATCTGAAGAGAGTTGATTGACCGCGCACGTCGCACAGTCGTGCGCGGATAGCATTGGCGGCGCTATTGAAGCGATGAGCGTTATTGCGCGGCAGCCGGCGCATAAACCGGCGCGGACTTGCCAACGACGAGCCAAGCCGCGACCGCCGCGACGGCGATCAACGGAATGCTCGCGCTCAGCAACACGGAGGCGCTCTGGCCGATCGCGAGCAGTTGCCCGGCGATCAAAGGGCCGAGAATCGAGCCCATGCGCCCCACCGCGACCGCGGCGCCCACGCCGGTGCCGCGCACCTGTGTCGGATAGATGCTGCTCGCGAGCGCATACAACACCGACTGTCCACCGACCAGAAACAGGCCGGCGAGCAGGCCGCCGCACGCCATCGATACGCTGCCGCTTGCCGCCACGAGCGCGGCCAGCGCCGCGGCGATGCCCAGATACATGCCGGTCACGGTGCGGCGCTTGCCGATGCGATCCATCAGGCTTGCGATCACGATGGCCCCGATGCCGCCGCCGATGTTGAACATCATCTGCACGACGCTCGATTGCACGCGCGAGAGTCCGCGGCTCAGCACGAGCGACGGCAGCCAGTTGATCAGGAAGTACAGCACGATCAACGTGCCCAGGTAGCTGATCCACAATGCGACGGTCGTGCCGGCCCGCCCTTCCTTCCACAATGCCTGCGCGATGCCGGACGGTGTCTCGCCCACTCCACGCGCGCCGGCCACTCCCGAGCGCGCGGCGACGAAATGCGCCGACTCGCGCATGAAGATCGCCAGCAACGGCAACACGAGCAGCGGTCCAACTCCGCCGACATAGAAGATATGCCGCCAGCTCGCATCGCCCGGACTCACGATGCCGATCACCGCCGCGAGCGCCGCACCGAATGGCATGCCGCAATACATCGCGCCGACTGCGGTGTTGCGTTGATCCGGCGACGCCGCTTCGGCGCACAACGCGATCAGGTTGGGCATCGCGGCGCCAAGCCCGAGCCCGGTGAGAAAGCGCGCGGCCAACAGGCTGTTCAAGTCCCACACCTGCGTAGTGGCAATCGAAAACAGGCCGAACAGCGCGACCGACAGCATCAGCACGCGCTTGCGGCCGAGCTTGTCGGCGAGCCTTCCGCCGATCGCCGCACCGGGCAGCAGCCCGAGCGCGCCGATACTGAATGCCCAGCCCATCTGCGCGACCGCGAGATGAAACTCGCGAGCCATGCGCGGCGCCGCGACGCCGGTCGATTGCAGATCCAGTCCTTCCAGTAATGCGACGATCAGGCATAAGCCGATCGTGACGGCGCCGGTGGCGCGAGGGTTGTTTGATCGCTGCATGAAAAGTCTCCAATGTGTTTTCAGCATCGCTCTTGGCGGCGATAACGCTGGGTTGAGGTCGGCGGCGCAGGCGGCCGCCATGCTTCCAGACAAATGCGCTAGACGCCGGCCGCGCGCTTCAGGTCCAGCGCCACGTCGACGATCATGTCTTCCTGGCCGCCGACCATGCGCCGCTTGCCCAGTTCGACCAGAATGTCGACGGCTTTCAGGCCGTACTTCTTCGCGGCCACTTCGGAGTGCCGCAGAAAGCTCGAATACACGCCCGCGTAACCGAGCGCCAGGGTTTCCCGGTCCACGCGCACCGGACGGTCCTGCAACGGCCGCACGATATCGTCGGCGGCATCCATCAACGTGTAGAGATCGGTGCCGTGGTGCCAGCCGGCGCGTTCGGCCGCGGCGATGAACACCTCCAGCGGCGCATTGCCCGCTCCCGCCCCCATGCCCGCCAGACTCGCATCGATGCGGTCGCAACCTTCTTCCACTGCGACCAGCGAGTTCGCGACGCCGAGGCTCAGGTTGTGGTGCGCGTGCATGCCGGTCTTCGTCTCCGGCTTGAGCACGGCCTTCAATGCGCGAAAGCGCGCGCGCACGTCGTTCATGTTCATCGCGCCGCCGGAGTCGACCACGTAGATGCATGTCGCACCGTATTGCTCCATCTTCTTCGCTTCGACGGCGAGGTTTTCCGGCGTGGTCATGTGGCTCATCATCAGGAAGCCAACCGTATCCATGCCGAGTTCGCGCGCGTATTCGATGTGCTGCTTCGAGATGTCCGCCTCGGTGCAGTGCGTGGCGACCCGCACGATGCGCGCGCCGGCCTGGTACGCCGCCTTCAGATCGTGAATCGTGCCGATGCCGGGCAACAGCAGCGTCGCGATCTGCGCGTGTCCGACCACGTCCGCCACCGCTTCGATCCATTCGAGGTCGCTATGCGCGCCGAAGCCGTAGTTGAAACTCGATCCTTGCAGGCCGTCGCCATGCGCGACCTCGATGCTGTCCACTTTCGCCTTGTCGAGCGCGCGGGCAATCTGCTGCACGTTGTCGATCGAATACTGATGACGGATCGCGTGGCTGCCGTCGCGCAGCGTCACGTCGGAGATATAGAGTTTTCTGTCCATGAGATGCGTCTCCTTAAGCCTGAACCAGGGATTGCGCCATGCGCTCAGCGGTCGCGAGCGCAGCCGAGGTCATGATGTCGAGATTGCCCGCATACGCCGGCAGATAATGTGCGGCGCCTTCCACCTCGATGAACACCGAAGTCTTCAATCCGCTGAAACGGCCGAGGCCCGGAATGTTCAACGGCGCGTCCACGGCGATCTCGTCGAACTGCACTTTCTGCTTCAGGCGGTAGCCCGGCACATAGGCATTCACGGCAGCGGCCATGGCTTCGATCGAGGCTTCCACTTGTGCGCGGTCGGCGAGATCGGACAGCACATAGACCGTATCGCGCATCATCACAGGCGGCTCGGCCGGATTGAGCACGATGATCGCTTTGCCTTTGGCGGCGCCGCCCACCGCTTCGATCGCCTTCGAGGTGGTTTCGGTGAACTCGTCGATATTCGCGCGCGTGCCTGGGCCGGCCGACTTGCTGCTGATCGACGCGACGATTTCCGCGTAGTGCACCTTCGCCACGCGCGAAACCGCGGCCACCATCGGAATCGTGGCCTGACCGCCGCACGTCACCATGTTGACGTTGCGGCTGTCGAGATGCGCGTCGAGATTTACCACCGGCACGCAGTACGGACCGATCGCGGCAGGCGTCAGGTCGATCAGGCGGATGCCCGGTTTCAGCGCGCGCAGGTACGCGTCGTTCTTCACATGCGCGCCGGCCGAGGTGGCGTCGAACACGAAGTCGATGTCGTTGAACACAGGAAGACGGGTCAGTCCTTCCACGCCTTCATGCGTGATCGCGACGCCCAGCCGCGCTGCGCGCGCGAGACCGTCGGATGCCGCGTCGATGCCGACCATCGCCGCCATTTCCAGATGCTCGCTGTGCCGCATGATCTTGATCATCAGATCGGTGCCGATGTTGCCGGAGCCGATGATCGCGGCCTTGAGTTTTTCGCTTGCCATGTCAGTCCTCAATCGGGTGATTGCTTATGCGGAGAAAATCGCGCGAACGCTGCCGAGGCCTTCGATCTGCGCACTGAAAGTGCCGGCCCGCGTCACCGCGACCATCGGACCGAGCGCGCCGGTCATCAGAACGTCGCCGGCTCGCAGCGGCGTGCCGAACTGCTGCATGCGGTCCGCGAGCCACACGGCGGCGTTCAGCGGATTGCCCAGACACGCCGCGCCGTTGCCGCGCGAGAGCGTTTCGGCGTCGTTCGAGAGGGTCATCGCGCAGGCCGCCAGATCGACGTCGCGCAGCAATACCGGCCGGCTGCCGAGCACGAAACGCGCGCTCGATGCGTTGTCTGCGACGGTATCGACGAAGCGGATATTCCATCCTTCGATGCGGCTGTCCACGACTTCAATGGCGGCGACCGCGTAGGCCGTCGCGCGAATCAGGTCGGCGTAGGTGTGTTTTTCATGCGTGAGGTCGTGTTCGAGTACGAGTGCGATTTCCGCTTCGACCTTCGGCTGGATCAGTTCGCCGAGCGCGATCGGCTGGTTGTCGCCGTAGGCCATCGACGCAAACAGCGCGCCGAAGTCCGGTTGATCGACGCCGAGTTGGCGCTGCACCGCGGGCGAGGTCAGACCGATCTTGCGCCCAACGATGCGCTCGCCCGCCGCCACTCGCGCCTCGACGTTGATCTGTTGCACCATGTAGGCGAATCCGGCGGCGGTGGCCGGATTCAAATGGGTGAAGCGCTCGTCGTCGCGCAACGGCGCGATGGTCTGACGCGTGCGTTCGGATTCGCGCAGCCGCAGGGCCAGCGCTTCAGCATTGCTTCGTTGGGTCAGGGTCATGGCGGGTTCCGTGATTCGTCATGCGGTTTCGGCAATGGGCCGCGCGTGCATCGCGCCAAAGCCCGCGATCCATTCGGGGATCGGCCGGTAGTAATCGAGCGTCGCGCGATAAGGTCCGTACGCCTGCAGCGCGCCGAATGCGGCGATCCACGTGCGAACCTCGTGCGCGGATTTGCCCGCGTCGCGCGTGATCGCGGTGTCGGTCAAGCCGTCAAGCGCGCACAGCTCCCCTTCTTCGAGCGTTTTCAGAAACGCGCGGTCCCATTCGGGATTGAGCGGATGCAGCCGGCTATCTCCCGAGGCGAATGCACGGGCCGCCGCGACGGTGCGAGCCTGACGCGCCGCGCGCGCTTCGGGCGACGGATTGCGGCCGGCGATCAGCCGCTCGGCGACTTCATCCGTTGCGCCCGCGAGTTCCGGCACCGGCGGCTCGTGCGAAATGCCGCCGGAGCCGATCACCAGCACACGTTGGTCCGAACGCGCGAGGCGGCGGCCCAGCGCGTCGCCGAGCAGTCGCGCCCGGCGGCACGACGCCATGGGCGGCGCGACCGAATTGATGAACACCGGCACAACCGGATAACGGTCCAGTGCGCCCGTGAGAATCTCCAGCGCCTGCGCACAACCGTGATCGACCTGCATCCGGTACGACACGGCGACGTCGACATCCGCGGCGAGCGTGGCTTCCGCGAGATCGAGCGCGGTGGCGGCGGGTACGGCAAGCTGCCCCGCCAGACTGCCGAAGTCACCGATCGCGCTCGCCGACGCGCCGATGCAGAACGGCGGCATCACGTCGTAGAAGAAACCGTTGTAGTGGTCCGGTGCGAACACGACGACCAGTTGCGGATCGAAAGCGGCCACACGTGCGCGCGCCGCCGCGTGAATCCGCGCGACTTCTGCGACAATGTCCGGCGCCGGGTCGCAATAGCCGCGGAGCGGCGTGTGCGAAAGACATTCGAGCAACATCGGCATATCAGGCTCCCGCCGCGATGGCGACATCGCTTTCGGACGCCTTCGCCGGCGTGCTCACCGCCGCCGTGGCGACGGCCCGCTCGCCGGTCTTCAATGTCAGCTTGACGGCAAGCTCGCCGATGCACGCCGACACCTGTTGCGGCGTGCACATGCCCGCGACAAAACGATCGGGCCGCAGCAGCACCACGGATTCCGGCACGCGCGAGAACCACTCTTTCAGACGGCCCTGCACATCGCCGACGGCGATCACGCCGTCAGACACGTCGTCATGAAAAGCGAGCTGGGTGTCGGGTTTCGCGAGCACGAAGCAGCCGCCAAGGCGCTGCCAGGTTTCACGCGCGAGCGGCGACAAGCCGAACGTGGGATCCGAACCCCAGCCGATAATCGCGAAGCGATTGCCGAGCACGTCGTCGAGACGCGCGACGCTGCCGTCCAGCGTGCGCACGCGCGGCTGAATGAACATGCGCCCGACCGGCGAATGACACGACGGATCACGGCCATACACGAGGCGGCCGAGCAGCGACTCGCGCTTCTCGCTCATCAGCCCGAGCAGCCGGCCGGGCGCGGAATGACCGGAACGCTCCAGCATGCGAGCCAGAACGCCATGCTTGCGTTTGTGCTCCGCCAGCAGGACGACGCCCGTTTCATAGCGCGGCATCGGCTTGAAACGCATCTCCACGAAATAGCGCTTCATGGCGGGGACCACGTTGAAGGTCCGCACGAAGGCGTCGCGAAACTTGATGCCGAAGCGGCTCGTCGGCGCGAAAATGTCGCCGGCCACTTCGGACAGATGAATCATGGAGCGGGCGTGCGCGCGCCGCTCCGCCGTATAGGTGTCCAGCAACGCGTCGCCGGCGATCTGTCTGACCACCATCGCCAGCTTCCAGCCGAGATTGCTCGCGTCGCGGATCCCGCTGTTGTAACCCTGCCCCTGCCAGACCGGCATGATGTGCGCGGCGTCGCCGGCCAGCAGCACGCGATCCACACGAAAGCGGCTCGCGAGGCGCGCATTGTGCGTATAGACGCGCTTGCGAATGTAGTCCACCTTTTGCGGATCGGCGACCACCTTGCGGATCAGCGCGGCCATGCTCTCCGGCTTCGACAATTCCTCTTCGGTTTCGCCGGGCATCACCATGAATTCGAAGCGGCGAATGCCATGCGGCAGTGCGGCCGACACGTACGGCCGTTTCGGATCGCAATGCATGTAGACATGCGGCGAGCCGATCGGATCGTTGCGCACATCCACCACGATCCATTGATTCGGCTTGGTGCGTCCTTCGAACGGCACGTCGAGCATGCGGCGCACGAAGCTGTTGCCGCCGTCCGCGCCGACCATGTACGACGCGCGTACTGTGCGGCGGCCGCCTTTCTCGTCCTCCGCTTCGATCGTCACGCCGGTCTGATCCTGCGTGAAACCGCTCACGCTAGTGCCGAATAGCACCTGAACGTGTGGGAAGCGGCGCAGTCCTTCGTACAACACACGATCCGCGAGCGGCTGAATGAATGCATTGCGGCGTGACCAGCCGAACTCGTCGGTGCGCGGTTCGATCGACGCAAAGCAGTGACCGGTGTGCGTGACAAAACGCATCCAGTGATCAGGCGTGGTGTGCGGCAACAGCACATCGGCGAGGCCGACTGACTGGAACACCCGCAGCGCTTCATCGTCGAGGCCAATGGCCCGCGGGTAGTCGATGATCTGCTCGAGTTTTTCCAGCAGCACCACGCGCACGCCCTGCAAGCCGAGGTAATTGGCAATCATCAAGCCGACAGGGCCGGCGCCGATAATCGCCACATCGGCGGACACGGTTTCGCTGCGGCCGCTCGCGGCCGCCAGATCGGTGGATGGGAACATTCTGTCTCCTTTCTCGCGAACGGCACACGGCGCCGTCGCTTCAGATAGCGGACTTGTTTGGAATATTCAGGGAGGGCACGGCGTGACGATCGCGTATCGCCATGGCGAAAAGTCGCGCATGGGATGCGGCATCTCGCGTCTCCTTGAATCGTTGATTTGATCGCAGTCTAGGACTCGCACCGGATCACCTCAACAATTTGTGAAAAATGTGCATACAATGCACACAGTTGATTTATTGAGGTTTTTCGGTGACGAAATATACGAGTGTGCGAGGTCTCGCGCGCGGCCTGCAAGTGTTGCAGGCGCTCAACTCCATGGACAGCGGCCGCGCCACCAGCCAGCAGATCAGCGACCTGACCGGCCTGCATCGCACCACGGCGCGGCGGCTGCTGGAGACGTTGATGGAGGAAGGATTCGTGCGTCGTAGCGCGTCGGACGACAGTTTTCGCTTGACGCTCCAGGTGCGTTCGTTAAGCGAAGGTTTTACGGACAACGAACGGATTGCGACGATTGCGCCGCCGATCATGGGGCAGCTATTGCAGCGCGTTGCGTGGCCTTCGGATCTGACCACGCCGGACGGCGACGCGATGATCATCCGCGAGACGACGCACCGTTTCAGTCCGCTCTCGTTTCACCGTTCTATGGTCGGGCGCCGTTTGCCGATTCTGCTGACCGCCGCTGGGCGCGCCTACTTTGCGATGTGTCCCGACGGCGAGCGCGAGGACATTCTCGACTTGCTGCGCTCAGGCGCGGGCGGTGAAGAACAGAAAGCCCTCGCCTCGAACGACAAATTGATAAGAAGCCTGGTCAAGCGGGTGCGCGCGGACGGCTTCGGCTCCAATCACGGAGACTGGTCCGCGCAAAGCAAGATCGGGGCGGTCGCGGTTGCGATCGTCTCGCGCGAACGGGTGCTGGGGAGTCTGAATGTGGTGTTTCTCTCGCGAGCAGTGACCCTCGCGGAGGCAAAACGGCGCTACGTGCCGGAACTCCAGATCGCGGTGAGCGAAATGGTGGCGGAACTAGAGTCGCAGGACGAGCCAGAGGGAAAGAAGCCTGAGTGAGAAGATGCAGCGCCGCCGGGGGTTTCTTAGGGTTTACTACAGCCCGAAGAGCGTCTATTCTTCAGCGGAATACTTCGCCCACCCAACTACCGCAGATTGACCAAAAAACAGGCTTCTGTTCGACGGATTGAAACCCGCCCTGCCGGAGCACACTGCCATCATGCCAATCGCGCCAGGAGCCTGCGATGTCTTCCCGCCACGACAAAGATAACGAATTCGAAATCGGCTTGCCGCCTGTTTCGAGTACTGAATGGACCAGCCCGGTGCCGGGCGCCGACGCGGGAACGATGCGCGGGTTGCACCTCGCGTCGGAAAGCGTGTTGTGCCTCGCGACGCAGACCTACGAAGCAGTGGCACGCGGCGACGCGGCGGGCGCGGAATTAGCGCGCGCATCGCTCGAACAGCAACTGGCGGTCGCCACGCGTCTGATCGACGAACTTCTGTTCGACGGCACCGGTCCGCATACGACACATTGACCGGCCGGCAGGCCGGGCAGCATCAATCGCAGTCTCAACTTCTGATAACTGAAATGAGCGCTCTAACGGTAATTCTCTGCATCTGGTCCATGGTGGCCATTTGCGCCATTCTCTTCATTCGCGGCGCCAACCGGCGCATTGAGCGGCCCCGCAAAGCACCGCAAAAGCGGCCGGCGCGTTTTTCAATCGCGGAGTAACAGCCGGCCGGCGGCGTGGATCCGTTCTCGACGCCGGCTCATTTGAGTCCAAGCCGTTTGGCTAAGCGGTTCAGATTCGCCCGATCAAGGCCGAGTTCACGCGCGACGGCCGCCCAATTCTGGTTGTGACGCGCCAACGCGTCGAGCACGGTGGCTCGCTCGAACTCGGTCACCGCGCTGCGGAAGTCCCTGGTTTCGCTGCCTGCTGTATCGGCGGGTGTCTCACTTCTGGCTTCGTCTGGTGTAGACGACAGCGCCAGGTCGGCGGCGGTCAACGTCAGGATCCGGCGGCGCTCCCGATTCGCGGCCAGTGCCTTGAGCGCGCTTCGCCCGATCAGATGCTCGAGTTCACGCACGTTGCCCGGCCACGGATAGCGCAACAGCATGGCTTGCGCGTCCGCCGCGAGACGCAGGCTCAGCAGGCCGAGCCGCGAGCGATTCTCCTCAAGAAAAAAACCGGCAAGGAGCAGCACATCGCGGCCGCGCTCGCGCAACGGCGGCACGCGTAACGGATAGACGCTCAAACGATGGTAGAGATCGGCGCGGAACCGCCCCGCGCGCACCTCTTCGGCGAGATCGCGATTGGTTGCCGCGATGAGCCGCACGTCGACCTTGTGTTCGTGGTCCGAGCCGATTCGTTGCAGCTGGCCGTTTTGCAGGACCCGCAAAAGCTTGGCCTGCACCATAAGCGGCAACTCTCCCACCTCGTCGAGAAAAATCGTTCCGCCGTCCGCCAGCTCGAACTTGCCACGCCGGTCCGACGACGCGCCGGAGAACGCTCCGCGCACATGCCCGAACAGTTCACTCTCGACCAGCGTATCGGGTAGCGCAGCACAGTTCAGACTGATGAGCGGCTTGTTCGCCCGCGACGAAAGCGCATGGATCGCGTTGGCCACGAGTTCCTTGCCGACGCCGGTCTCACCGGTGATCAGCACGGTCAGATCACTGCCCGCCACGACTTCGATTTCCCGCACCAGTTGCGTGTGAGCGTCACTGCTGCCGATCATCTCGCGCCGGCTCTGGCTGCTCGCCTGCCGGTAGGCTTCGGCGCGGCGCCGCTCTTCCTCGCTGCTGCGCGCCAGCGTATCGATTCGCTCGACGACACTCACCGTGGCGGCAGCCAGGCTCAGAAACGCCTGCAACGAAGCCATGTCGATGCTGTCGAAGCGCGCCGGATCCAGCGCATCGAGCGTGAGCAGACCCCATGGGCGGCCACGAACGAACAGCGGACATCCGAGGCAATCGTGAACTTCGAGATGCCCAGACGCGCCTTGCACGAGGCCGTCATACGGATCCGGCAAATCGGAATCGGCGGCGAAACGCGTCGGCTCGGGCCGCGATAGAAGTTGCTCGAAGCGCGGGTGGTCACTGACACGAAAACGCCGCCCAAGCGTGTCGCTGCTCAATCCGTCGATCGCGAGCGGCACGAGCGTGTCGCCCTCCAGACGCAACAAAGCGGCGGCATCGCCGGGAAACAGCGCCCGCAAGCTGCTGAGCAGGCGCCGGTAGCGCTCGCGGTCGGTCAGGTCGCGCGAAAGATCGAGGATCAGGGGCGTCAGGACGTCGAGTAAATCTTGTGCAGTCAGATTGACTCCGGCAGGAGTCTTTCCGACCAAGGTCGAATTGACCATCATGGAATTCACATCATTGATTTAATTGCATTTTATACCTGGCACGAAACATGGATAGAAAAGCACGACAGTCGAAGCTGACTGACTATCCACCACCAACCAGGACTTCCTATGCTTTCCGCCGAACACCGCGCCATCGTCAAAGCCACCGTTCCTCTTTTGGAAAGCGGCGGCGAAGCGTTGACCACGCACTTCTACAACATGCTCATCAGCGAGCATCCGGAAGTGCGTCCCATGTTCAACCTCGCGAACCAGGCAAGCGGCGCGCAGCAACGCGCGCTGGCCAACGGCGTGCTGATGTACGCGCGCCACATCGATCAACTCGAACAACTCGGCGGACTGGTCTCGCAGATCATCAACAAGCACGTCGCGTTGAATATCCTGCCGGAGCACTATCCGATTGTCGGACAGTGCCTGCTCAGATCCATCCGCGAAGTGCTCGGCGCAGAAATCGCAACGGATGCGGTCATCGCAGCGTGGGCCGCCGCCTATCAGCAACTCGCCGATCTGCTGATCGGGCTCGAAGAAAAAATCTACGCCGAGCGGGAAGCGGCGCCGGGCGGCTGGCGCCGCACGCGGCTCTTTCGCGTCGCCCGTAAAGTGCGGGAGAGCGACGAGATCACGTCGTTCTATCTGCGCCCCGACGATAACGGCGAGTTACTCGCGTTTCATCCGGGACAATATATCGGCGTGCGGCTCACGGTCGACGGCGAAGAAGTGCGCCGCAATTACTCGCTCTCGGCCATGTCGAATGGCCGCGAATACCGTATCAGCGTGAAGCGCGAACCGAACGGAAAGGTATCGAACCATCTGCACACGCGCGTCAACGAGAACGACACGTTGGAACTGTTTGCGCCGGCCGGCGACTTCAAGCTCGAACATAGCGACAAGCCGCTGGTCCTGATCAGCGGCGGCGTGGGCATTACACCGACGCTGGCCATGCTGCAAGCCGCGCTGAATACCGATCGCACCGTCCACTTCATTCACTCCGCGCGTCATGGCGGCGTGCATGCGTTCCGCGACGCGATCGAGCAACTGGCCGCGCGTCATCCGAAATTGAAGCGTTTCTATTGCTACGAACAACGCCGCGCGAATGATGCCGACGCGCACGGCATCGGCTATCTCGACGAAACGCGTCTCGATGCGTGGCTGCCGGAAACGCGCGACGTCGACGTCTATTTTCTCGGACCGATCGCGTTCATGAAGGCCGTCAAGAAGCACCTGAAAGCGATCGGCGTGCCGGAGTCGCAAAGCCGATATGAATTCTTCGGCCCGGCCGCGGCGCTGGAATAACCGCTAGTGAATGGGTCACGGTTGTGCCGGACATGCCGCTCAGCAAAGCGTCGCGCTTGTCACCCACGGCATGCTCCTGAAGCGCGCGATCATGGCATCCACCCATTCGCATTGCGCTTGCGCGAGTGCAATCGTGACCTCCTCGACACCGCTGGCGGGCAGCGTCGTCACGTCGACCTTTTCGACGTTGCGGGAAAATGGCAGTAGCACCTGCCAGATGGCGGCAATGCGCGTACCGTGAAGTGCCGCGCGCACCACAAGTCGATAACGGCCTGAAGCGTGGGCCGTCAGCACTTTCAAACCGCTCTCAGAACCTTCTTGGGTCATGTCTTGCCCCTGCTGTGGACTTGGCTATTTCCGCGTTTGCCGCGGTATTCGGATGTCCGCTCGATTCTTACGCTTTACGATGACGTTTTGACGATGCCGCGCAGTCGCCTGAGCAAAGCGTCCGCATGCTCGCGATCGACTTTGGATATTTCGCGCTGATTCAGTATCGCCTCGATGCGCCGACGCCAATAACCCGGCTCGTTCACTAACGACGTGCAAGCCACCGAATCACCTTTTGAAGTCAATCTCTCAAGCGTTGTGACTATCGTTTCGATATGCAAAAGATCGTTCTTAAAAGACGCGTGACTTCCCATTACATTCCCGGCTAACTTAAAAGCGCCTTCGGATCGACCTTCGAACGAGTTGGCAAGCAATGCGATACCCATTTCGTCTCCGAATCGGCTGATCCGTCCTGCTTACAGGAAAGCGAAACAACAGGCCTGAAACGTTTCCGCCAGGCTGCATGAGCATTGCTGTTGGCTGATTGTCTTTATTTGGCGCGCGTCGGCACAGGGCTTGTCGGCTGACCTGCCTGCGCCATGGCAATGGCTTGCGCGGTGGCTTTGCGCATTGCGTCGTAGGCGGCGCCCGCGCTGGAAACCGCCGACTTGAAGACGGTGACCGCGACCTCGGAACCGGCCGGGGCATTGCGCGCAAAGTCGTCTACGACCGTCTGCATTCTTGCGTTGGACTGGGCGCAGCGATCTTCGAATACCTTCAGAAACTCGGCCTGCGCGTGATTCGCAATGCCAAGTACGTGACTGTTATAAGACAGCACTTTCTCCGCTGCCGGTCTCGCGTTACCGGCTTGCTGAACGAATAATTCGACGGGTGTCTTACCGGAGAATGCCAGTTGCCAGGCCTGTTCGCTCTCGGCGAGCGTGGCCTTGGCGGCCTGCAGGTTCAATCTGGTCAGGTCTTCAACATACTGGAATGTTTGCTGTACCAACGAAAACGCGACAGCAACATTGGCACTTTGCATCGAGATAAATTGATCTGGCGTCGAAAAAACCACTCTGCACTCCTTCGTTAAGCCCACAAATCGCTCGATACGAGGTGGGCGAAAACAGCTCGCAAGCATGCAGATGCTGACCCAACAGCCCCGGCCCCCTCGAATCGCTTCTGCCGCGCAGAATTAGATGAAACATTCTAACTTTGTTAAACCGGCGTCTGGCGTACTGTTTTGTAGGTAAATACCCCTGGTCAATCAGGGTGATTTGACTGAAGAATCGAGCGGTTTGGGACGGTGGCGAGTGCGGCTTTCTGGCAGCGGCGGCAGGTCGGTCAACGGGTGAATCACACTGGTGGGCGCGATGCGCACGAGCGCGTCATGCAGCGCGGCCGCGTCGAATAGATCGACGCGGCAGGCGCGGGACGGTCAATCGCCCTCAGAACCGGGCGACGTCGATGATCGCATCGGCGAATGCTTTGGGCGCCTCTTGCGGCAGGTTGTGCCCGATACCGCCGCCGATGTTCCGGTGCGCATACTTGCCGGTGAACTTCTTCGCGTACGCGGCCGGTTCGGGATGCGGCGCGCCGTTCGCGTCGCCCTCCATCGTGATGGTCGGCACGGTAATGACCGGTGCCTGGGCGAGGCGCTTCTCCAGCGCGTCGTATTGCGCTTCGCCCTTGACCAGCCCCAGACGCCAGCGATAGTTGTGGATCACCACCGCGACGTGGTCCGGATTATTGAACGATTCCGCCGAACGCTCGAAGGTTGCATCGTCGAAATCCCATTTCGGCGATGCCGTATGCCAGATCAGCTTGTTGAAGTCGTGGCGGTTCGCTTCGTAGCCCGCATAGCCGCGCTCCGTGGCGAAGTAGAACTGATACCACCATGCCAGTTCCGCCTTCGGCGGCAACGGCGTCCGGTTGGCTTCCTGACTGCCGATCAGATAGCCGCTCACCGACACCATCGCCTTGCATCGCTCCGGCCACAGCGCCGCGATGATGTTCACCGTGCGCGCGCCCCAGTCGAAGCCGCCGAGAATCGCCTTGTCGATCTTCAGCGCATCCATCAACGCGATGATGTCCACGGCGACGACCGCCTGCTGGCCATTGCGGGGTGTGTCAGCCGACAGGAACCGCGTCGAGCCGTAGCCGCGCAGATACGGCACGATGACCCGGTAGCCGGCGGCGGCGAGCAACGGTGCGACTTCGACGAAACTGTAGATGTCGTAGGGCCAACCGTGCAGCAGGATCACCACGGGTCCATTCTGCGGGCCCGCTTCCGCATATCCCATGCTGAGCGTCCCGGCGTTGATCTGCTTCAGGTTATCGAAGGACGTGACGCGCGATCCAGTCTTCGTGCCGCCGGACTGCGCGTGGGCGCGTCCGCTCAGCCCGAGTTCCATCAGGCTGAGGCCCGCAACGGCCGTCCCCAGCAAACGACGACGCCGATCATTGATCTGTTCAGACATGGCTATTCCCCTTATGTGCGAAAGCGTTGAGCCAGATGAACCGGCCTGGAAGCATTAGACCTTCCACACGTATCTGGCTTGTGTCGCCAATGTCCGCGAATGAAACGTCATGTATCGGGCCGCGGAGTGGATACATTGCGATACACAGAAAACGGGCCCGACCAGTCCGTAACGGGATGATCCAGATCAAGTTGTCCCATCGGTAGCGTCGGTTATAAGTATTTGCAGGATAAGCGCTTCAGGATCCGGTCGCGGGTCCGGTCTTGACGCATGCAACGCGTCGACTCGAACGTCATCGCTCGCCTGCCCGGCGAGCGCGATGCGCATTGCGTAGTCGGCGCCGGCACAGGCCGTTGCCTCGATCGAAGCATCCCACCGAACTCACCAGACTCACACGCTCTCATGTTCTCATCGTCGCACTCACGACCGCCGCCAGCAACACGCCGCTCGCCTCCCAGCGGCACAGGGTTCGCATCGGCGCTCGCACTGGCCGCGGCGCTCAACCTGGGCGGATGCATGTCGCTCGCGCCGTCCTATGTGCGTCCCGCGCTGCCGGTTCCGGATACGTGGGCCGCCGCTCCGTCCGCCGACGCTCCAGCACCCGCCGACGGCACATCGCCAACGGTTCAGATCGACTGGCGCAGCTACTTTCCCGACGCCCAACTGCAGGCCTTGATCGAGCAGGCGCTCAGTGGAAACCGCGATCTGCGCATTGCCGTGAGGCGTGTCGAAGAAGCGCGTGCAACCTACGGCATTCGCCGCGCCGATACTTTTCCGACGATCGCCGCCGGCGGCTCCTATGTCCGTTTCCGCGCGCCCGGCGTGTTGCTGCCAGGCGGAAGTATCGACGCCGAGGCGTATCAGGTCGGACTAACCGAAAGCAATTGGGAACTCGACTTCTGGGGCCGCGTACGCAGCCTGAAAGACGCGGCCCTCGAAGAATTTCTGGCGAGCGACGCCGCGCGCCGTGCGGCCACCCTCAGCGTGATCGCGAACGTCGCGGACAATTACCTGCTGCTGCGCGAACTCGATGAGCGCATTGCCGTGGCGAGGGAGACGATCGCGAGCCGTTCGGAATCGCTGCGCATCTTCCGCCGACGCTTCGAAGTCGGCGCGATCTCGAAGCTGGATCTCAGGCAGTCGGAAATTCTGTTGCAGCAGGCGCAGACGCTGGTTGCGCAGCTCGAACAGTCGCGCGCCACTCAGGCCCACGCGCTCGCCGTACTGGTCGGCGCACCCGCCCCGTTGCAGTCTGCCCCGCTGGACGACGCGAGCGTGTACGCGGACCTGCAGGCAGGACTGCCGTCATCGTTGCTGGAAAGGCGTCCGGACATCGTCGCGGCGGAACACCGGCTGCGCGCCGCCAATGCGAATATCGGCGCGGCGCGCGCGGCGTTCTTTCCACGCGTCACGCTCACTGGTGCGGTCGGCTCGACGAGCACCGATCTGCATAGCCTGTTCGCCTCGGGTAGCGGCGCGTGGATCTTCATGCCCAACATCTCGCTACCCATCTTCGACGCCGGGCGCAATCGCAACAACCTGGAACTTGCCAACGCCCGCGAAGGCGAAGCGGTGGCGCAATACGAAAAGACCATTCAAGAAGCCTTTCGCGACGTAGCCGACGCACTCTCGGCGCGAGAGTGGCTTGCCGCGCAGGTTCAGGCGGAAACCGACACGCTCGTCGCGCAGTCCGAGCGCGCGCGCCTTGCCAGGCTCCGGTACGACAACGGCGCGACGCCCTTTCTGGAAGTGCTCGACGCACAGCGCGACCTGCTCAACGCTCGACAGCAGCTGATCCAGACGCGCCGCGCCTTGCTCGCGAGCCGCGTCGCGCTGTATGCCGCGCTCGGTGGAGGCGTGCAGGACGCGGAACCGACGCCCTCGCCTTCAGCCGCTGACATCACACTCAATCAAGGCCCATTGCCATGAGCCCCAGCAGAAAGAAACAGATAGCTGCCGTTGCCTTACTGGCCGTGATCGTTGCGGCCTCCTACTACGCGTGGACGATGGTGCACGACTCGGGTCCCGCGGCAGGTTTCGTGAGCGGCAATGGCCGCATCGAGGCGACCGAAATCGACGTGGCGACCAAACTGCCTGGCCGTGTCGAAACCATTACCGTCGACGAAGGCGACTTCGTCAAGGCGGGGCAGCCGCTTGCGACGATGCAAGTGACCGTGCTCGACGCGCAACTCGCCGAAGCCCGCGCACAGCATCAGCAGGCGATCAACACCGCGCTCAGCATCGAAGCGCAGGTCGTGCAGCGGCAGAGCGACAAGGTGGCAGCCGAAGCCGTGGTCTCCCAGCGCGAAAGCGAACTCGACGCCGCGCGCCGCAAACTGGCGCGCTCGGAAACCCTGTCGCGCGACGGCGCGTCCTCCATGCAGGAACTCGACGACGATCGCGCCCGCGAGCGCGGCGCGCAAGCCACGGTGCGCGCCGCGAGCGCTCAGGTCACCGCAGCCCAGGCCGCCGTCGATGCAACGCGCGCGCAACTCGTCGCCGCGCATTCCGCGGAGCATGCCGCGCTCGCGACCGTGGCGCGTGTGGAAGCCGACATCAGCGACAGCCAGTTGACGGCGCCACGTGACGGCCGCGTGCAATATCGGATCGCCGAGGCCGGCGAAGTGCTCCCAGCAGGTGGCAAGGTCCTGAATATCGCCGATCTTTCCGATGTCTACATGACGTTCTTCCTGCCGGAGACGGTAGTCGGCAAGGTCGCACTCGGCGCCGAAGTGCGCGTGATACTCGATGCGGCGCCCAACTATGTGATTCCCGCGACCGTTTCGTTCGTGGCCAGCACCGCGCAGTTCACGCCGAAGACCGTGGAAACCACCAGTGAGCGCCAAAAACTGATGTTCCGCGTCAAGGCGAGGATCAACCGCGAACTGCTGCTCCAGCATCTGAAGCTCGTCAAGACAGGCCTGCCGGGTGTCGCCTGGATCAGGATCGATCAGCATGCCGCGTGGCCCGCTTCGCTCGCGATCAAGGTGCCGCAGTGAAAGGCGCAGTGAGTGGCGCGATGACGGCAGACGCCCCGCCGGTCGTCCGGCTGCGCGACGTCGCGCTGCGTTACGCGAAGACCGTTGCGCTCGACAACCTCACGCTGGATTTTCCGGCAGGCCGCATGACCGGGCTGATCGGCCCGGACGGCGTCGGCAAGTCCAGCCTGCTGGCGCTTGCCGCGGGCGCCCGCGCCATTCAGCAAGGCGCCGTCGAAGTGCTGGGCGGCGACATGCGCTCGCGCCGGCACCGCGCGCTCGTCTGCCCTCGTATCGCCTACATGCCGCAGGGTTTGGGCAAGAATCTGTACCCGACGCTGACGGTCGAGGAGAACCTGCAATTCTTCGCGCGGCTCTTCGGCCACGATGCCGCCGAGCGCCGCCAGCGCATCGACTCGCTGACTCGCAGCACCGGCCTTCAGGCGTTTCTCGCGCGGCCGGCGGGCAAACTGTCCGGCGGCATGAAACAGAAGCTGGCGCTCTGTTGCGCGCTGATCCACGACCCCGATCTGCTGATTCTCGATGAGCCGACCACCGGCGTCGATCCGCTCGCTCGCGCGCAATTCTGGAATCTGATCGCGCGTATTCGCGCGGGCCGCCCCGGCATGAGCGTGATCGTCGCGACGGCTTACATGGACGAAGCTCAACGCTTCGATACGCTCGTCGCGATGGACGCGGGCCGGATCCTCGCAACCGGCGAGCCGCGCGCCCTGCTCACGCGCACGAACAGCGACACGCTGGAAGCGGCGTTCATCGCGTTGTTGCCCGAGGAACGGCGCCGCGGTCACCAGCCGGTCGTCGTCGAACCACTGCCCGCCGATGCCGCGGGCGAGCTCGCCATCGAAGCCCGCGATCTGACCATGCGCTTCGGCGATTTCGTCGCGGTCGACCACGTCAGCTTTCGCATTCGCAGCGGCGAGATCTTCGGCTTTCTCGGCTCCAACGGTTGCGGCAAGTCGACCACGATGAAAATGCTAACCGGCCTGCTGCCCGCGAGCGAAGGCACGGCCAGGCTGTTCGGACGCGAAGTCGATCCCAACGACATCGACACGCGCGCCCGCGTCGGCTACATGTCGCAGGCATTCTCGCTGTATGGCGAACTGACGGTTCAGCAGAACCTGATATTGCATGCACAGCTCTTTCATGTGCCGCCAGAGGCGATCGCCGCCAGAGTCGACGAGATGGTGAGCCGCTTCGGCCTCGACGAAGTACGCGACGCGTTGCCCGACAGCCTGCCGCTCGGCATGCGGCAACGCCTCTCGCTGGCCGTCGCCATGGTGCACAAGCCCGAGCTGCTGATACTCGACGAACCGACTTCAGGCGTCGACCCTGTCGCTCGCGACAATTTCTGGCAGTTGATGATCCAGCTCGCCCGCCGCGACAAGGTCACGATCTTCATCTCGACGCATTTCATGAACGAAGCGGAGCGCTGCGACCGCATCTCGCTGATGCATGCCGGCCGCGTGCTCGCGACCGGGTCACCGGCCGAACTCGTACGCTTGCGCGGCGCGGCGACGCTCGAAGAGGCCTTCATCGGCTACCTGGTCGAAGCGGGTGCCGACAAGGCGGAAGAAGGCGGTAGCGTCGAAACCACGATCGAAGCGCCGGCAAGCGCGAGCGAATCCGGCACGGGCGCGCTGCCCGAGTCGCCGAACCGCTCACGCCCGAGCGCCTTCAGCCTCAGCCGCGCGTTCACCTATATGTGGCGAGAGGCGCTCGAACTGCGCCGCGACCCTGTGCGCGCCACGCTCGCCCTGCTCGGTTCGCTGGTGTTGATGCTCGTGATGGGCTATGGCGTGAGTCTCGATGTCGAAAGTCTCACCTACGCCGTCCTCGACCGCGACCAGACTGAACTGAGTCACGACTATGCGCTGAACATGTCGGGCTCGCGCTACTTCGTGGAACAGGCCCCGCTCAGCGACTACGACGAGTTGGACAAGCGCATGCGCGGCGGCAAGCTGTCGCTCGCGATCGAAATTCCGCCGCACTTCGCACGTGACCTGGAGCGCGGCACGCCCGTGCAACTCGGCGTGTGGATCGACGGCGCCATGCCGCAGCGCGCGGAAACCATCCGTGGCTATGTGCTCGGGCTCCATCAAGCCTGGCTGATGGAGCAGAGCATTCACCGGCTCGGCATGACGCCCGCGCCGCAGGTCAACATCGAGACGCGCTTTCGCTATAACCCCGACGTGAGGAGCGCGCCCGCGATGGTGCCCGCGATCATCCCGCTGCTGCTCCTCATGCTGCCGGCCATGCTGACCGCGCTGGCGGTCGTGCGGGAGCGTGAGCTCGGCTCGATCATCAATCTGTATGTCACACCGGTCAC
The DNA here is from genome assembly GCF_046028015.1 of Paraburkholderia sp. RL17-383-BIF-A. Taxonomy (NCBI): domain Bacteria; kingdom Pseudomonadati; phylum Pseudomonadota; class Betaproteobacteria; order Burkholderiales; family Burkholderiaceae; genus Paraburkholderia; species Paraburkholderia sp. RL17-383-BIF-A. Next base: position 34,291 of record NZ_JARESR010000027.1, on the reverse strand, counting down.
GCGCAGCGAGTTCCTGATGGGCAAGCAGGTGCCCTACGTGTTACTAGCCGTGCTCAATTTCCTGCTGATGACGCTGCTGGCGCGGATCGCTTTCGGCGTGCCGGTCAAAGGCAACTTCCTGACACTGCTTGCCGCCGTGCTGGTGTACAGCATCGTCGCGACCGGCATCGGCATGCTGGCATCCACGTTCACCCGCAGCCAGATCGCCGCCATCTTCCTGACGATGATCGGCACGCTCATTCCCGCGATCCAGTTCTCCGGCCTGATCAATCCGCTGTCGTCGATGGAAGGCAGCGGGCGGATTATCGGCTCCATCTATCCGGCGACCTACATGTTCACGATCAGCCGCGGTGTCATCAACAAGGCGCTGGGATTCGCCGATCTTCAGGCGCAATTCTGGCCGCTCCTTGCCGCCATACCGGTGGTTCTCGGCTTGACCACGGCGTTGCTCAAGAAGCAGGAGACCTGACTGTGCGCCGCCTCTCGAACATCTACCGCCTCGGCGTCAAGGAACTGTGGAGCCTGTGGCGCGACCCGACCATGCTCGTGCTGATCGCCTACACCTTCACGGTGGCGATCTATTCCGCCGCTACCGCACAACCCGACACGCTGCATATGGCGCCGATCGCGATCGTCGACGAAGACGCCTCGCCGTTGTCCGCCCGCATCGCCTCGGCGTTTTTCCCGCCGCAGTTCGGCATTGCGCGCCTGATCACCCCCGCGCAGGTCGACCGCGGGCTCGATACGGGCGAATACACGTTCGCGCTCGACATTCCGCCGAACTTCCAGCGCGACGTGCTGGCCGGAAGATCCGCATCGATCCAGTTGAATGTCGACGCGACCCGCATGAGTCAGGCGTTCACGGGCAGCAGCTACGTGCAGCAGATCGTGACCGACGAGATTGCCGGATTTGCGGCGCGCTACCGCGACACCGCCGCGCCGCCCGTCGATCTCGCCGTGCATATGCGCTTCAATCCGAACCTCGATCAGACCTGGTTCGGCGCGCTGATGGAAATCATCAACAATGTCACGATGCTGTCGATCATCCTCACCGGCGCCGCGCTGATCCGCGAGCGCGAACACGGCACGATCGAACATCTGCTCGTCATGCCGGTCACGCCGGCAGAGATCATGCTGGCGAAAATCTGGTCGATGGGGCTCGTGGTCATGGTGGTGGCCACGGCCTCGTTGACGTTCGTGGTGCGCGGCGCGCTGCATGTGCCGATTGAAGGCTCGGTGGCCCTGTTCATGGTCGGCACCGCGCTGCATCTGTTCGCCACGACCTCGATGGGCATTTACATGGCGACGCTCGCGCGCAGCATGCCGCAGTTCGGCATGCTGGTGGTCCTCGTGCTGCTGCCTTTGCAAATGCTGTCCGGAAGCATCACCCCGCGGGAAAGCATGCCGAAGATCGTGCAGGACGTTATGCTTTTCGCACCCACGACTCACTTCGTCGAGCTTGGGCAGGCCATCCTGTATCGCGGCGCCGGCCTCGATGTCGCGTGGCGGCCGTTCCTGATTCTGATCGCGATCGGGTCGGTTCTGTTTGCAATGGCATTGCAGCGTTTTCGCAGAACCATCGGTCAGATGGCCTGACTTGCATGCTTGGGCCGACGCACGCCAGACGACCCTCGTGCCCCGCACACATGCCTGATGCGGCAGAAAAGCTCAGGCGCGATTTTTCTCCTCGAAATGCGGCTGCCGCGCTGTCACAAGGGATAGTTCGGCGAGGAATGCGCATGCCGCGTCGAGGAGATCGTCGAACGAAAGCAGCCCGACCAGTTCACCCGACTCGCTGACCACCGGCATGCGCCGTATGGCATGCAATCGCATCCGCTTGACGAGTTGCCACACGTCTTCCCCCTCGTACGCGACGATGAGCGGCGAGGACATGACATCGCCGACGAAAAGCCCGAACGCATCGACTTCTCGTGCTACAACCGCCAGCACGATATCGCGGTCGGTCAGCACGCCACGGGCATGAAGCTTTCCATCCGCGCTGGTCTCCACGGCCACGACATCCCCAACGTGACGATCGCGCATGATCCGGCATGCTTCCAGCACGGTCGTGTTCAGTCCGCACGTCACAACGTCTCTTGTACAGATATCGCCCGCATTCATTTTCCGTATCCTCCCGAGAAGAGAGTCCATGACTCGCCGGGACTCAATCCAATTCAGATTATCCGGATGAACGAACCAACCATTGACTACAGTCAACTGAGAGAGTGTCCGAATGGCCGATACGCGAACGCACGCGCGATACCGCGTTGCACCACGCGGCACGCCGCTCGACAACTGCAACTTCGCATGGGTTGATTCGCATCAATCGCCCTTCGAACATGGCGCCTGAAATGGGTTCAACCGACGCAATACTGCGTCGCCCTCGAAGCGCCGTGTCGCGGCGATATCAGACAGGGGCTTGCGTGTCTAACGCTGAATGACGCGCAGGCTCGCCTAAGTCCCTCGAGCGCGTTTTACATGCGAGCGCAACAGGTCGATCTCGTCGAGCAGATCGAGCGCCAGTGCGACACCCGGAGGATTGATCTGGAAGTCGTGCGCCAGCCGCTGCGCAGTCTGCACGCGCCGCAGCGCGGCGCCGCTGAAGCGCCATTCCTGCGGCCGCTCGCCCGTGGGCTCGAACACGCCTTCAGCCACCCAGAGCGTCAACTCCTCCTCCGATGCCCCGCTCACCCGGCTCAATTCGACCAGCGTGAACTCCACGTTCTCATCGACAATCTGGCCTTGCAAATAGGTCGTCGTAGTCGTCTCTTTCACGATGATCACCGATAGAAGTGTGCGCGCGGATCGAAATTGAACGCCTGCCGCATCGCATCGTAAGCGGCCTTCGCTGCGTCGCTATCCGCCGGCGGCAGGACGATGTTCAGAATCACATACAGATCGCCAGGCGGGTTGGCCGGAATGCCCTTGCCTTTGAGCCGCAAGCGCCTGCCGCCGGCAGAACCCGCCGGCACCGTCATCTCGACGGAACCATCGGGCGTGGGCACGGTAACCTGCGCGCCGAGCGCGGCCTCCCACGGAGCCACCGGCAAGTCGAGCGAGACGTCGCGGCCGTCCACGTGAAAGCGCGGGTGTTCCCGAAAGGCGATTTCCAGGTAGAGGTCGCCGGCCGTTTCGGGCGTGGCGCCCGCGGCGCCCTGGCCGCTCAGCCGCAGATGCTGGCCCGCGCGAATCCCCTTCGGAATGGTGACATTGAGCGTTCGCGTTTCCAGCGAAACATGGCCTTGCGGATCGACTACCGGCATTTGCAAAGAAATCGCGCGCTGCGCGCCGCGATACGCGTCTTCGAGATCGATCAGCACCTTGGCGTGATGGTCTTCGCCGCGCGCGTCGAAAGGCCGCTGCCGAGGATGCGCGCCACGCGCACCGCGCGCGCCGCCGAACATCTTCTCGAAGATATCGTGGAAATCGGCCTGCTCGCCGGCCTCGTTGCCCGCGCCGCTGAATTCGAAACCCTCGTCCCAGTTCGGCGGCGGCTGGAATTCCTGGCCGTTGCGCCATTCGCTGCCCATGCGGTCATAGGCCGCGCGCTTCTCGGGGTCCTTGAGCACCTCGTAGGCTTCGCCCAGCTCCTTGAAACGGTCTTCGGCGTCGGCATGCTTGCTGACGTCCGGGTGATACTTGCGTGCGAGCTTCCGATACGAACGTTTAACGTCATCCTGAGACGCGCTTCGCTCGAGACCCAGGACTTCGTAATAGTCTTTGTATTTCATACTGGCGGCAGACCCATGAGGGATGGGAGCGGCAATGGGTATCCATCGCGTGACGATTACGGACTGACTTTATACCAATCCGGCCGGGCCAGCAAAATTGCGCGTTCGCTACACCGCTTCGGGTCAAAGCGGGAAAGGCGGTCTGCAAGAAGTCGTCGCCGCTATCCGCCGGGGAGCGCTTTAAAGGCGAAGAAAAACATCTGTTCGTGAACCGCCGTAGCGACGTTTCGCACACGCTCAAGCACGCGTCCGTGCATTCCGAGTTAGCGACGTATCAGCGATTCGGCCCGGATACGCAGCGGCCTGCGCACCCGAAGCGTACCCCCTACCCGTGCCGTTATCCGGCCTGCATCAGCTTTCTCGTTTCCGCGAGACTTTCGGTGCCCCGCTTCGTGATGATGGCCATTGCGTCCACCTGCGACTTGCGCGCCATCTCGGCAAGCTCCTTCATATCGGCAAGCGACTTCTGATAAGCGTCGTTCAACAATGCTGCCTGCCGGCCAGGATCCGACGCGTGAGCGCCGCCGGCCCCCAAGGCTTTGGCCGATTCCTGGATGCCCGCCATTGCCTCGGTCACGATCTCGGTCTGCCTGCGCACGAGCGCCTGCATCGCCAATTGCGCCGCTTCGCTCGCCTCGACGAGAGCCGCCATGTCCTTGCGCCGCGACTCGATGATCGGCGCCATATCGAACCCTGGGATCTTGAATTCCTGCATCATTCTCGTCATGTCGGCGATGGGGTTGGTTTCAGTTGCCATGCTTGTCTCCAGTGAAATGGGGGATCGACGCGTGAGCGTCGATCGTTATCCCGTGGGTCATGCTTCAGGCCGCGATCGCCGTCAGTTGGTCGACGGCCTCACGCTAGCCAATGGTGATTCGCTTAGAACAGGGACTCATCCAGCGCGAGTTTCGCGAGAGTGAAGATGACGGTGCACGCAATGGCGAGGAAAATCGGTACGGTGCCGTACCGGGACGTTGCCCGGGACGTGGTGTAGATCAACCTCCGAAGGTATCGAACGGCTCGATCCCGAGGCATCGCCTGTTATGCGGCCGGCACAATGTGCGTTTTGCGATTCACGAGCAGCGGCGCCGCGCGGCTCAGCATGAACATCTCACCACCGATTGCAAGCTTCATCGCTTCGCCCATTTCCAGCGTTACACGAATGCCGTCACTCGCCTCACCCATGCTGATCCGCAGATGACGACCCCGCCATTGCATCGCGAAGGCAACGTTCTTCCACGACGCGGGCAATGCCGGGGCCAGACATAGATGGTCATCGGCAAGCGACACGCCCGCAAAACCCAGTATCGCCATCATCCACATGCCACCGAGGCTGGCAATGTGCACGCCACCCTCCATGGCGGCATGCGTGTCGTCGAGATCGATGGCCGAGGTTCTGCGAAAACAGTCGAGCGCCGCTTCGCACTGACCCAGTCTCGCAGCGACTAAGCCATGCATGGCGCGACTCAACGAACTGCCGTGACCGCAGCGCGGTGCATAGTAGTTGAAGTTCGCCGCCGCGGCGTCGCCAGGAAACTCTTCAGGCAGCAGCGCCAGCAGGGCGACGACATCGGCCTGTTTGGCAAGCTGGGATCGCTGGATGCGCTCGCGGCCCAGCACGACGTCGATCGGCACTGAACGGGCCGCATAGGCGGCGATGTCGATGTCTTCGAGCGCGAAGAATCCCGCGAACTGCTCGAACAAACCGGTGTTCGAATCAAAGCCCGTGACTATCGCCTCGGCAACCGTGCTCCAACGCTGCAGTTCGGCTTCGTCGAGATTGAGTTGCCCCGAGAGACGTTGCCAACTCTCCGGCCAGCGCGCACGCAGTAATGCCGCAGTCTCGACGGCACGCCGGATATTCCAGCGCGCCATCACGTTCGTAAAGGCATTGTCGTCAATCGATTCGTGATATTCATCCGGACCGATCACGCCGCGAATATGACAATGGCCGTCCGCTTCCCTCTTCGCGCGGCTCGCCCAGAAGCGTGCCGTCTCCAGAACAATCTCGGCACCGGCCTCGCGGAGGAACGCGTCATCTCCGGTGGCCCGCCAATATTGCCAGACGGCGTACGCAACGTCCGCGCTGATGTGCTGTTCCTGCTTGCCGCATTTGACATCCACCAGCTTCCGATCAGGGCCGACAACTTGAGCAGGGCACGCCTCCGCGCCGGTATCAGCGGACTCCCACGCATACAACGCACCCTGCCAGCCCATTGCCGCGGCTTTCCCCCGCGCCCCGGCGAGTGTGTGAAAGCGATACATCAACAGCGCCCTTGCTGCCTCGGGCCACGTCAGCGTGTAAAACGGCAACAGATGGATTTCCGTGTCCCAGAAGACATGTCCGTGATAGTCGTCGCCCGTCAGCGCCCGCGCGGCGATCGAAACGTCGTCGTCGGCTGGATTGGCCGCGCCGTTCAGATGGTAGAGCGCGAATCTAAGAGCGCGTTGCGCGCGCGAATCGCCGTCGATCTCGACGTCGCTGCATGCCCAGCGCTCTTCCCAGGCCTTCTCGTGCGCCGCTATCACGGCCGGCCAGCCGAGGGTCTGCGCGGAGTTCAAAGCGGCCTGCGCGCCGCGAGCGGGATCGATAGCTTCTTTGCCTGCGCGTGCCATGGCGACCATCCGCGCGAGACAGACGACCTGCCCCGGGGTCGAGGTCCACTTCCACGACCATTGCGACGGGCCGCATACGGTAGGAGAAACGAGCTGGTGGTCGATCTGCAGCGATACCGCGGTGGCCATTGCGAGGCGTGTGCCGGAGGATGCCGCGCGCCACACGCTAAGGCCCTGCTCCGCGCGTTCGGACACGAGACCGATATCCACTGCATCGATCGACGCTTCCAGCGTCACCTCGATCCCGCCCTGCTCCATTTCCAGCAGGATGATCTGCATTCCAATCGCGCGCTGGCTGAGAGACGTCATATGGAAACTGCGCAACTTGACGCCAAAAGCAGACGCGTTCGACAGGCGCGCCTTGCTGATCAACGCACCGCGGCGCATGTCGAGAATCCTCTCCTGCCGCGCTTCGTCATGATCGTGATGAATCAGAGGCTGCCCTTGCAGCAGAAGCCGGACTTTCAGCCAATCGGGCGCGACGGCGAGCTTGGGAATGCCAGGTTCTTCACTGGCCGTATCGAAGAGTCCCGCGACGAGGGTCCGCGAGGTGGCCACCCAGCGGCCGCCACGGTGTATCGCGCGCGCGCCGCGCACACCGAAAAAGCCGTTACTGATCGCGAAGCGCGCGGCGCGGCTGCGCTCAAGCAACGAGTCGTAGCCACCTTCGGCCACGATCCAGCTCGAATCGGCGGTTGGGCGCATCACTTCATCCAACTGTTCAGGACTTTTCATGAATCCGCCGGCAAAGCCTTCCACGAGACAGTTGATCGAGATCAACTTCGTCCAGACTGGTCACGACGAGATCGGCGCCTGCCGCTTGCAGCGAGGTCGCGTCGTGCAGGCGCGCGACGCCAAGTGCCGCCATGCCAGCGGCGCGGGCGGCCTCGATACCAGCCGGCGCGTCTTCGACCACGAAGCAGTGCTCAGGCACGGCGGGCAGCTCCGCGGCAGCGAGCAGGAATATCGCCGGATCCGGCTTGCCGGCAGGCAAATCGCGGCCGCACACATTGGCGCCGAATACATCGAACAGGCTGTGGTGATCGTCGAGCGGGATGCGCCGTATCATGTCGTTCGCGTTTTTCGAGGACGACGCAACGGCAATCGGAAAACCCAGCGTCCTCACCGCATTGACGAAGCGAAGCGCGTCCGCGAAGGCGGACACGGCTCCTGCGCCGATCAGCGCCTCCAGCCGCCTCTGCTTGCTCTCTGCGTAGGCTTCGGCACGTTGTGCGGCATTCGGGACCCCCAGCGCTTGCAGCGCGGCAAGCGCGCCGCTGAACCGTGGCTTGCCGGCCACCTGGGATTGATAGATCGCCGTGGTGAAGCGTGCTGGGTCGGCGAAGCCTGTGAGCGCTTCGCGCCAGGCTCGTTCATGGGGCGACGCGAGCAGCACGCCGTCGACATCGAAAATGCCGGCGGACAGTATGCGATGGGGATCTGGCGGCGGGGCTCGGGATTGGCGGACTATCATGCGTGGCATTTGTCCAGAGTGATGGCGGGCGGTCGCAATCTGCCGCGCCTGGCTACGTTTGACGCAACGAATCGCGTCGTGTCTGGATGCACAATAGCCGACAAACGCTCGACGGGTCAGGAAAACATTCAAGCCCGCAAAATCCCGCTCGATGAATCGAGGCGCTTCAAACCTCAAAGACGACAACTGACCCTTAGCGTCGCAATCAGGCCAGGGTTATTGTCAGCAAACTCCAGCGATCCCCGGTGCAGCGTCGCCACCGCCTTCACAAGCGCCAGGCCAAGCCCCACGCCGGGGGTTCCGCGACTTGCGTCGCCGCGATAAAAACGCTCGGTCACCTTGGGCTTTTGCGCGTCCGGAATGCCAGGACCGTCGTCCGCCACCGAGATCGAGATCATGTCGTCGTGGCGAATCGCAACCACTTTGGTTTCACCACAGTCCGGCGCAAACTTCAGCGCGTTGTCAATCAGATTGCCGATCGCTTGCGCCAGCAAAAGCTGATCGGCCACGGCCGTGAGATCGTCCCCGCATTCCAGCGACAACGCGACCCCGCGCAATTCAGCTACAGGTTGATAAAATTCAACGGCATCCGAAACAATCGTCTTCAGATCGCACGGCGCAAAACCCGAGCGCCTGACACCCGCGTCGATTTCGGCAAGACGCAATAGCGCGTTGAAGATACTGATCACCCGGTCGACATCCGACAGCGCCACCTCCAACTCCGGCAGTATCTCCTCATTGCCCAGCCGTTTCGACGTGCGAGTCAGCACTTCGAGCCGCGCACGCAATTCGGTCAACGGCGTGCGCAAATCGTGAGCAATGGCGTTCGACACGTTGCGCACACCATGAATCACTTCGATCAGCGCCTCTTCGGCCTGCTTGCGGGTCTTCACTTCCTGTTGCAACTGGACATTGTGCTTTTCCTGCAATTGCTGCAACGCCCGCAGTTTCAGGTGCGTATCCACTCGCGCGGCCAATTCTTCCATCTGCAACGGCTTGGTAATGTAGTCCACCGCGCCTGCACGAAAGCCCGTGATCTTATCCTCGGTACGCGTCAGGGAAGTCATGAAGATCACCGGAATGTCGCGGGTTTTCTCCATCGCCTTGAGTCGCCGGCAAGTTTCGAAACCGTCGAGTCCCGGCATCATCACATCGAGCAGGATCAAATCGGGTTGCGCCAGTTCCGCACGCCGCAATGCCTCCATGCCATCGCGGGCGATCGCCACCCTCAGGTTATTGCTCTCCAGACATTCGACCACCAGCCCGAGATTGGCGGGCGTGTCGTCAACCACGAGCACAACGGGCGTATCGGTATCGAATGGTTCGGCTAAGCTCACGAGTTGATATCCAGATGTTGTTCTATCAGCGATAGCAAGGCTTGCGACTCGTAGCCTGCTGCCAGACGGCGCACCAGCGCCGCAAAGGGTTCATAACGGCTGTCGAGGCTGACGAGACGATCCGCATGACGCACGATGTCGCGCATCGACCCCAGCAACGCAAAGCGATGCAGCACGGCCAGTTCATCGCGCGGCGGAGCGATCAGCGCTGCGTCCGCTCCGACAGGCGTTGGACGAATCGAACATTTCAAGCAGAGTAGCGCGGCGATCTCTTTTAACAGCCGGTCGAGATCGAGCGGCTTCTCGAGAAAGACGTCCGCGCCCGCACCGAGGTTCGCCTGGGCATTGCGTTGCGATGCGTCCGCGGACACGGCGATCACCGGCACATGACGCAACTCCTCCGAGGCGCGAATATGCCCGAGCATTTCGATGCCGCCCATCACCGGCATGACGGTGTCGAGCAGGATCAGGTCGGGCGGCGATACCATTGCTTTGGCCAACGCATCGCGGCCATCGGCACTCTCCGAAACGCGAAAGCCGCAGCGTTGCAGCGCGTCGACGATCAGCGCACGATTCCCGGCAACGTCGTCGATCACCAGCACATGGCGCTCATTGCCGTCACAGCCCAGGATCTCCAGCGCCGCAGCGCAATCCGAGGCCTGCGCATACGAAACCGGCGCATCGAGCTGGAACCAGAACATGCTGCCCTGACCGACGACGCTCACCACCTTGATTTCACCGCCCATCATGCGCACCAACTGACGGCTGATCGCGAGCCCGAGACCCACGCCGCCGGTGCGCCGGGTGAAATCGCCGGCCTGTTCGAACGGCTGAAAGATCGTCTCGAGCCTGTCCGGACTCACGCCGACGCCGGTATCGCGCACCTCGAACCGCAGCCGTGCGTCGCTAATCATGCGTACTGCCAGCGTGACTTCACCGCGGTCCGTGAATTTGACCGCATTGGCAAGCAGATTCAACAACACTTGACGAAGGCGCTTCTCGTCGACGCGAATCACCTTCGACAGATTCGGCGGCACCTCATAGTTGAGGATGAGCTGCTTCTGGTCGGCGCGAACGCTCACTATCTCGGCGATCACGCGCAAGAACGGCCCGAGCGGCACATCCGTCACATTCAGTTCGAGCTTGCCCGCCTCGATACGCGCGAAGTCGAGCAGGTCGTTGATGAGCATGAGCAGATGCTCGCCGCTCTGTTCGATGACACTCAGGCTCGCCAATTGCCGCTCGGTCATCGCCGCATCGCGCCGCAAGATCTGCGCGTAACCGAGAATGCCGTTCAATGGCGTGCGCAATTCGTGGCTGATGTTGGCGAGGAACTGATCTTTCGCGCGGTTCGCCGATTCCGCCGCGTCTTTCGCAACCCGCACCGTATCTTCGAGCGCCTTACGCGCCGAGATATCCTGAAGAATCGCAATGGTGTGGATCGCCCGTCCGCTCGAATCACGCTGAAGCGCGACCGACACGCTCACCCAAACCCGCAAGCCGTCGCGCCTGAAGAGCGGCATTTCCTCCGAATAGTGCGAGAGCCGGCCTTCGCTCAACTGGCGCAATTTCTCCGCGCTCGCAGCAAGGAATTCCTGATCGGCGATGTCCTGGAAACGCCTTTCCAGCAAACTCTCGCGCTCATAGCCGACGATATCGCACGAGCGCTGATTCACGCGCAGGAACCGCCCGTCGAGATCGCAGTGCACGATGCCGACCGCAGCATTTTCGAAGGTGCCGCGAAAGCGCGCCTCGCTCGAACGCAGTGCCTGTTCCGTGAATTTCAGCTGGGTAATATCTACCAGACTGCCGACGAAGCGAATCGGTTTGCCGTCGGCGTCCCACGTTGCCATGCCGCGCACGAGCACCCACCGCACGGTTCCGTCGCTATGGCACAGGCGGTTCTCCACCTCGAACACATCGACCTCTTTGCCCAGGTAGCGGAGCATCGCGGCTTCGGTGCCCGCGCGGTCCTCCGGAAGCAGGATGCTCATATACGCGTCGTAGTCCAGCAAGGTCTGCGGACGCGTATAGCCCAGCCACTCCCAGATGTTCGAGAAGCGCGCGAAGCCCCGGCGATGATCGCCCTCGGGCATGTCGATTTCCCACACGCCGACGTTGGACCCGTACATCGCCGATTCGAGGCGTGCATTGGTCTCGCGGAGTATTTCGGCTTCTTCGGCGCGACGCCGCTGTGTCACGTCGCGAAACACCAGCACCACGCCGAGGATGTCGCCGCGCTCGTCGACGATTGGCGAACCGCTGTCGTCGATCGCGATCTCGCGCCCGTCGCGCGCCAGCAGGACCGTATGATTCGCGAGCCCGACGATCGTGCCGGCCGCCAGCACGGCTGCCACCGGGTCTTCGGCCGGCGCGCGGGTGGTCTCGTTGATCACGCGGAATACTTCCGCGAGCGGCCGCCCCATTGCCGCCTCGCGCGGCCAGCCGGTCAGCGCTTCGGCGACCGGGTTGATGAAGTTGATGCGCGACTCGCGATCGGTCGCGATCACCGCGTCGCCGATACTGGAGAGCGTGACGGCATAGCGTTGTTCGCTTTCGCGCAGCCGCCGTTCCGCGCCGTGCTTGTAGAGCGCCATTTCGACGACGGTCTTCAATTGCGTGTCGTCGAACGGCTTCAGAACGTAGCCGAACGGTTCGGTGACCGTGGCGCGCCGGACAGTGTCCTCGTCGGCATATGCGGTCAGGAAAACCACGGGCAGATTCATATTTTCGCGAAGCAGCCGCGCGGTGTCGATGCCGTCGAGCTTGCCTTCCAGCCGTACGTCCATCAGGATCAGATCAGGTTCGGTCTCGGCGGCGAGAGGCAATGCGTCTTCGCCACGCGCCGTGATGCCGACCACGGTGTGGCCCGCGCGGCTCATCTGCTGCGCAATGTCTCGGGCGACAACGCGATCGTCTTCGACTACAAGAATGCGGGCGGGCGCCATAGTGTGCTTATCCACGTCCGGTTGCGTTGAAAAGAATGCTGCAGGTCGTGCCGCCGCCGCGGCTCAGCTCCACGGTGCCGTGCAACTGGTGGGTCAGGTCGTGAACCAGTTGCAGGCCCAGCGAGTCCGCCTCTTCCAGTGAGAATTCCGGCGCGATGCCGACGCCGTCGTCCGCGACAGTCAACCTGCACCGCTCGTTGTCGAGCGCGCCGAGTTCGACGCGCACGCAACCGCCGCGCCCGTGCGGAAACGCGTGCTTCAAGGCGTTGGACACCAGCTCGTTGATAATCAGCCCGCACGATACGGCGCGGTTCATATCGAGCTGCACATCGTCGACCTCGACCGACAACTCCACTTCCATCTGCCGCATGTCGTAGGCGCGCGCCAGATGGCCGCACAAATTCTTCACATGGGTCGCCATCTCGATCCGCGCAAAATTGCCGGCGCGATACAGGTTCTCGTGCACCAGCGCCATCGAACGCACCCGGTTGCGGCTGTCGGCGAAGAGTTCAGCCACGGCCTTGTCGGTCACACGCGCCGCCTGCAAGTTGAGCAGGCTGCTGATCAGTTGCAGATTGTTTTTCACCCGGTGATGCACTTCGTGAAGCAAGGCTTCCTTCTCTTCGAGCAGCGCCTCTTTCTCTTCCAGCGAAGCGTTTTCCAGCGAAATGGCGGCCTGCGACGCGAGAAGCTCCAGCACTGCGAGGCGCGCCGGCGTGAACACGCCCGGCGCGAGATCGTTTTCCAGGTACAGCACGCCGATCAGTTTCGCCTGCTTCACGAGCGGCAAACAGAGCACCGCGCGAGCACGCGTCGTGCGGAAGTATTCGTCCGTCGAGAACGGATTGGGCAGCGACGCGTCGTCGAGCAGAACGCGCTCCTGCGTGCGAATGCTGGCATGCAGAATCGAGGCCGGCACATCGCGCGGCGTTACAACGGCGCTGTGAAGCTGGACCTCGATACCCTCGCGATTCGCGAGTGCCTGCGCCTCGACCCACAATTTCTCGTCACGCGGCAGAACGAGCAGCGCACGTCCGGCGCCGGCATGTTCGAGCACGATGGTCATCAACGTGCGGATCAGTTTGTCGAAGGCGATTTCGCCCGAAATGGCTTGCGATGCCTTGACGACCGTTTCGACATCGAGTTGCTCCGCCACGATGCTGCGCGTCGGCGCAATGGCGGCGGGTTCGTGGACCAGGTTCGGATAGCGCCGGTCGAGCGCCTCGACCTTTCCTAACGCGCCCCACCGGAGGTAAGCGAGCCGCGCGTTGCCCAGATAGACGAATGCGATGGTCGTGAAGCCACGCGCCAGATAGAACGTGCCGGCCACTTCATGCGCCAGCCCTTCGATCAACGGAAACTCGTGCTCGTGGGCGAGACGGATTGCATTTTCGTATTCGCGCATCGCCTCGAATTCGTTGCCGTTGATACGCGCGATCTCGCCGGCCACGAGCGCCGAACGGCAGGCGAAATTGCCCGGGCAATGCTCGGCCCAGGTGACGAGTCTGGCTTGATGCTCGACCAGCGCCCGGTATTGCGCCTCATGCTGATAAGACGGCGCCTCGTCGTACTGGCGCGCGCATGCCAAGGCAGCGTAGAAATGATATTCGGCGATTTCGAAGTGACCGGACGAGGTCCACAAGAGCGGCGCCGCTTTCGCGGCGGCCGCCGTCGCCGCCGTTATATCTCCCGCGAAATAGCGCCCTTGCAGCCTGCGGATCCAGTACCAGCACGTCGCGATCGAGAGACAGGGATCGGCTTCAAGATGCGCTTCGAAGGTAGTTTCGTCGAATGCCTCATCGTTGAAGGAGCCGAATGAGGGTGTCAGCCCGCGCAGGGTTCGAATCAGTTGCAACTGCGACCCGATAATGTCGACGATCAGCCCGAATTTCGCGGCCTGCACCACGCCCAAACGCTGCTGCGCCACGCGCTCGACATCGGCGAGCGGATCGCCCGCAGCCAGCAGGCTCGTGACGAGGCAGCAACTGCTGAAGCCGGTGTAAGTGAGGTCGCCGCTCTCGCTGGCGACGTCGAACGCGCGCCGCAACAGCGGCAAAGCGGTGCGAATGTGTTTCGTCCACGGCATCACGTGATACGCGAAGCACATGTAGACGCGCGGCCTGAAACGTTGCAGCCCGCGCTCGTCGACGAGCGCGAGGCCGAGCCGGCCGAACTGGAACGCCGCCTCGTAATCGCCGAACACCGGGCCGGCCACCATGCCGAGGTAGGCATAACCGATCGACGACGCGTCGCTATTGCCGTGTTCGAGGCTCAGGTTCGCCATGCGGCACAGTACGAGGCAGACGAGATTCTCGTCGCTGAAAAAGGCCGGCGGCAGCACCGCGGTCAGCACATCGAGCGTGGCACGCCGGTCGCGATGAGTGAGAAGCGGCAGATCGATCAACGACTCGATCGGAGAATCGCCGATCTGCGCGAGAAGCCGGTCGTATTCGCCGCGCGCCTCCTCGCGGCTGGGATGAGGCTGCCAGTCGATGCCGACCTCGCGCAGATAATCGAGGCAGATCTGCACCGCCAGATCGCTCTGATCGAGCGCGGTGAACAGCGTGACACGCAACCACGCCACCGTTGCCCGATCCGGCAGATCGACCGCTCGCCGCGCGAGGTCCGCGAGCCGCTCCTTGGCCAAGCCGGTGTCGCCGGTAAGGAACTCGCACTCCGCGAGGCCGCTCTCCAGCGCGAACTTGAGCGCGTAGCAGGTCTCCCATCCCGCGTCGCCGAGCATGGCGCTGCCGATCGACAGGTACGTCGCCGCCGACGCATAGGCGGACGACGTCTTGGCGCGCCGCCCGGCAATCAGATTGAATTCCACCACCTGTAGGCGCTCGGCGGGGTCGTCGACAATTTCGATCGCGCGGTTGTACTGGTTGACGATCTCGAAGATGTTCTGCTCGATGTCCGCGGCGCTCGCGTTGGTCGCGAACATCCGGCCGATCCCCAGATGAGCGGCCGCGCGCTCGTTTTCGGGAATCAGCGCGTAGGCCGCTTCCTGGACCCGGTCGTGCAAAAACGCATAGCCCTGCTCGCGCCGGAACACGAGGCCCGCTTCCACCGCATCGGCCAGCGCACGGTGTACGCCCGCGTCCGAATTGCCACTGACTCGCGCGAGCATCGCGGTCGCCGCGCTGTTGCCGAAGCACGCAAACTGTTTGAGCGCGGCCTGCGCGGCATCCGCCACACGTTCGATCTTGCCGACCATCAGGTCGACGACGCTGTCGGAAAAGCGCGCCTCGCGCAGCGCCGCCATGTCCCATACCCACACGCGGCTCACCGGATCGAACGCGAGGTGCCGGTGCTCGGCGAGCATCTTGAGAAATTGCACCGTGAAGAAAGGGTTGCCGCCGGTTTTCTCGACAATGAATTGCGCGAGCAGCGCGACCTCGGCCGGCGCGGCATGCAGCGCTTCGCCGATCAGACGCGCCACGTCGCCAAGCTGCAGCGGCGCGAGCACGATATCGTGGACGGGCACGCCCAACTCGCGGATCGCCACGAGCGCGCGCGCGAGCGGATGGGCAGGCCCTACCTCGTTGTCGCGATAGGCGCCGACGAGCAGCAGATTACGCAGGTTCGGCGCGGCAAGCAGGCTTTCGAGCAGACTGAGCGTGCCGGCGTCGAGCCATTGCAAATCGTCGAGAAAGAGCACGAGCGGATGTTCCGGGTCCGCAAATGCGCCGATGAAGCGCCCGAACACGCCTTGGAAGCGAACCTGCGCTTCCTGCGCCGAAAGCTCGGGCACCGGCGGCTGCGGGCCGAGAATCTGTTCGACTTCCGGAATCAGGTTGACGATCAGTTGACCGTTCGCACCGACTGCCTCGGCGAGCCGCCCGCGCCAACGCGCCAGGTGCTCCGCGTCCTGGGCGAGGACATGCTGCGTCAGGCTCTGAAACGCCTGCCCGAGCGTCGCATAAGGGATATCGCGCTTGTACTGTTCGAATTTGCCCGCGGCGAAGTGCCCGCCGGACGGCCCGAGGCTGGTCCGCAGTTCATGCACGAGCGACGATTTGCCGATCCCGGAATAGCCCGACACGAGCACGAGTTCCGCCGCCCCTTGCCGCACCACGCGATCGAACGCGGCGCTCAGTGCCTGCGTTTCCGTTTCGCGGCCATACAGGCGCTCGGTAATCACAAGGCGTTCGGGCAAGTCGTGAGCGCCGAGTGCGAACGGTTCGATGCGCCCGTTTTGTTCCCAGGCATTCAGGCAGCGGCGCAGATCGTCTTCAAGACCCTGCGCGGTCTGATAGCGATCCTCGGCGGTTTTCGCAAGCAGCCGCATGACGATCGCGGCGACCTGTTGCGGCACGTTGCCGGCCAGTTCGTTCAACGGAATGGGGGTTCTGGCGATATGGCAGTGGATCCACTCGATCGGCGAGTTCGCGCGATACGGCGACTCGCCGCTCAACATCTCATACAACGTGATGCCGAGCGAATAGAGGTCGGCGCGCGAGTCGATCGCGCGATTCATGCGGCCGGTCTGTTCCGGTGCGAGATAGGCGAGCGCGCTCGCCGTGAAGTCAGGCAGCGCGCCGGCCAGCGCCTCGCCGCTCGCGTGCGAGGCAATGCCGAAACCAGTCAACGCCGCGTCGCCCGTTTCCGGATTCACCAGAATATTGGCTGGCCGGATGTCCTTGTGGATCAGACCGCGCCCATGCAGCGCGCCGAGCGCCGACGCGAGATTGGCGGCAACCAGCAGAAAGCGGCCAAGGGGCAAAGACTCTTTCGGCAGCGCGGCCAGCGACACGCCGCCCGGGTCTTCGAGCACCAGCGCCGTACTGCCGCGGTGTTCGATCAGCGCGTGCGGCCGGGTGGCGAACCGGCCGTCGAGCAGGCCGCGCAACTCATACGCATGCTCGAGACGCGCCTGACTCGTGGCGCTGGGTTGCTGCGCCGGCAAGGTGACGGTGAGCCACGTTGGCGTGCCGTCGCGCCGGTCGATACGGGACAGCAGGAACTCACCGTCATCACAGAGTGTTTCAAACCCGAAGCCTGCCAACTCGATCATGCTGCCCCCGCCTGCCCCTGTCGCGCTATTCGTTCGCCGTCAGCATGTAGCCGGCGCTGCGAACCGTCCTCAGCAAGGACCGCTCGAAGCCCGCGTCGATCTTGTGGCGTAATTTGCTTACGTGAACGTCGATGACGTTCGTTTGCGGATCGAAGTGATAATCCCAGATATTTTCGAGCAGCATGGTGCGCGTGACGACCTGGTCGGCGTGGCGCATCAGGTACTCCAGCAGCTTGAACTCGCGCGGCTTCAGCAAGATCGGCTTGCCGGCGCGCGCCACCTTGCGCGAGAGCAGATCGATCGAGAGATCGCCGACCTTCAGGGTCGTCTCCGCGTAGCTTTCATGCGCGCGACGGGTCAGCGCATCGAGCCGCGCCAGCACTTCGCCGAATGCAAACGGCTTGACCACATAATCGTCACCGCCCGCCTTCAGGCCGCGAATCCTTTCGTCGACGTCGTCCAGCGCGCTCACGATCAGGATAGGCACCCGGTTGCCGGTCGCGCGCAAGGCCGTGATGATCCCCAGGCCGTCGATCCCGCCTGGCAACATGCGATCCATGATGATGGCGTCATAGGTTTCGCTGGCGGCGAGAAACATGCCGTCCCGGCCGTTGTCGGCCGAATCGATCACGTGGCCTTCCTCGACGAGGCCTTTTTTCAGAAATCCCGCAACCTGTTCGTTGTCTTCGACGAGCAAGATTTTCATTTAACGCTCGCGCCTTCCCATCGTCATTTGATGCACCGCCGGGGGCAACAGCATGCCCTCGGGCGAATTACCCGCCAATCGGCCGATTATCCGCGAAAAGCGCGACATCCGATTTACGGATGCCATTAAATTTTTTTAATCTTTCCGCAAACTGGCGCCGGTAGAGTCACGGTTATCAACTGCGAATCACCTGCGAATCACCTTCGAATCACCCGCGTCTTGCGCGCCTTCAGGCTTTCCGAACTGCAGCGTTAACTATCGTTAATGATTTCCCCATCCTGAGGAGATCGCGCTGCTCATAAGATCGTCTCCATTGCCTGGATGTGCAATCACGAAACCCCAAGCGGAATGGTCATGATAAAGATCGGACGAGTCGACGTTTCGCCAGAGCTTCGGCAGCTTTATCTGGAAGGCCGGCCATTGCGCGTCGGCGCGCGCGCGTTCGATATTCTCGAAGTGCTGATCAACGCGAGCGGGCGGCTGGTCAGCAAAGAGGCGCTGTTCCAGCAGGTGTGGCCGGAAACGGTGGTGGAGGAAAGCAATCTGCAGGTGCATATTTCCGCGCTGCGGAAGTTGCTCGGCGAAGACAAGGACCTCATCAAGACCATACCGGGCCGCGGCTATCGCCTGATCCGTACACACGACGCAGGCACCTCGACGGACGAAGCGTCTGCCGACCCGCCGCGCCTCGACGAGCGCCCCGCCGCGCACAACGTGCCGCACTGCTGCACCCCGCTGATCGGGCGCGAGCAGGCACTCGCGGACGTGATCGCCGCGCTCGATTCCGCGCCGCTCGTGACGCTGGTCGGCACCGGCGGCATCGGTAAAACACAGTTGGGGCTGGAAGTGGCGCGCTGCCAGATAGCGTCGTTCGAGGCGGTCCGCTTCGTCAATCTTTCGGTCGTCGAACACCCGGAGGCGACCTTGAGCGCAATCGCCGAGGCACTGGGATTGCATGCCACACAGGCCGAGACCACGCCTGAGCACCTGATTCAAGCCATCGGCGCACGCGAGCTGCTGCTCGTACTGGACAATTGCGAGCATGTGATTCAGGAGGCCGCGACCATCTGCGAGCAACTCATCGAGGTCAATCCCAATCTCAGGATCCTCGCAACGAGCCGCGAGCCCTTGCGAACCCGCATCGAACAGATTTACTGGGTGGCGCCGCTCGAGGTGCCCCGCGAAGACGTCGCGCCTGAAGACATTCTCAACTACAGCGCGGTCCACATGTTCATTGCGCGAACCCGCGCGCGTGATCCGCACTTTCGCCCCGACAGCGAAAGCCTCAACCTGATCGGCACGATCTGCCGGCGGCTGGACGGCGTGCCGCTCGCGCTGGAACTGGCCGCGGCCCGAGTCACCGCGCTGGGTATCGGCGAACTGGTCGCGCAACTCGACAATCGCTTTCGCGTGCTCACCGGCGGACTGCGCACCGCGCCGGCACGCCAGCAAACCTTGAAGGCGGCGCTCGACTGGAGCAGTCAGTTTCTGTGCAAGCGCGAGCGCACCGTGTTGCGCCGACTCGGCGTGTTTCGCGGCAGCTTCCATCTCGGTGAGGCGTGTGCGATTGCCGCATGCGAAGACCTCTCCGTCGACGACGTGACCGAAGCGATCGCCGGTCTCGTCTCGAAGTCGCTGCTCATGTTCGGGCCGCGCGGTTCGGCCATGAGCTATCACCTGCTCGAAACGACCCGGGCCTACGCGCTGCAGATGCTGGCCGAGGCCGGCGAGAGCGAAACCGTCGAGCGCTGGCACGAACACTATGCCCGCACGCGCGGCGCCGCGGGGGACGCGATGGATGCACCCGCCGCGCGCTACGGCTGATCGCGTCTCGCGATCCCGGACCGTTGAACGAACGCGATGCGCACGCTTGCGCTCAGGCCGCGCCGTTCCTGCGTCCAATGGCCAGCTCGATCGAATCGAGCAGCACTTCTTCCGCGAACGGTTTGCGCAGGAAGCTGATGGCGCCGTGCCGCAGCGCGCGCGCCACGGTCACGTCGTCGCCATGCGCGGACATGAATACCACCGGGATATTTCTGCCCTCCGCGTTCAGTTGGCGTTGCACTTCGAGGCCTGGCATGCCCTGCATCCTGACATCGAGCAGGACACACAGCGCATCGTCAACCTCCGGAGAAGCAAGGAATTCCTCTCCCGACGAAAACGTCACAGCCGTATAACCCACCGCTTTCAGCAGGTTTCCGACACCACTTCGTACCGATGCGTCATCGTCGACGATGCAAACAAAGCTCATAGCTGCCAATACTCCAATTGCGCCGACGTAATCACAGAAAAAAATATCCGGCGCGATATTCACTGCTTCAGGAGGCTCAGCGCGTGCGGCGTATCACTTCCCACATTCTGGCGAGTTCGATGAGCGTCTTTGCCTGCATCTTGCTCATCACTCGCCGTTTGTGCACTTTCACCGTCACTTCCTGCGTGCCGAGTTCATGTGCCATCTGCTTGATCATCCTGCCTTCCACCGCCAGTTCGAATACGTCCATTTCGCGCGGCGTCAACGCGGCGGCACGTTGCAGCACATCCGCATGGAACGCGCGCTCCGCGAGGTTGGCCTCGTCTTCCGCCAACGCTCGCCGCACTGCTTCGAGCAGCTCCTCGTCGTCGATCGGCTTGGTGAGGAATTCATGCGCACCCGCCTTGATCGCGCGCACCGACATTGGAATCGATCCGTAGCCGGTCAGGAAAATAACGGGCACCTGTACGCCCTGTTGCGCGAGTTGGCTTTGCACGTCGAAGCCATTCGTGCTTTTCAGGTTCATGTCCAGCAGAATGCACATCGGCACGTGCGGAAATGCTTGCGACAACACCTCGGCGGGCGACGCAAAACCTTGCGCATTGAAGCCTGCCGAACGCAACAGGCGCACTAGCGCGTCACGCACCGTTTCCTCATCGTCAATCACATACACCATCGGTTCGAGTTCCGAAGGAACAGGCATTGCAGAGTCCACAAAAAATTCGAGCGCCGTCATCGTACATGAGGCCCGACGCGACCAACGGCTCTGCGAAACGCGGTCAATACCGATCTCATCGCGAGGCAACGGCTTCCATCGCCAGCTTGCCGCCGAGCGCCGCCGCGCCGAACACGCGACCATATGGCTGCTCGTAAGCGGGCGCGAGGTAGGCCGCCCGTCTGCTCAACACTGCGTCTGCCTCGTCCGATTCGTGCAGCTTGCGCAACGCATATTCACGGGTCGTCTCCAGCAGGAAATACTCTTTGGTCTTGCTGTCGAAAGTCGTCATGAGAAAGCACTTCGAAGCAAGGCCGACAATCGCCTCCGTCACTTCGTTGCACGGCAGTCGTGCGCAGGCGGCGACGGCACACGCGGCTTCGAGCGAAAAGCGGGCCGGGAACACGCCTAGCCGGTGCAGCACCAGGCGCTCCGTCGTGCTGAGCAGCTGATAGCTCCAGTCGAGCGCGGCCTCCAGCGTCTGCTGGCGCGGCGGCGCGGTTCGGCGGCCACCCGTGAGCGACTGGAAACGGTCGTCGAGTTCGGCAACCAGCTTGCGGATGCCGAACACCGCTGCGCGGGCCGCCGCCAGTTCGAGCGCGAGCGGCACGCCGTCGAGCCGGCGGCAGATCGTCGCGACCATCTCGAGGCTGCTGCGGTCGCTATCGACCGCAGCGTTGAGCGCGTTCATCTGCGTGAGGAACATGCGCACCGACGCGCAGCAGAGAATCGCCTGGGAACTTGCGCCCGCTTCGGGCGTGTCGAGCGGCGCGACCCAGTAGAACTTCTCGTCGCGCGTGCGCAGCGGCTCACGGCTCGTGGCCAGAATGCGCAGATCCGCGCTGGCCTGCACCAGCAGTTCGCAAATGGTGGCCGCCGACTCGATCACATGTTCGCAGTTATCCAGCAGCACCAGCAGCTTGCGGCCGCGAATCGCGGCGACCAGCGACTGAAGCGGCAAGTCGGCGTCCGCGCGCACCACACCGAGCGCGTCGGCGACGGTGTTGATCGCGGCCTGGGCGTTCTGCACCGAGGCGAGCGTGATGAAACACACGTCCATGTCCGAGATATCCGCAATCGACTTCGCCACCGCAATGCCGAGCTGCGTTTTGCCGATGCCGCCCGAGCCGAGCAACGTGACGATCGGCGTTCCCTTCAGCGCGCGGGCGATGTCGACAATGGCCGCGTCACGGCCGATCAGGGGCGTGTGGCAGACCGGCAAGCTGCTCCAGCGAGCCGCTTCTGCGTGCCTCGCCGCAACGGCGCCGTGCACGTCGGCCGGCCCGGACGGTTCGGCCGGAATGGTCAGGCGGTAGCCGCGGCCGGAGATCGTGCGAATCACCTGGCTATCGGCGCCGAAAATCTTCCTGAGCGACGACAACTGCACGTGGATATTGTTTTCCTCCACCACCGAGTCCGGCCAGACATGCCGAAGAATTTCGTCTTTCGTCACCGTTTTGCCTGCCGCGCGGATCAGCAATTCGAGAATATCGAATGCGCGCGAGCCGACCTGAAGCAATCGATTCTCCAGGTACACCTCACGCATTTCCAGCGACACTATGACTCGACCGATCTTGATCATGCTGCACTCACGCCTGGTTGATTAGCGGGACAGGCACGCTATGGCGATTTCGCCTGTTGCACCAACGCACTCAGTGCAAAGCTTGCGTCGTCGAACCCATACTAAATGGGAAAGTCATCTGAAACTATTATCCATAGGGATATGAGGCGGGCCGCCAGTGCCTGCCACCAGCGGGCCCAGTCCCGGCTGGTGGCGGTCTGCGGCGCAATTGCCGGGTCCGCGGAGCGCGTCCCGTATCACACCAACGTATGACTGCGTCATGCGCCGGGCCGGGCCGGCCTATCCGGCCGGCTTTGCCCGCCAGGCAAGGCATGACGCGCCTACGCCGCCTCCTGCGTGCGAATCGGCAAGCAACCGTGCTGCGGCGAAAGATCGAGGCCGCCCGGACCACGATACTGGGCCCCGTCAGTCTTCCCTCACCCGATTCAGTTGCGCAGCCCTTCGCGGCCGGCGCCCGGAGAACACGTCATGCGCACCGAGAAAGCCTTCCGGTTTCGCCCCGCTTACGGCTATGCAGCCGCCGTCGTGTGTGTCGCGCTCGCGGCCTGGGGCGCGGTGAATCCGCCGCCCACGCTCGGCATCGTGCAGACGCTCGACCAGACCGACCTCGACACCCAGTTGCCGCTCGAACGGTTTGCCGTCGCGGCGGGCAACGCGGCCGCCTCGTCATCGCGAGCGCTGCGGCAGACCGAGCAGTCGTTACCGCTTCCATTGCCGCGGCATGCCGAGCGGACCGTGCCGCAAGACCGACGCATCAGTGGCGATACGCGCAATGGGAAGGCTGAGGCCGGCAACGGCTTTGCGAGGCTGAGCACGCCACGCCGGAAGAGCAACGCGCACGATGACTACCGCACGATCGAAAACTGGAAGAACTGGACGTGACCGAAACGTTCCCTCTCGTCCGACCACTCGCCAATCATCGGAGGTACTCCATGATCAACCCATCGCAGCGACCCGCCGTGCCCTCCAGTGTCAAACCGGCGGCCACCATCGCGGACCCGAAAATCTGGCGCTGGTATGCGGATCTGATGGCCGATCGGCGCCTGGTGTGCGAGCACGACGGCGCACGGTGGGTCGTCGCGGTCGACGGAAGACGCCTCGCCGACGAGCGCGCATTCGAAACCGCGGTGCACAGCGCCTATGCGATGACGCGCGCGCTCTCGGCATTGAATAGCGCGCGCGTGGCCTGAGCCGCCGCAACACGCGCTACGCGGGAAGCACAAAAAAAAACGAAAAAAGAAGCGAAGGAAACGCAAGCAAGCGCCGCAAGCGGCGCCTGCCCGATCATTCCTCGTCGGGATACACCCCGGCCGACACGATGCATACAAAGGCGGTCGCTTTCAGCAGGCACTCCACCGAAGACAGCACGAATCCCAGCGGAAACACGCGATATTCGACCGGCAGCCCGAAGGCCACCGCCATCAGGCCGATCGTGCAAAGGAACGCGTAGACGATCCGCGCCATCCGGCTGCCGGACAGAACAAAGCCCACCAGCGCGACCCACAGCAATTTGGCGATGACGCACGCAGCCGCATCGCGCGTGGACAGGCTGACCCAGATCTCGAACGGCAATTCGAAAACCGACCAGACCGCGGTCGCGACAACGACCCGGCGCGTCCAGCGCCCGAGCGCGGCGGGTTCGACCGGAGCCAAAACCTGAGCGCGCCAGTCCATGGCGTCGGCGCGCTCGGCGGCCGGCACAAACATCAGATCGGTGCCGCTCGTGTCGCGGTGTGATTCGTTCAGATAGCGCATCTCGATGCTCCGGTGGTGCCCAGGTATCGGCGTGGATTGAGTCGCAGCGAATGAGTCGCAAGGAATGCGGCGCCGCTGCGCGGACTTCGCGTGGCCTCGCCGGGTGGAAACCATTATTCGCCGCGCCACTGCGCCGATCTTTTCAGAACGCCTGCGAGCTTTCGAAAATGCACGGCGCGTGCCGCCATGCCGCCCTGGCGCCGCCGGCCCACACCGTATCCGGCGTGCGAATCCGAAACAGACGGGCATTTAAACAAGATCCCAGTGCGGGCGCGGCCCATCCTTCCACTTCATGTCCCTCAACGAAACACCTGGAAACGGCCATGTCCAAACGAAAGACAATCCGCATCTACAGCGAGCCTGCGGGCGGCTGGGGTGCGCTGAAGGCAACCGGCGAAGCGCTCGCGCTGCAAGGCGTAGCGGTGTCCGGCGCGAAGACGCTGTTGCGGATGAACCAGCCGGAAGGCTTCGACTGCCCGGGCTGCGCGTGGCCGGATCCGAAGCACACGTCGTCGTTCGAGTTCTGCGAAAACGGCGCCAAGGCGGTGGCGTGGGAAGCCACCGCGAATCGCTGCACACCCGGCTTTTTTGCCGCGCACAGCGTCTCGGAGCTGGCCGCGTGGGACGACTACGACCTCGAAATGGCCGGCCGCCTGACCCACCCCATGGCCTACGACGCAGCCTCCGATCGTTATCTGCCGATCGAATGGGACGATGCCTTCGCGCTGATCGCGCGGCATCTGAACGGCCTGGATAGCCCCGATCAGGCCGACTTCTACACGTCGGGACGAGCGTCCAACGAAGCCGCGTTTCTGTACCAGATCTTCGTGCGCGAGTTCGGCACGAACAACTTCCCCGACTGCTCGAACATGTGCCACGAGGCGACCAGTGTCGGCCTTCCGGAATCGATCGGCGTCGGCAAGGGCACGGTGCTGCTCGAGGATTTCGAGGAAGCCGACGCGATTTTCATCTTCGGTCAGAATCCCGGCACCAACAGCCCGCGCATGATGAGCGATCTGCACAGCGCCTCGCGGCGCGGCGCGAAAATCGTCTCGTTCAATCCGTTCCGCGAGCGCGCGCTGGAGCGCTTCGCGTCGCCGCAGAATCCGCTGGAAATGGCCACGCTGGGCTTCACGCAGATCAGCTCGTTTCTGTATCAGGTGCGCGTGGGCGGCGACGTCGCCGTGCTCAAAGGCATGATGAAAGCCGTGATCGAGGCGGACGACGCGGCGCTCGCCGCCGATGCGCCGCGCGTGCTCGATATCGAGTTCATCGAAGGACATACGCACGGTCTGGCGGACCTGGTCGCCGATCTGCGCGCCACCCGCTGGGAGGCGATCACGCAGCAAAGCGGGTTGTCTCGCGACGACATCCAGAACGCCGCCGACATTTACATGAAGGCCAAAAACGTGATCCTCGTGTACGGCATGGGGCTCACGCAGCATCACCGCGGCACCGAAAATGTCCAGCAGATCGCCAACCTGGCGCTGCTGCGCGGCAATGTGGGCCGGCCCGGCGCGGGCGTGTGCCCGGTGCGCGGACACTCGAACGTGCAGGGCAACCGCACCGTCGGCATCACGGAGAAGCCTTCGCCGGCATTGATCGACGGGATCGAACGGGCCTTCGGCTTCCGGCCGCCCGCGGCGCACGGCCATGACGTGATCGCCGCGATCGAGTCGATGATGCGCGGCGACGCCAAAGTGTTCATGGCGCTAGGCGGCAATTTCGCCGCCGCGGTGCCCGACTGGATCCGCGTGCAGGCGGCGATGCGCAAGCTGGACCTGACGGTGCACATCGCCACCAAACTCAATCGCAGCCACCTCGTGCACGGCAAGGACGCGTTGATTCTGCCGTGCCTCGGCCGCACCGAGATCGACATCCAGGCGGACGGTCCACAGTCGATCACCGTCGAAGATTCGATGTCGATGGTGCATGCTTCCGGCGGCCGCAACGAGCCCGCCTCCCCGCATCTGAAGAGCGAGCCGGCGATCGTCGCGGGCATTGCGCGTGCCACGCTCGGCGCGCACTCCCACGTGGATTGGGAACACCTCGTGGCGAGCTACGACCGCATTCGCGACAAGATCGAGATCGTCTACCCGATCTTCCAGGCGTACAACGAACGGATTCGCGTGCCGGGTGGCTTCCATCTCGCTTCGAGCGCGCGCGAACGCGTCTGGGCCACGCCGACTGGCCGCGCGAATTTCCTCGTCTTCAAGGGACTCGACGAAAACCCGGTTCACAACGATCCCGACGCGCTGTGGCTCACCACCATGCGCAGCCACGACCAGTACAACACCACGCTCTACTCGCACTCGGACCGTTACCGCGGCGTGTTCGGCCAACGCGACGTGATTTTCATGAACACGCGTGAATTGCAGAAACGCAACCTGCATCCGGGCGACCGGGTGGATGTGTACGCGCTGTCCACCGATGGAATCGAGCGCGTGATCCGCAGCTTCAAGGTGATCGACTATTCGCTGCCCGACGGCTGCTGCGGCGCGTATTACCCGGAGGCCAATCCGCTCGTGCCGCTGTACGCGTTCGATCCGAAAAGCCGCACCCCGTCGTACAAATCCGTCCCGGTGAAGATCGCGCGCGCCGCGGCGGTCGGTCCCGACTCCACTCATCAGGCGGCGATTATCGGCGCTGCGGGAGCCCATCATGCATCTTAGTGACGTCCTCGATCTGTCTCGCGCCCAGTTCGCGATGACAGCCATTTTTCACATTCTGTGGCCGATTCTGACCATCAGTCTGTCGGCCTTCCTCGTTCTGATCGAAGTGCTGTGGCTGCGCACCGGCAACGTCGGCTATTACCGGCACGCGCGCTTCTGGAGCAAGCTGCTGGTGCTGAATTTCGCGGTGGGCGTGGTCAGCGGCATTCCGATGGAGTTTCAGTTCGGCACCAACTGGGCCGGCTTTTCGCGTTATAGCGGACAGTTCTTCGGCAATATTCTCGGCTTTGAAGGCGCGATGGCCTTCATGCTCGAAGCCGGCTTCATCGGCGTGATGCTGCTCGGCTGGGGCCGCGTGCCGCGCGCGGTGCATCTGTTCGCCACCTCGATGGTCGCGCTCGGCTCCAGCATCTCGGCCTTCTGGATCATGGTCGCCAATTCGTGGATGCAGACGCCGGCGGGCGTGACGGTGGAGAACGGCAAGATCATCGTGACCGACTATGCCGCGGCGATCTTCAATCCGGATATGGTGTGGGGCGTCACGCACATGTGGGTCGCGGCGATCGAAACGGGCATGTTCGTGATCGCCGGCATTTCCGCGTGGAACCTGTTCAAGCGCCGCAATCCGGAGTTCTTCGCGCGCTCGTTCAGGATCGCTTTGCTCGTGCTCGTAGTCGCCGCGCCGCTGCAGATCTGGCTCGGCGATTCGAGCGGCGGCAGCGTGTTCGAAACGCAACCGGCCAAAGGCGCCGCAATCGAAGGACACTGGACCACCAACCAGCCCGGCACCGCTGCCTCGTGGTCGCTGCTCGCCTGGCCGGACCAGAAAGCGCAACGCAATGACTGGTCGATCGAAGTGCCCGGCATGTTGAGCATTCTCGCCACCCATACGCTGCACGGCGAGGTCAAAGGCCTCAGCGACTTCGCGCCGGCCGACCAGCCGCCAATGCTGCCGCTGCTGTATTACGCGTTCCGCGTGATGGCGGGTATCGGTTTCGCTTTCATGGTGCTGGCCTTCTGGACCGCGTACGTGTTGCGCAAAACACGCGGCAATCTCGAACGGCTGCTCGAACAACGCAAGCTGCTGTTCGCCTGGGTGCTGTGCATTCCGCTGCCCTATGTCGCGGTCGAAGCCGGCTGGATCGTGCGCGAAGTGGGACGGCAGCCGTGGGTCGTGTACGGCTTGCTGCGCACGAAAGATGCCGTGTCGACCGTGGCGGCCTCGTCGGTGACGCTCAGCATGGTGATGTTCTTCTGCTTCTACGTCGTGTTGCTCGGCACCTTCTTCGTGCTCGCGCGCAACTGGCTGCGCGCCGGCCCCGACCTCACGCTGAACCCGCCTGCGGCCATCAAGGCCGAAGCGGCGGCGACCGTCACCGAGTACTAAACCATTCCCGTTGCAAGGACATCTCATGGACAGCTCCACTCACACGATGCTCGCCATCACCTGGTTCGGCCTGATCGGCCTGATGCTGGTGTTCTATGTCGTCACCGACGGCTTCGATCTCGGCGTGGGCATACTCAGCCTGCTGCGCAAGCGCCGCGAAGATCACGACGTGATGGTGCAGAGCATCGGCCACGTCTGGGACGCCAACGAAACATGGCTCGTCGTGCTCGGCGGCGCCCTGTTCGGCGCCTTCCCCGCCGCGTATGCGCTGCTTCTGCAGGACTTGTATTTACCGGTAATGCTGTTGATTGCCGGCTTGATCATGCGCGGCGCCGCGATCGAATTCCGTCACAGCGTGTCGCACGGTCCGGCCTGGGACAAGGTGTTCGGCATCGGCAGCCTGGTCGCCGCGATCGCCCAGGGCGTGATACTCGGCAAGGTGATCACCGGCCTGATTCCGGGTGACATGAGCGGCGTGTTCATCGCCGTGACCGCTATCGGCGTGGTGGCGGGTTACACGCTGCTCGGGTCCACCTACCTCGTGAAGAAGACCGTAGGTTCGATCGAGCAATGGTCGCGCCGCCTCGCCTTGCTGAGCGCGTTTGTCACGGTGGCCGCGGCCGTCGTGCTCACGGCGGCGACGTGGTTCATCAGCGAGGTCGGACAGGATCGGTGGACGCAGCACGGCGTGTTTCATCTGCTGGCTGCGCTGGGGCTCGCCTCGGCTCTTGCCTTCGCCTACATCATGGGGTCGCTCTATCTCGGCAGTGCGCGTGGGCCGTTTCGCGCCTCGGTTGCGTTGTTCGTGTTGTCGTTCGTCGGGCTGGCTGTCAGCCTGTTCCCGGACTTCGTTCCGGGCAAGCTGGGGATTGTCGAGGCTGCCTCCGATACCTCCACGCTGGTGTTCATGCTGATCGGCATCGGCCTGATCTTTCCGGTGATGATCGGCTATAACCTGTACCAGTACTACATCTTCCGCGGAAAGGTGATTGGCGAGGCACATTCCGGCGAATAATGGGCGGGCCTCCGCGAGGGCGGCGGAGGTTGTCGTAGCGGGTTGTTGTAGCGGGTTGTTGTAGCGGGTTGTCGTAACGGGTTGTTGTAAATCTCCCGGACACTCTCCTGCGCTGCTGAGCCAACAAAAAGGCGCGAATCCGATTCGCGCCTTTTTCTTTCCCTTCCTGCCGCATACATTCCCCGATCAATCCAGAACCGCCTCATTGACCACTCGCTCCAGAATCATCGCCCCGACATTGAGCGGTGCCGGCCTGCAAGGCCGGGGCTTATAGATCGCATCGCCCGGACGAATCGCCCGCCCGCTCACCGCACAAATGCCGGCCACCCGTGCACGGCTGGCGTGCCAGACCTGGTCGCCATACGAGCAATGCGTCGGGTCGCGCCACACCACCGTGGCGGTGGATTGCGACGGGCGGTCGATCACTTGCACCTGAACCTCGAAGCGCTCGCCCATCACCGGCAAATGCGCCTCTTTGCGCCCATCGTGAGCCGCCACCGTGGCTACGTCGAAGGCCGCAGCGTCCGTATTGCCGGACAGGACAGACAACAACCCAATGGTCTGCAGCCACGGATCGGTGAAACTCGCTTTCATCAGCATGATTGCACTCCTGTTTCAGATAAACCCATTGATCATCGGGACGGTCCGGCCGGAATTGCCGGCGCTGTGGGCCGATCAACGCATCCGCATGCGCTCGGGCACCACCCGGTCGATATGCCGGCATGACGCCGCGGCCTCGACCACCATTTCCGCCATTACCCTTGTTGCCTGTTGCCCGTTTCCTGCTGAACGAGCAATGCGCCAACCCGCAACACGCTGTCGTCATGCGAGGCACGCGCGCCGCTCGGCGGCGACCCTGCGTCGCTCATCATCGCGACCGCGGGCTGCCGCAGGAATGTCTCGCTCACTTCCAGAAACGCGTGAATCTGTTTACCGATCGACATTCGCTTTCATCCTCCAGCAGTAAGGCGTTTCTCCAACAATGCGTTTGAACACCGTCGTGAAGTGAGCCTGCGAACGGAAGCCGCAACTCAATGCGACGTCGAGCACGTTGTATTTCGTCTCGCGCAAAAGCGTCTGTGCATGTTCGATCCGGCGACGCAACAGGTAGTCGTGCGGACGCATGCCGGTCGCGCGACGAAACTGCGAGGCGAAGTGCATCCGCGTGAGCCCCGTGCTGTTGGCGATATCGGCGAGACCGATCGGTTCGGCAAGATGCGCTTCGACGAATTCGATCGCGCGGCTAAGCCGCCATGCCGGCAAGGCGCTTGCCTCGCGCGTCTGCCGCCCGGTCACGGTGAAGTGCCGTGCGATCACGCGCGACACGATCGCGAGGCTCACGCTGTCGGTGAAGACCTTGCCGAGCGCGGCGTCTTCGGATTGCGAAACGGCGAGCGCCTGTCCAAGACGTTCGAGCGCGGGATCGCGCACGAGCCTGGGATCGTCGATACGGATGTCGCCCGCGTGCGGCCGGCCGAACGTGTCTTCGAAACATTCACCCAGCACCTGCTGCGACACGAACAGATGCAGCACATCGGCGGGCGACTCGAACACGGCGCGGCACGCCACCTCCGGTGCGGTGATCTGCACGGCGCCCGCGGTCACTCTGCCGCGCACGAGCGTACGCTCGGCATGGGAGAACGTCAGCGACGTGCATTTGAGATTCATCGCCACGCAATGGTGCGCGACGCTGCCAGGATTGACGACCGCGATCGGCTGCGTGTCGTGACGGGTCCAACGCGACACGAGGATGTTGCCGCGCTCATGCGCGCCGGTATCCTCGTCGGTGGGACAGCGCCATTGATGCTCCGTGCCGACCCGGCTCACCAGCGTCCTGCGCACGACATCCGTTGCGGTTTCGGGATACGACATCGACGAACTGATCATGATCGGGTCATCCGAGTAAGTGATGTGACAGTGCCCGGTGAGAGCGGCGCTGCATGGACTCCAAGGTATCGCACGGCGGTGGGCCCAACCAGCCCTACATACGGTTGCCTGAAATGACCAATGGTTGGGTCGTTTCATATTCAGGTTTAGTCGCGCTGCGAACCGCGCAGGCAGCGCTACGCCGCGCCTCGCGGGCGCAAGCGCCGGGCGCGTGTGAGAATGGGTTGGAACGGCCGTGCTTCCCTGAACAGAAGCGGTGAACTACCTATACCTGCGTATGAGTCCGCTAGCCCGAGGGTCGCGGACTCTACGCACAAACTGCGCCGTCGCGCACGGCGGCGCTCAACTGCGCGAACTGCGCGCCGGCGTGGCCATGCCTTGCGGCGGCTTGATGCCGAGCGCCTCCGCCTTCAACACGAAATCGGCGAGCGAGCGCGCGCCCATCTTGCGCATGGCCTGACCGCGATGAATCTTGACGGTGATCTCGCTCAGATTCAGCTCGCCCGCAATCTGCTTGTTCATCAGACCGGCGGCGACGAATGCCATGACTTCGCGTTCGCGCGACGTCAACGATTCGTAGCAGCGGCGCAGGTCCGCCACGGAGCGCCTCGCCGCGCGGCGTTCCTCGTCGCTCGCCAGTGCATGCGCGACGGCGTCCAGCATGTCCTGATCGCGAAACGGTTTGGCCAGAAAATCCTTGGCGCCGGCCTTCATCGCCTTGACCGTCATGGCAATGTCGCCGTGCGCGGTCATGAAGACGATCGGCAGACCCAACTCGCTCGCCGCGATCTGCTCCTGCACCGCGAGCCCGCTTTGTCCTTTCAGACGCACGTCGAGGATCAGGCAGCTCGGCACGTCCGGCATGTCGAAAGCGAGAAACTCCTGCGCGGAGCCAAAGGTTTCGACACTCAGCCCGACCGAGCGCAACAGATTCCTGACGGCGTCGCGCATCGACTCGTCATCGTCGACCACGTATACCATCGAGCTGATTGCGTGAGTGCCGGCATCGGCGCTCACATCGCTGTGCGGATCACTGCTCATGACTTCTCCCTTCATCGACGGGCAGAACGAACTTCAGCACCGCGCCGCCCGCTTGCGGCGATTCGGCCCAGATGAGGCCGCCGTGCGCCTCGACGATCGAACGGCAGATCGACAGTCCCATACCCATGCCATCGTCCTTGGTCGTAAAGAACGTATTGAACAAACGGCCGGCGTTTTCTTCGCTGATGCCCGTGCCCGAGTCCTGCACCATCACCTCGGCCCGCTCGTCGTCGAAGCGGCGCGTGGCGATCAGCAGCTTGCGCGGCCCGGCCACCTCCGCCATCGCCTGTACGGCGTTCATGATGAGATTGATGAGGATCTGCTGCAGTTGCACTCGATCGCAGTAGGCGGTCAGCGGCGGCACCGCGAGGTCGACGTGCAACTCGATACGATGACGATCGAGTTCGCGCCGCACCAGTTCGATCGACTCGCCGACGATCCCGTCCAGATCCACCGTCGCCGGCAGACGGTCGCGCTTTCTCGCCATCGCGCGGATGCGCTGGATCACCTCGTCCGCGCGTTTCGCGTCGCGGATCATCTGCGCGATGGACTGCGCCGTTTCGTTGATTTCCGGCGCCGGACGGTTCAGCCAGCGCAGCGCCGCGCCGCCGGATGTCATGATCGCCGCGATGGGCTGAGTGACCTCGTGCGCGATGGAAGCGGCCAGCTCGCCGAGCATGGTGATCCGCGTCGCGTGAGCGAGTTCGTCGTTGGAACGGGCGAGCGCTTCCTGGGCGCGCCGGGCCCCGGTGATATCCATCAGCGCGCCGACATACTCGCTGTAGCCCGGCTGCCGGGTCGCGAGACGGGCAACGTAGTGAACATACTTGACGCTGCCGTCCGGCATGACCAGCCGGTGCTCGATATCGACCCGCGTTTCGCCGCCAGCGGCCTGTTCGAATCCGCCACGCACCAGCGCGAGATCATCGGGATGCGTGCGCGCGAGCATGGCGTCGATCGATGGCACGGTATCGCGCGGGTAGTCGAAGATGCGGTAGGCCTCGTCGGACCACCAGGTCTCGCCGTCCGGAAAGCGCACGGCGATGCTGCCGGTGTTGCTCAGCCGTTGCGCGTCGCGCAAAAAGGCCTCGCTGCGCTCGAGCGCCTGCTCCGCCCGCTTGCGCCCGGTAATGTCGTTGTTGGTCGCCAGCACCGCGCGCGGGTTGCCCTTCTCGTCGCGCCACAGCGCGGCGCGGCTCGAAATCACGACGACACTGCCGTCGTGCCGCACGCGCGTGAGTTCGCCCACCCAGCGGTTCGAGCGCAGCAACTCGGCGCGAATCTCGTCATAGGGGACGGGAAAGACCGTCTGCGTCATTTCCTGCAGCGATTGCCCGATGGCCTGCTGCGCGGTCCAGCCGTACAGCGCCTGGGCGCCGTGATTCCAGAAGGTGATGCGGTCGTTCATGTCGTGCACGACGATCGCGTCGTGCGCGAGGTTGAGCAGTTCCACCTGCTCCCGCAACGTGGTGGTCGCGGCCTGGTTCCTCAACGCCAGCATCGACGTGGTGGCGATCGCCAGCAGGCTTACCGCGCAGCGCGCGACCGCGCCGCTCGAGTAGGCCTCGTCGTGCGACATGACGAAGCCCAGCAGCGTCAGCACGACGCAACCCCAGGCGGTCGTGACCGTGAACGAGCGGTTGCCGGTCGAAGCGATCAGCAGTACGACCACGACGTACAAGACGGCGATTGCGATATCGAGCGGCGTCAGCGCGTCGATCACGAACACGGCGAGCGCGATGGCGGCGGCCAGCATCGTCGCGACATGGGCGTCGAGCGGCACCGTGGGGAGAGCGCGGCGGCAAGCCTTCATGACGGCCGGATCAGCGGGCCGCCGCACGGCAACGGCGCGCAACAGAAGAGGTAGGCGTGTACATGGTGTTCGAAACGGGCATGCGTGGACGAATACCGGCAGCCTGCCCGTCAGTTTGACAGCCAGCTGGGCTGTCAACACACATGACTGTCAGACCTACCGGCGAGCGGTAGCTTTCTATCTGAAATAGATCATGCGCGAGCCCGCGTCAATGGCGGTACTTATTTTTCCTTAAACCTTCCAAAAACGTGGTCGTGACAGATCCGTGCGTTCGGGCTGAAAGCCCCGTCGCACGGGTGTTGAGGCGGCGGGGGGGGGGGGGGGGGGGGGCCCCCCGGGGGGGG
>NZ_JARESR010000026.1:0-120885 GCF_046028015.1 Paraburkholderia sp. RL17-383-BIF-A | reverse complement strand
GTCTGCCGTCTTCGCTTGCCTCGCGTCGCATCTGGGCGCCGGGCAGGCGGTTCCGTTGACGCTCGCGGTATGGGCGTGGCTCACGCTTTGCGCGCTCCGCTATGGGCGCGCGCAGCCCGTCGCGCTGAAAATCGGGGCGGACGGCTTGTCCGTTTGGGGCCGAACAGGCGCACTGCTGGCGCACGGACGTATTGCCGGCTGTTCGCAGTGGAGTGGTCGCTTGCTGATTCTGGCAGTCATGCCGGATCAAGGCGGCCCGCGCACGCTACTGCTTGCCGCTGACACTCTCCCGGCGCCCGTCTTCCGCGAACTGGCGGTGCTGGGCCGGCGTGGCGCCGGCGCCTGACTGTAACGACTGTAACCGCTGTTACCGGCGTAACGTACCCAGTTGATGGGGACGCTACAATGGTGCCCCGCCATGCGCCCTATAGTTAACGGATTTATCAGGTGAGCGAAAAAGAAATTGATCAGGTGCTGGTCGAGCGCGTCCAGAAGGGCGACAAGGCCGCGTTCGAGCTTCTGGTCTCCAAATACCACCGCAAGATTCTCCGGCTGATCTCGCGCCTCGTGCGGGACCCCGCCGAGGTGGAAGACGTCGCCCAGGACGCCTTTATCAAGGCGTATCGGGCGCTGCCGCAGTTTCGCGGGGAATCGGCTTTTTATACGTGGTTGTACCGGATTGCCGTCAACACGGCAAAGAACTACCTTGCGACCCAAGGGCGACGCGCGCCGACCTCGACCGAAGCAGATGCTGAAGAAGCTGAAACTTTCTCGGACGCGGACCAACTAAGGGATATCAACACGCCTGAGTCGATGTTGATGAGCAAGCAGATCGCTGAGACGGTCAATGCTGCGATGGCGGTTTTACCGGAAGAGTTGCGCACCGCCATTACTCTTCGTGAAATTGAAGGTTTGAGCTATGAGGAAATCGCTGAGATGATGGGGTGCCCAATCGGCACGGTCAGATCACGAATCTTCCGCGCTCGCGAAGCCATTGCGGCAAAATTGCGTCCGTTACTTGACACACCTGAAGGCAAGCGCTGGTAAACCACCAGCCGGCCGGGCGGGGCGCGGGTGCAATATCTGGATTAGTGGTGTCACTACGAGGTATTTGTAAGATGGGGAGCATCATGGGGTCGGTCTCGATGCAATCGCAAGCCAGCTCGCGCAGCGAGCGCATGTCCGCTTTTGTCGACGGTGAGCTGGTCGGCGAAGAGCATCTGAATCTGGACGCGTTTCTTTCCGGGCTAGACGGCCAGGATCGCGCCGCCTGGTCGAGCTATCACCTGATCGGCGACGCTTTGCGTTCTGACGATCTGGCGGTGAGTCCGGCCGCGAGCAGCGCGTTCCTGAGCGGTTTTGCCGCGCGCTTCGACAACGAGCCGCACGTGCTGGCGCCCGCCGCCATGCCGGTTGCGCGTCGTTTGCTGGCGCTGCGCCGCCGTGTCGTGCCGGCCTTTGCCGTCGCGGCCGCTGCCGCCACGCTGACGTGGATCGTCGTGCCGCAACTGCAAGGCGTGCCGGGCGGCCCGGGCACGGCGCAACTCGCGTCGGTCCAGTCGCATGGCGATACGCTGCAACGCGTGGCCATGGCTTCGGTGCCGGCGGCTACCGTTCAGCCGATCGTACAAGACGCGAATATCATTCGTGACGCCAGTCTCGACCAGTATCTGGAAGCTCACCAGCAATTCGCGCAACAGCCGGTCATGCCGGGCTCGATGCCGCTGATTCGCGCTGCCGCCGTTTCTACGCAAGGCCAATAGTTTGATGCAGACTCCGCGGTTGAATAAAACGACTATCTGGGGGCGGCTGCCGGCATTTCTGTTCTGCGCAGCCGTGTTGTTGTCCGCTACACCGCGGGTCTTTGCGCAAACCGACGATCCGCTCGTCGCCCGTCGCACGGCCGCGGATCTGCTCGATCGCATCCATCAAGCCGCACAGCAGCAAAATTACGAGGGCGCATTCGTCTACCAACGCGGCAATTTCGTTCAAACGTCGCGGATCGCGCACTACGCGACCCGCGCGGATGGCGAATTCGAGCAGCTCGAGAGCCTCGACGGCAAGCCGCGCAAAATGCTGCGTCATAACGAGGAGCTCTACACGTTCGTGCCGGAGCGGCACCTGTGCGTCGTCGAGAAACGTCAGAACAAGGATTCGTTCCCGGCGCTACTGGCCGTGAGCGGCGAACAGGTGCTATCGGTCTACGAGCCCAAACTGCTGGGTGACGACCGCGTCGCGGGCGTCGACAGCCAGGTGATCGAGCTCGACCCGAAAGACGCCTATCGCTTTGCCTACAAGTTGTGGGCCGACAAGAAAACCGGCCTGCTGCTGCGTGCCCAGACACTCGACCCGAGCGGTCAGGTGCTCGAACAACTGTCTTTTTCGCAGATTCGCATCGGCGTGCCGGTCGACAAGGCCGGCATCGTCAACGGTATTCGTAATACGGCGGGTTGGACCGTGGTGCGCCCGCCGGTCGAGCCGGTGGACATGGCCGCGCAAGGCTGGCAGATCACGCCAACCGTGCCGGGTTTCCGCAAGATTCGTGAACTACGCCGTCCCATGGCCGCGCGTGACGCCGGCCAGCCGACCATTCCAGTGGACCAGGCGGTGTTCTCCGACGGCCTCGCGGCCATTTCGGTATTCGTCGAGCCGGTTGAGAACAACACGCGCAAGGAAGGCGCGGGCAGCAGCGGCGCGACGCACGTGCTCGTCAAGCGTCGCGGCGACTTCTGGATTACTCTGCTGGGTGAAGTGCCCCAGACCACATTGCAGCAATTTGCGGCTGCCATAGAATACAAAGCTCCGAAGTAATCCTCCGAATCCTGAATCCCTCGGCTTGCTACGATATGACGACTTTCTCGGTGCGCAAATTCCTCGCGGCCGCGGTAGTAGCGGCGTGTTTGCCGCTCGTGCCGCATACGGCGTCGGCGGCTCCCGCCGCCAATCTGCCCGACTTCACTGACCTGGTCGACAAAGTCGGCCCGGCGGTCGTCAACATCCGCACCACCACTCGCGTGTCCAGCAGCGGTGCCCGCGGCGGTTTGCCGCCGGGTATGGACGACGGCGACATGTCGGAGTTTTTCCGACGCTTCTTTGGCATTCCGTTGCCGCAGTCACCGCAATCGCCGGGTTCGCCGGGGGCGCCCCGCGGCGGCGATAACGGCGGCAGTGGCGGCAGCCAGGACACGCCTGATAGCAGCGATCCGGAACAGAACAGCGGCGTGGGCTCGGGCTTTATCCTGTCGGCGGACGGCTACGTGATGACAAACGCGCACGTCATCGACGACGCGGACACTATTTACGTCACGCTCACCGACAAGCGCGAATTCAAGGCAAAGCTGATCGGCGTGGACGATCGCACCGACGTCGCCGTCGTCAAAATCAGCGCCGCCAATCTGCCGACCATCACGATCGGCGACTCGAACAAGGTTCGCGTCGGCGAGTGGGTGGTTGCGATCGGCTCGCCGTTCGGGCTCGAGAACACGGTGACGGCCGGTATCGTCAGCGCCAAGGGGCGCGATACGGGCGACTATCTGCCGTTCATCCAGACCGACGTGGCCGTCAACCCGGGCAACTCGGGCGGTCCGCTGATCAACATGCAGGGCGAGGTGATCGGCATCAACTCGCAGATCTACAGCCGCACCGGCGGTTTCATGGGCATTTCGTTCGCGATTCCGATCGACGAGGCGATGCGCGTGGCCGATCAGTTGAAGGCCTCGGGCAAGGTGGTGCGCGGCCGGATTGCGGTGGCGATCGGCGAAGTGACCAAAGACGTCGCCGAATCGCTGGGTCTGCCGAAGGCGCAGGGCGCGCTGGTCAGCAGCGTCGAGCCGGGCGGCCCGGCGGATAAGGCGGGCGTGCAGCCGGGCGACATCATCCTGAAATTCAACGGCCATTCGGTCGACACGGCAACCGACCTGCCGCGCATGGTTGGCGACACGAAGCCGGGCACCAGGTCGACGATCACGATCTGGCGCAAGGGCCAGACGCGCGATCTGCCGGTGACGATCGCCGAGATGCAGCCGGATAAGGCAACCAAGGCGGATCAGAAGAAGCCGCAGCCGCCGAAACAGCGCGCCACGAACGTGCTGGGTGTGGCGGTCAGCGATATCCCTGCCGAGCAGTTGAAGGCGCTGAAGCTGCACAGCGGCGTGCAGATCGACGCCGTGGACGGTCCCGCAGCGCGCGTGGGCCTGCAAAAGGGCGACATCATTCTGCGGGTGGGCGATACCGACATCACGAGCGCAAAGCAGTTCGACGACGTGAGTTCGCATCTCGATTCGCAGAAGATGGTCGCGCTGCTGGTTCGCCGCGGCGAGAACACGCAGTTCGTGCCGGTCCGCCCGCGCAGCGCGCAGAAATGACAAAGACGGCGCCGCTCACGCTCTACGGGCGCGCGTGGTGCCATCTTTGCGATGACATGCGTGCCGCGCTCGCGCCCTTGCTGGCCGAATTCGGCGCGCAGGTCGAAATTGTCGACGTCGACGCGGATCCCTTGCTGGAAGCCCGTTACAACGAACTGGTGCCAGTTCTGGTCTGTGACGGCGTCGAGCTGTGTCACTATCACCTCGACGTAGCGCGGGTTCGCGCCGCTCTCGCCATGCGGGTCGCGGCGGCCTCCTGAGTTTTCGCAAGGGGTTCTGAGTGCGGCATCGACGCCGCGCCGCTCACACCGAGTTTCACGTCTTTCCTGTCAACCCGAGTGGGCGCCGCAGCGCCGTGCTCTGGTCCCATGCAACAGGGTTGCCGAGCTGTCTTTTCCGCCTGAGCTTCGCAAGATGCGCCGGGCGACGGCCTTTTCGGCTAAAATAGATAGGTTTTTCACCTACTTACAAGGCGTGCTCCGCTATTGTCCGAGCGCGCCTTTTTTGCTTGATCGGCACTGAATGGATCATATTCGTAACTTCTCGATCATTGCGCACATCGACCATGGCAAGTCGACGCTCGCCGATCGCATCATCCAGATTTGCGGCGGCCTGTCCGACCGCGAGATGGAATCTCAAGTGCTCGATTCGATGGATCTCGAACGCGAGCGCGGCATCACCATCAAGGCACAAACCGCCGCACTGACGTACAAGGCCCGTGACGGGCAGGTCTACAACCTGAACATGATCGACACGCCGGGCCACGTCGACTTCTCGTACGAAGTCAGCCGCTCGCTGTCCGCATGCGAAGGCGCGTTGCTGGTCGTCGACGCGAGCCAGGGCGTCGAGGCGCAAACCGTGGCCAACTGCTACACGGCGATCGAGCTCGGCGTGGACGTGATTCCGGTGCTCAACAAGATCGATCTGCCGGCGGCGAACCCCGAAAATGCGATCGCAGAAATCGAAGACGTGATCGGCATCGACGCAACCGACGCCACGCATTGCAGCGCAAAGACGGGCCTCGGCGTGGAAGACGTGCTCGAAGCACTGATCGCCAAAGTGCCGCCGCCCAAGGGCGATCCGGAAGCGCCGCTGCAAGCGCTGATCATCGACTCGTGGTTCGACAACTATGTCGGCGTTGTGATGCTGGTGCGTATCGTCAACGGCACGCTGCGTCCCAAGGACAAGATCCGCATGATGGCGACCGGCGCGCAGTATCCGGTCGAGCACATCGGCGTGTTCACGCCGAAGTCGAAGAATCTCGAATCGCTGTCGGCCGGGCAGGTGGGCTTCATCATCGCCGGCATCAAGGAATTGGCTGCGGCGAAGGTGGGCGATACCGTCACGCTGGTGAACCGTCCGGCCGCCGAGCCGCTGCCCGGATTCAAGGAAGTCAAGCCGCAGGTGTTCGCCGGCCTCTATCCGGTCGAAGCCAACCAGTACGACGCGTTGCGTGATTCGCTCGAAAAGCTGAAGCTCAACGACGCCTCGCTGATGTACGAGCCGGAAGTGTCGCAGGCGCTCGGCTTCGGTTTCCGTTGCGGCTTCCTCGGCCTGCTGCATATGGAGATCGTGCAGGAACGTCTCGAGCGCGAATTCGACATGGACCTGATCACCACGGCGCCGACCGTGGTGTACGAAGTCCTGCAGCGCGACGGCACGATTCTCATGGTCGAGAATCCGGCCAAGATGCCGGAGCCGTCGAAGATCGAAGAGGTGCGCGAACCGATCGTCACCGTGAATCTGTACATGCCGCAAGACTACGTCGGCTCGGTGATCACGCTGTGCACGCAAAAGCGCGGCACGCAGATCAACATGCAGTATCACGGCCGTCAGGTGCAGTTGACCTACGAAATTCCGATGGGCGAAGTCGTGCTCGATTTCTTCGATCGTCTGAAGTCGATTTCGCGCGGCTATGCGTCGATGGATTACGAGTTCAAGGAATATCGCGCGGCAGACGTGGTGAAGGTCGACATGCTGATCAACGGCGACAAGGTCGACGCGCTGTCGGTCATCGTGCACCGTTCGCAAAGCCAGTATCGCGGCCGCGAAGTCGCGGCGAAAATGCGTGAACTGATTCCGCGTCAAATGTACGACGTGGCGATTCAGGCCACGATCGGCGCGAACATCATTGCGCGCGAAAACATTAAAGCGTTGCGTAAGAACGTGCTGGCAAAATGCTACGGCGGCGACATTTCACGTAAAAAGAAGCTGCTGGAAAAGCAAAAGGCAGGCAAGAAGCGAATGAAGCAAGTGGGATCGGTCGAGATTCCGCAAGAGGCTTTCCTCGCTATCCTGCGTGTCGAAGACAAATAAGACGAACAACGGAACCCTATGAATTTTGCGCTGATTCTTTTTGTGCTCGTCATTTTGACGGGCGTCGCATGGGTCGCAGACAAACTGGTTTTCATGCCGCAACGGCGCCGCGCGGCGGAAGCCGCGGTCGCCGAGTTCGACCGCCAGCAGGCACGCGTCGGCGAGCGTTTCGCCGACGAGAACGCGGCGCAAACGCGCGCCCGTTTGCGTGACGACAAGTTGCGCCAACCGTGGTGGCTCGAATATTCGGCGAGCTTTTTCCCGGTGATTCTGGTGGTTTTCGTGGTGCGCTCGTTCGTGGTCGAGCCGTTCAAGATTCCGTCGGGTTCGATGGTGCCGACGCTGCTGGTGGGCGACTTCATTCTCGTCAATAAATTCGACTACGGCATCCGTCTGCCGATCACCAACACGAAGATCACCGCAGGCCGTCCGCTCGAACGCGGCGACGTGGTGGTGTTCCGCTACCCGAAAGACGAATCCGTCGACTACATCAAGCGCGTGATCGGTCTGCCTGGCGACACGGTCGCGTATCAGGACAAGCAGCTCACGATCAACGGCAAGCCGGTGCCGGAAACGCCGCTGCCCGATTACCTCGACGACGAACGCATGGGTTACGCGAAGCAGTTCGAAGAAGATCTCGATGGCCGCAAGAACGCAATCCTGAACAATCCTGCGGTGCCGCCGTTTATCGTCGGCGCGGAAGATTATCCGTATCGCGACAACTGCACGTACAACGCGCGCGGTGTGATCTGCAAGGTACCGCCGGGCAACTACTTCATGATGGGCGACAACCGCGACAACAGCGCGGATAGCCGTTACTGGGGTTTTGCGCCGGACAACAATGTCGTCGGACGCGCGTTTTTTATCTGGATGAACTTCAGCAATCTGAAACGCATCGGCTCATTCAACTGAGTTCGTGTGCGTTCATTGCACGACACGCCGCGCGGTTGGCCTTTACACAGGTCACGCAGCCGCGGCGTGTTATCACGCTACTTTAAGATTCCGCGGTAACGTCGCTTCACCACGCTTTTTCCGCTGGCCGCCCCGCGTTTTCGCCGGGTCAGGCGCCCGCGTTATACTCTGCCCATGCCCCTATCTCCGTTGGAAAGCCGTCTGCACTATGAATTTCGCAATGCGGAATTGTTGCGCCAGGCTTTAACGCACCGCAGTCACAGTTCCACGCATAACGAACGGCTCGAGTTTCTTGGCGATTCCGTTCTAAATTGCGCGGTGGCTGCGCTTTTGTTCCAACGTTTCAGCAAGCTGGACGAGGGCGACCTGTCGCGCGTCCGGGCCAATCTGGTCAAACAGCAGTCGCTTTACGAAATCGCTCAGGCCCTCAATATTTCCGAAGGCTTGCGGCTGGGCGAAGGCGAGTTGCGCAGCGGTGGCTTCCGCCGGCCCTCCATCCTTGCTGACACGCTCGAAGCCGTGCTGGGCGCGGTGTTCCTCGACGGCGGCTTCGAGGCCGCCCAGACGGTCATCAAACGTCTTTACGTGCCGATTCTCGATCACATCGACCCGCGCACACTCGGCAAGGACGCCAAGACGTTGCTCCAGGAATATCTGCAAGGTCACAAGATCGCGCTGCCGACGTACACCGTCGTCGCTACTCATGGTGCGGCGCACAATCAGCAGTTCGAAGTCGAATGCACGGTGCCGAAGCTGGAAGTGAAAGTGTCCGGTTCCGGCGCGAGCCGGCGCGCGGCGGAGCAGGCGGCGGCCAAGAAGGCACTCGACGAAGTGATGGCCGCGGCGCCCGCCATGGTCGCTAAACCCAAGCGCTCGAAAAGCGCCCGCGCGGCGAAGCATGTCGAGCCGGAGATCGTGCCCGGCGTGACCGGCGTGCAAGCCGCGCTGGATTTGCGCAGCCCGGATCGCAAGAGCGAGCGCGCAGCCGGGCGCGGCGAGGCCCGCGGAGCGGCGGCCACTGCGGAGCCGGCAGCCGAACGCCCTACGCTGACAGCCGCAGCCGCGCCGTTGGCGGTGATTCGCGCCGCGCACGTGGAGTACAGCGGACAGGACAAAGCCGAGCGCGCGGAGAAGGCGGAGAAGACGGCCGCTCACGCGGGCGACAAGTCCACAGATAAAGCCGCAGCGGAAAAAGCCTCAGAAAGGCTCGACACCAAGGCCGCTGACGCGAAACTCGCCGAAGCCAAACCGGAAGCCAAGCCCGCCGAAACCAAGCCCGCCGAGGCCAAACCGGACGCGAAACCAGAAGCCAGGCCGGACGCCGCTGCGGTCCGCAGTGTCGACAAACACCGCGGCCGCGAAGTCACACCCGGTCCCGCCGTGCCCGCGCCGAGCGCAGCGGCGGCACCGACCGAACACGAACCCGGCGTAGCCGACGCGGTGCAAACGCGCGTCGCCGACGCGGGCCATTGATTGCCATCGGCGCGCCATTCCTGCGTGTCGATCTGAACTTGCCGTAGCCCGAATATGAACGCTCCCACTCCCACTGGTTTTCGCTGCGGCATGGTCGCGATCGTCGGCCGCCCCAACGTCGGCAAGTCCACGCTGATGAACGCGCTGGTCGGCCAGAAAGTCAGTATCACGTCGCGCAAGGCGCAGACCACGCGCCATCGCATCACGGGCATCCATACGCTCGAAGACGCGCAGTATATTTTCGTCGACACGCCGGGTTTCCAGACCAAGCACAGCGGCGCGCTG
The DNA here is from genome assembly GCF_046028015.1 of Paraburkholderia sp. RL17-383-BIF-A. Classification (NCBI taxonomy): domain Bacteria; kingdom Pseudomonadati; phylum Pseudomonadota; class Betaproteobacteria; order Burkholderiales; family Burkholderiaceae; genus Paraburkholderia; species Paraburkholderia sp. RL17-383-BIF-A. Next base: position 111,535 of record NZ_JARESR010000026.1, on the reverse strand, counting down.
AACCGTTCGCTCAATCGCGCGGTCACGTCCACGCTGACTTCGGTGGATGCGATCCTGTTCGTGATCGAAGCCGGCCGCTTCGGCCCGGACGACCAGAAAGTGCTCGACCTGATTCCGCCGTCGGTGCCCACGCTGCTGATCGCGAACAAGCTCGATCGCGTGTCGGATAAAGACTCGCTGTTCCCGTTCATGCAGCAGGTCAGCACGCTGCACAAGTTTGCCGAGATCGTGCCGCTGTCGGCGAAAAATATCGACGACATCAAACGTTTGATGGCGACCGTCAAGCCGTTCCTGCCGGAAGGCGCGCCGATCTACGGCGAAGACGACCTGACCGATCGCAGCGAGCGTTTCCTCGCCGCGGAAATTCTGCGTGAAAAAGTGTTTCGCTGGACCGGCGACGAACTGCCGTACACGAGCACCGTGCTGATCGACAAGTTCGAAACGGAAGGGCGCCTGCGCCGCATTTTCGCGACCATCATGGTCGAACGCGATACGCACAAGGCGATGATCATCGGCCAGAAGGGCGCCAAGCTGAAGCAGATCAGCACCGAAGCACGCCTCGACATGGAAAAGCTGTTCGACGGTCCGGTGTATCTGGAAACCTTTATCAAGGTGAAGAGCGGTTGGGCCGACAACGAAGCCGGACTTCGTGCGTATGGGTACGAATGACGCGTGGATGACGCTGAATTCCGACGCTGATCCGGACGACTCGGAGCCGGCCGCGCCGGCACGCGATTTGTCCCAACCCGCGTCCAAACCCGCTCGTAGCACCAGAAAAACTTCATCGACCAAAAGCGCCCAGGGCGCCGAAGGCGAACCACGCAAAGCGCCGCCTCGCCGCGCACCGCGCACCTCCGCATCCGACTACCGGATCGCGGAGCAACCCGCATTCGTTCTCCACAGCTATCCGTATCGCGAGACCAGTCTGATCATCGACGTGCTCTCGCGCGATCATGGTCGTCTTGCGCTCGTCGCGAAGGGCGCGAAGCGTCCGCACTCCGCGCTGCGCGGCGTGTTGCAGACCTTCCAGCCGCTCGCGCTGTCATGGTCGGGCAAATCCGAAGTTCGCACGCTGACCGGCGCCGAGTGGGTCGGCGGCATGTTGCCGCTGGCCGGTGACGCGCTGCTGTGCGGCTTCTACGTCAACGAACTGCTGGTCAAGTTTTGTGCGCGCGAAGACCCGCATCCGCAACTGTTCCATCACTACGTTGTTACGATGACGCGTCTCGCGCACGACGAACCGCCTGTGCAGGTGCTCCGTTCGTTCGAGCGCGTGCTGCTGCGCGAAACCGGCTACGCGATGGCGTTGGATCGCACCGTCGCGCGCAAGGCGGTGCGGGCCGACGGCCGCTACGTGTTCGACCCGGAGCGCGGCGTGCGCGAAGCTTCCGACGATCTGCCCGCGCAATGGCCCGTGATCGGCGGACAAACCTTGCTCGACATGGAGCAGGACGATTACCATCGAGCGCAGACCGTGGCGCAAAGCAAGACGCTGATGCGCTTTCTGCTCAACACTTACCTTGGCGGCACGCCGCTCGCGACGCGCCAGATCCTGATCGACTTGCAGAACTTATGAGCTTCTTTCTTACGTCGCCGAATGTGATTGACCTGGGCGTGAACATCGATCACGTCGCCACGCTGCGCAACGCACGCGGCACTTCCTACCCCGATCCGATCCGCGCCGCGCTAATGGCCGAAGAGGCCGGCGCGGACGTCATCACGCTGCATCTGCGCGAAGACCGCCGTCATATCGTCGATGCCGACGTGCGCAAGCTGCGCCCGCTCCTGAAAACGCGCATGAATCTCGAATGCGCGGTCACGCAGGAAATGCTCGATATCGCGTGTGAAGTGCAGCCGCACGACGTTTGCCTCGTGCCGGAAAAACGCCAGGAGTTGACGACGGAAGGCGGGCTCGACGTCGCCGGCCAGTTCGAAGCCGTGCGCGCCGCTTGCAGGCAGCTCGCAGAAGCGAACTCGCGGGTGTCGCTCTTCATCGATCCGGACGAAACGCAGATTCGTGCCGCGCATGAAGCCGGCGCCCCGGTGATCGAATTGCATACCGGCCGTTACGCCGAAGCGCACGATCCCGCCGAACAGCAACGCGAATTCGAGCGCGTGGTGCGCGCCGTCGAATTCGGCGCGACGCTCGGCATCAAGGTCAACGCGGGCCACGGTCTGCACTACACGAACGTCCAGCAGATTGCCGCGATCGAGGGCATCGTTGAGTTGAACATCGGCCACGCGATCGTCGCGCATGCGATCTTCGCCGGCTGGGACAATGCGGTGCGCGAGATGAAGGCGATCATGGTCGCCGCGCGTCTCGGCGCGCGCTCCTGATGCAACCTGAGGGGCCCCGCGCATGACGATCTACGGCATCGGTACGGACATCGTTCAGGTCAGCCGCGTCGGCGCGGTCATGACGCGCACCAACGGCCGCTTCGCCGAAAAGGTGCTCGGGCCGGACGAACTGCGCGTCTATCACGCGCGGCACGCCCGCTCGGCGGCGCGCGGTCTCGCGTTTCTCGCCACCCGGTTCTCGGCGAAAGAAGCGTTCTCGAAAGCGATCGGCCTCGGCATGCGCTGGCCGATGACGTGGCGCGCGCTGCAAACGCTCAACAAGCCGAGCGGCGAACCGATGGTGGTCGCATCCGGTGAGCTGGCCGAATGGCTCGACGCGCGCGGTATCACGGCGCGCGTCACGATCAGCGACGAGCGTGATTACGCGGTGTCGTTCGTGATCGCGGAAACACGGGAAGCCACGCAAGCAGCGGCACCCGGCGCCGCCGAATAAAAAATACTTTGAACGCGGCGCACGCCGGCCGCGTCTTCCTTTGTTCCAGGCTTTTTTCTAGCGGAAATCGATGAAAACCATTCCCGGACCGGTGATGCTCGACGTGGTCGGCAAAACGCTGAACGACGACGACAAACGCCGCCTTGCGCATCCCATGACCGGCGGCGTGATCCTGTTCGCGCGCCACTACGAGAGCCGCGCGCAACTGATCGCGCTGACCGAATCGATCCGAGCGATCCGCGAGGATCTGCTGATCGCCGTCGATCACGAGGGCGGACGCGTGCAGCGGTTTCGCACCGACGGTTTCACGGTGCTGCCGGCCATGGGCAAGCTCGGCGCGTTGTGGGACAGCGATGTACTGCACGCCACCAAAGTGACGACGGCCGTCGGCTATATCCTCGCGGCGGAATTGCGCGCGTGCGGTATCGATATGAGCTTCACACCGGTGCTCGACCTGAACTACGGCCAGTCGCAGGTGATTGGCGACCGCTCGTTCCACCGCGATCCGCGTGTGGTGACCTTGCTGGCGAAGAGCCTCAATCATGGACTCGCGCTGGCCGGCATGAGCAATTGCGGGAAGCACTTTCCGGGGCACGGTTTCGCGCAGGCGGATTCACACGTCGCGATGCCGGTCGACGATCGTTCGCTCGAAGAAATCCTGCGCGATGACGTAGCGCCTTACGACTGGCTCGGGTTGTCTTTGGGATCGGTCATTCCCGCGCATGTGGTCTATCCAAAAATCGATTCGAAGCCCGCGGGTTTCTCGCGTATCTGGCTGCAGGAAATTCTGCGCAACAAGTTGCGCTTCGAAGGCGCGATCTTTAGTGACGATCTTTCCATGGAAGCCGCGCGCCAGGGCGGCACGCTGACCGAAGGCGCTACCGCCGCGCTGCAAGCCGGCTGTGACATGGTGCTGATCTGTAATCAGCCGGACGAGGCGGAAAAGGTGCTGAATGCGCTGCGCTTCACGCCGTCGAAGGAATCGCAACAGCGGCTCAAGCGCATGCGGCCGCGGGGCAAAGCCTTGAAGTGGAGCAAGCTGGTCGCGGAGCCTCAATATCTTCAAGCGCAGGCATTGTTGCGCAGCGCGTTTGCCTGAGTCGCGCGAGCGACGGACACGCGAGCTGGAAAAACGGCACCTCGAAGGTGCCGTTTTTTTAACCTTATCGACAAGGCTCCCACCTCGAACCGCCGCGGCGGCGCTCAGTTCAAGCGCATGCGCTGCAGCTTGTTGTACAGCGTCTTCGGACTGATACCCAGAAGCGACGCCGCCCGGTGACGTGTACCGCCCACTGCATCAAGCGTGGCCCGAATCAGCATTTCCTCGACGTCCGCGAGCGGTGTGCCCACCGTGACCTGCACGCGGCTGCCGTTCAGATCGCGGCCATTTGCCGAGCCCGCTTCGTCGGCGCGCAACGACTCCAGCACATCGCCGGACGCGTGATACGCGCGCCGCACGCGGTCGTGCAGCTCGCGCACATTGCCGGGCCATTCATAGGTGAGACACTCGCGCAGAAAATTCGGCCCGATCTGCTTGGCGGCCTCCAGCGTGCCGCGCGTGGCTCCTTCGTGATTCTGCTCGTCGACGACCGCCTGAGCGATTAGCGCCGGATCTTCGCCGCGCTCCCGCAGCGGCGGCAGCGTCACGGCGGCCGCTTCGAGCCGCAGCGCCAGATCTGCGTGCAGGCTGCCGTCAGCCACTGCCTCGCGCGGCACCTTGCGCGTCGAGGCGATCAGCCGGAAATCCGTCACGACCTGATTCGTGCCGCCGACACGCATGAAGGTTTGCGAATCGAGCGCGCGCAACAGCGCTTCCTGCTGATCGCGCGGCAATTCCGCGATTTCGTCGATGAACAGCGTGCCGCCGCTCGCCTGCTCGAAGAGGCCCGGCTCGCGCTGCTCGGCGCCGCTGAACGCACCGCGTTCGTGGCCGAACAGCAGACTGTCGAGCGAGCGATTCGCGCTGTTGGCCGTCCGGCAATCGAGCGTGACGAACGGGCCTTTACGGCGACGGCTCATATCGTGGATGGTGCGCGCGGCCATCTGCTTGCCGGTGCCGGTTTCGCCGGAAATCAGCACAGCGGCTTCAGTCGGCGCAATGTGCTCGATCGTGTCATAGACATGCTGAATCGCGCTGCTACGGCCGAGCATGGAACCGAAACGGCCAAGTTGGCGTAGCGACGCACGCAGCGTCTGCACTTCCTCGGTCAGTTCGTACGGCCGAGGAATGCGCGCGAGCAAACTGCGCAAGCGTGGAATGTTGACCGGCTTCAGGAGGTAGTCCCAGATGCCGTGCCGCAAACCTTCGATCGCGCTTTCCACCGTCGCATTGCCGGTCATTACGATCACGGGCAAGGCGCCGCCGGGCGGATGCGCGGGCAGATGCTGCAGCAGGTCGAGCCCGCTGCCGTCCGGCAGGTTCAGGTCGACCAGCACGACGTCGGGAATGAAGCGTGTCAAGGCGGCCCGGGCCTCCGCGATGGTGGTCGCCGTGTCGACAGAGAAGCCGTCGGCGGCGAGGATGGCGGACAGGCCTGACAGGCTATTAGGATCGTCTTCAACAATCAGGGCGTGTGGCATGGCGAGCGCAATTTTTTAAATGGATGGAATCCCCAGCCCGCTGCGCCAATAATTCGGCGCGCGGCACGAGGCGCGATGCAGGCCGGTATCTCCGATCGAATCGAGTGTCGCGCTCCCAAACTCGTCTTGCGCGCTGCAAGAGGAGCCGGACGACACCGTCTGGCTCCGTAGCGCGTCCAACCATCAGACAGTCAGGGAGGCGCTCGGCGATTCAATTCGAGTACTTCTGGTCCTTTGCGTTATCACACTGCGGAGCCCATCCTGACCTCTTGTAAGCTTGGGCGGGCACCTGTATTTCCTTCACTCGGCCTGTCAGAAATCCCGATTGCTATCGAAAAACCGGCGTACTTCCAGTTCCGCCTGTTCGCGCGTCTTGCCGTAGCGTTCCTGAATCAGACCCGCAAGCTTGTCGGCGCGACCCTCGGCCTTGGTCAATTCATCGTCCGTCAGTTCGCCCCACGCCGTCTTGGCCTTGCCGACCATCTGCTTCCACTTGCCTTCAGCGATGTCGTTATTCATATGGCATCTCCCGAGTTGAAGAAATTAAAGCCTTATTGGCCTACACCCAAGATAAGCATGAACTGTACCACCATGATTTACTTAAACTAATCAATGGTTTGCCGAGCGGATCATGGGAAAAATTGGGATGCCGGTGTGCAAATCCGAGAATATCGCCGGTAAAGTTTTCCTCAACCATACACGGCAGCACGAAAAAGAAAAAGCGCCCAATGTGGGCGCTTTTTTTTGCCATTTTTTTCTCAGCGCCGGGGTTGCGGCGCTGGATTCAGGCGAGCAGGGCGCTTAAGCGCGGCTGCGGTACTCGTGCGTACGCGTGTCGATTTCGATCTTGTCGCCGATGTTGCAGAAGAGCGGCACTTGCAGTTCGAAACCGGTGTTCAGCTTCGCGTTCTTCAACACCTTGCCCGACGACGTATCGCCCTTGACAGCCGGTTCCGTATAGATGATTTCGCGGACCAGCGTGGTCGGCAGTTCGACCGAGATGGCTTTCTCGTTGTAAAACACGACTTCGCAAGCCATGCCGTCTTCGAGGTAATGAAGGGCGTCGCCCATCATTTCGTTTTCGACTTCGAACTGGTTGTAGTCGGCGTCCATGAACACGTACATCGGGTCAGCGAAGTACGAGTACGTGACTTCCTTGCGTTCCAGCACGACGACGTCGAACTTGTCGTCAGCCTTATACACGCTTTCCATGCCTGCGCCGGTCAGCAGGTTCTTGAACTTCATCTTGACGACGGCGGAGTTGCGGCCCGATTTGTTGTATTCGGCCTTTTGCACAACCATTGCGTCTGCGCCGATCATCACGACGTTACCGGTGCGGAGTTCCTGTGCGGTCTTCATAAAACTGTCCTGTACGAAATAAGTAGCTTCAACTTTTGCTCAACGGCATACGGCGCAAGCGGCTTCGGCGTTTCGCCCACTGCGCGCCGCGCCGACTGGAATGGCTCGGCGGGTTGCGGGCGAATCAAGGCGTGGCCGGCTTGCCGCGGAGTCTGGCTCTCGGGCCGCAACCTTCGGCCTGTGCCATTCCCAGCAATCCGTTACCTGCTTTTTACCCTGTGCGGGCGGGTACACGAGTGGCGCCGATCCGCAACATACGTCCCTTTTTTGACATTTCCGCCATTCAGACTTTGATGTGGGGACTGTCTCGCATCTTTCGATACGGGGTCGACGGGCCGGTCAAGCCAAATGGCCGGATTCTGCCGCTGCGATCGGGCCGCGCTTGCGTCGTCGGCCGTTGGATAACCGCTTATTTTAACTGAGTTTTTGCGAACAAGGCCAGATTTCCGGCGAGGTCGCCCACTTGAGCCAGCTCGCCGGCCCATTCGCCTGCACGGCGCTCGAGCGCCGGGGCGTGGCGCTGCAATTGCGCCCAGTCCGGTCGGCCCGCGCCGTTCCACGCGTGCCAGAAGCGGCCAAGGGCGTCGCGCGCGTCGGCGGGCAGGGTGCGCGCGTAGTGCGCGAGCGCCGCGTCGAGCTTCGGCAGATGGGCGTCGTCGGCTTGCGGGTAGATGTGCCAGACGAACGGTTTGGCGGCCCATTGAGCCCGAACGAACGAGTCTTCGCCGCGCACGAAATTGATGTCGCTGACCCATAGCAGCGTGTCGTAGCCGGTCTGGTCGGTAAAGGCGAGCGCGTGCGCGCTGAGGTTTCCGCGCACGACGTGCGAACCGGCAGCGAACGAGGGCAGGTCGAAGAAGCGCGCGAGCGCCCCGGAGATGCGGCCTTCGGGCACCAGCAGCACGACCGGGCTGGCGCCGTCGCGCCATTGTTCGAGCAGGCTGTCGACGGCCGGGTTCTCGTAGGCGAACAGCGACACGACGGTGGCCGCGGCGGGCGGCGGCGCGTGGCCGGTGGCTTCACGCCACCACGCTTCGCGCGCGGTGGGCGAACTCTTGAACGCGGCGCGCGCGCCGTCGAGATGCCGTTCCTTCAGTACGCCGCCGGTGCCCGGGCCCAGGCCGGGGAAAAAGAAAGTCTTGGTCAGCGCATAGCGCGGGTGAGGTGAGGGCCGTAAATGAAAATCCGCCACCCAGTCCTCGGCGCTCAAATATTCGAGGTTGATCCAGACGGGCGTGCGCGTGCGCGCGGCCATTGCGGCGACATAGACAGGTGGCAGTTCGCAGCCGAATGCTTCGATCACGACGTCGGCCACTTCGAGCGTATCGCCCGCATGGGCCGGCTCGCGCCAGTGTTCGACGACGATGCCGCTCACCGTCTGGCGGGCGCGCTCCAGCGTCAGGGCTGGGCACAGCTTCTGAAACGCATGCAGGTCGTCGACGAACACGCGCACCTGCCAGCCGTGTTCGCTCGCGAGTTGGCGCGCAAGTCGCCAGCACACACCGATGTCGCCGAAATTGTCGATCACCGCGCAGAAGATGTCGCAAGCGATTGCCGTGGAGGCGCCAGCAGCGTGGTCGGGAAGAGGCGGGGCGGAGGACATGATGGCCTGAGTCGCGGATTGGAACGGATGGAGGGAGCGGTACGGTTCGAGCCGTCTGAACCTGCTGCGTCGCGGCGTGACCGGCTGCCGCGGGTGCGTGGCCCGATTCGGGGCAACAGGGTTCGAACGCACGCGGAATGTTCTAAACTGGCGATTCTAAAGCACCCGTTCACGATTGCGCGCGCGACGCACATTGAGGTTCGCCGACGCGCGCGGCACGCGGGGCAACGCTTCGCAAGACCGTCCCACCCAACCGATTCTGCATGACTGAACCCGAAGCAACCGACGCTTTCGAGCCGAAAAAAGTGCTCACCCAACTGCCGCATCTGCCCGGCGTCTATCGCTATTACGATACGCACGGCGCGGTGCTTTACGTGGGTAAGGCACGCGACCTGAAAAAGCGCGTCTCGAGCTATTTCACGAAGACGCAACTGTCGCCGCGCATCGCGATGATGGTGACGCGCATTGCGCGCATCGAGACGACCGTCACGCGCTCCGAGGCCGAAGCGCTGCTGCTCGAAAACAATCTGATCAAGGCGCTGGCGCCGCGCTACAACATTCTGTTTCGCGACGACAAGTCGTATCCGTACCTCAAGCTCACCGGGCACAAGTTTCCGCGCATGGCGTATTACCGTGGCGCGGTGGATCGCAAGAATCAGTACTTCGGTCCGTTTCCGAGTGCATGGGCGGTGCGCGAGAGCATCCAGATTCTGCAGCGCGTGTTCCAGTTGCGCACCTGCGAAGACTCGGTGTTCAACAATCGCACGCGGCCCTGTTTGCTGCATCAGATCGGCCGTTGTACGGCGCCGTGCGTCGCGGCCATCAGCGAAGAGGATTACGCGCGCGACGTCGCCAACGCGTCGCGCTTTCTGCTCGGCCGGCAAGGCGAAGTGATGAGCGAACTCGAGCAGAAGATGCATGCCTTCGCGAGCGAACTGAAGTTCGAGCAGGCCGCGGCGGTGCGTAACCAGATGAGTTCGCTGTCGACGGTGCTGCATCAGCAGGCAATCGAAGTCGGCAGCGACAGCGACGTCGATATTCTCGCGGTGGTCGCGCTGGGCGGGCGTGTGTGCGTGAATCTGGCGATGGTGCGCGGCGGACGGCATCTGGGTGACAAGGCCTATTTCCCGGCGCATGTGGAAAGCGCGCTGACGGCGGATGAGGGTGGTCTGGAAGAAGACGGCGAGGCGTTGGCTGCTGCACCAGGCTCGCTCGGTGAAGCGGGCGTGGACGATGCGGCGAAATCAGCTGCTACCGCGGACGCGCTGGCAATCGCGCAAGATATGCCGCCGGAAGACGAAGAGCGCGAAACTGACGAGCAGGACGAACAGGACGGCGAACCCGAAGAACCCGAAGAACCCGAATCGGACTCCGAACCCGCGAAGCCGCGCAAAGGCCGCGCCCGCGCGGCCGGCGGCATCGAATCCGAGGTCCTCGAAGCGTTCATCGCGCAGCACTACCTGGGCAATCGCGTGCCGCCGGTGCTGGTGGTCAGCCACGCGCCCGCTACACGCGAACTGGTCGACGTGCTGATCGAGCAGGCCGGGCACAAGGTAACCGTGCTGCGTCAGCCGCAAGGACAGCGGCGCGCCTGGCTTGCCATGGCCGAGCAGAATGCGCGGCTCGCGCTCGCGCGCCTGCTCTCGGAACAGGGTTCGCAGCAGGCCCGCACGCGCGCGCTCACCGACACGCTCGGCATGGAGTGCGATGATCTTGCGCATCTGCGCATCGAATGTTTCGACATCAGCCACACCATGGGCGAGGCGACGCAGGCATCGTGCGTGGTGTATCACCATCACAAGATGCAGTCCTCGGAATATCGTCGGTACAACATCACCGGCATTACGCCCGGCGACGATTACGCCGCGATGCGCCAGGTCCTCACGCGCCGCTACGAGAAGATGGTGGCGCAAGCCGCCGCGAATGCCGCCGATGAAGCCGCCGAATTGCAAAACGACGCGGCCGCGGATCCGTCGCTCGCGTCGGACGCCGCGGAGCCGGTCGCGGCCGGCGGCGTCTTGCCGACCATCGTGCTGATCGACGGCGGCAAGGGTCAGGTCGAAATCGCGCGCCAGGTGTTCACGGAACTGGGTCTCGATACCGGCATGCTGGTCGGCGTCGCGAAGGGCGAGGGACGCAAGGTCGGCCTCGAAACGCTCATCTTCGCCGACGGCCGCGGGCCGCTCGAACTCGGCAAGGAAAGCGCCGCGCTGATGCTGGTCGCGCAGATCCGCGACGAAGCGCACCGCTTCGCAATCACCGGCATGCGCGCGAAGCGCGGCAAAACGCGCCAGACCTCGCGGCTCGAAGAGCTCGAAGGGGTGGGCGCGAAGCGGCGCCAGCGGCTGCTCGCGCGCTTTGGCGGACTGCGCGGCGTGGTCGCCGCCAGTGTCGACGATCTGGCGAGCGTCGAAGGCATTTCGCAGGCGCTCGCGGAGCAGATCTACCGCCAGTTGCACTGATTGCGGTGGGTCCGGCCGGCCGCTCGCGCCTTTCGAGCGGCGCGTGCGCGAGGATCCGCGCGCCGCTTTGCTTGTGGCAGGCCCTGTGACACGGCACAATTGCATCTCCCTCGTCAGACGCTGCGCCTGCCCATGCCGTTTAATTTCCCGATTTTCCTGACTTGGCTGCGGATCGTCCTGATTCCGCTCGTCGTCGGTGTGTTCTATTTGCCCGACATGATGATGAGCCCCGCGCACCGCAATCTGGCGGCCGCGACGATCTTCATTCTGGCGGCGTTGACCGACTGGTTCGACGGCTTTCTGGCGCGCAAATGGAATCAGACTTCGGCATTCGGCGCGTTTCTCGACCCGGTCGCCGACAAGCTGATGGTGACCGCCGCGTTGCTGGTGCTCGTGCAGCTCGCGCGAATCGATTCGGCCATTGCGCTCGTGATCGTCGGACGCGAGATCGCGATTTCGGCGCTGCGTGAGTGGATGGCGCAGATCGGCGCGTCGAAGAGCGTCGCGGTCAATTCTCTCGGCAAGTTCAAGACCGTTTGTCAGATGGTCGCGATTCCCATGCTGCTGTTTTATGGGCCACTGCCGTTCGGTGGGGGCGTGGTGATCGATACGCGCGTGTGGGGCCTGTGGCTCATCTATCTGGCCGCGTTCCTGACGATCTGGTCGATGCTCTACTACATGAAGCTCGCATGGCCGCAGATTCGCGAGAGGAGCGGTGTGGCCTGATCGCTCGCCGTGGCGGAAGACGTCCGGTGCGTGTCCGAACTTCGCGGCAACATGAGTGAAATCTGTTCAGCAAAAGAGATTCGCAAAAGGGGGTTGACACGTTTCAGTCGTTTCTCCATAATCTCGTTTCTCCGATGCACGCAGTTCGAAACGTCGGTGGCAGTAAGAGAGTAGTTGCAGTAACAAGGCAGCAGTTAGTAAGTAATAAGCAGGCAAAAGCAGCACAATGCGGGAGTAGCTCAGTTGGTAGAGCGCAACCTTGCCAAGGTTGAGGTCGCGAGTTCGAGCCTCGTCTCCCGCTCCAAATTTTTAAAGCAGTGCGTTGTTTGGCGAAGTAAAAAGGCAGCGCGTTGTGAAGCAGTGCAATGCGGGAGTAGCTCAGTTGGTAGAGCGCAACCTTGCCAAGGTTGAGGTCGCGAGTTCGAGCCTCGTCTCCCGCTCCATACATAAGGGGAAGCAGTGCTTCCCTTTTTGTTTGGTGGTCCGGTCCTTCCGGTTGTCCGCCAGACAGAATCTGCGAATCTGTTGCTAGGTTCCAGTCCGCTTGCGGCGCGATAGCAAAGCGGTTATGCAGCGGCCTGCAAAGCCGTTTAGGCCGGTTCGACTCCGGCTCGCGCCTCCAGTAGTTGATGCAAAGAAAAGCCCCGACTTGTCGGGGCTTTTCTTTTTTGTGCGCGCTCCGTCAGCGCGGATGCAGATGCTCACGCTACGCATGTGTAGCGGTCTCACCTCTGGTGCTGCACATATCAGCGTCGGCCCGCGCGATCATCAGCGGGTTCAGCGCGAGTCCATCCTTGCTTGCAGCCAACCTCGAACCGGTCCCGCGAATCTCATGCCTACCGAGTCATAGCCAACGCGACACCGCTCGCCTGAACCTTATGCCGTTTGCCAATCGCTTCTCGCGTACTTTCGTTTTTATTTAATTGGCTTTCATATTTATTTTAGTAGTGGAACTGCGCTCGGTTTGCAGTATTGATTGCTATCGGTAATTGCAGATAATGTACAGTGGCAATGCACATTCGCGCATTTAAAGCATGGCGGCTATCTACCTGAATGGATGGCGATGTTTTTTCATCGTGAATGAATGGGGCAATGCAAACCCGCTACAACTACTACATCTCGACCAATGAAAAAAACGATAACCGCAGCCGTGCTGTTGACCGTCTGTTTGCCGATATTGGCCATTGCTCAGTCGGCGCCGCCTCCGGTCCTCAAGACCGGCGACACCTGGACTTACGTCAATACGTTTGAAAAAGCGCCTTCGGTCTGGCGCCAGACGCACGATGAGGTGACCGTTTTGCGCGCCACGTCGTCGCACATTTACTATGCGTCGAAGCCGTCGGGTTCGACTCAGGCGCCGAACGAATTGATCGCGGGCGCGGACTGGAGTCGCGAGCGCAGCGTGAACGGCACCGAAATGGTGGTCAACCGGCCACTCGCGTTCCCGTTATCGCCGGGTAAAACGTGGAGCATCGACTACGCGGAACTGCATCCAAACAAGATGCACGCCTTGGAGAAGTGGCGCACCCAATATCGGGTCGTGGACACGGAAACGGTCGAAGTGCCGGCGGGCAAATTCCAGGCGATCAAGGTCGAAGCGGAGGGGGACTGGACCGCGCAAATCGAGCCGACGCAGACCGTTACCCAGGCCGTGCAGGTTCAGCAGGGCGATACGGCCATGGTGACGCATGCACAGAAAACCGGCCCGGTTCAGGCAACCGGGCGTACTTATAAAGCAATCTGGTATGTGCCCGAAATTGGCCGGTGGGTAAAATCAGTGGAAGAGTATTACGCCAGCAATGGAGTGCGAAACGAGCGCTATACGAGCGAACTGGAGTCGTTCAAAAGAAGCGCCGAATAATCAGCCGCGTGTGAGTATCAAGCGGAAGGATTTTCCCTGCGAGAAGCCCCGGCAATCCGGGGCTTTATTTTTGTTGACCACTTCGAAATTTACCGGAAATGCGTATGCAGGATATCGTGCGCCGCTCGCTTTATTTACGCGTGATTTATGCGCTTTGCCTGGCCGGCGCCACGTGGACGCATCTTCAGGCGGTGCTGATGCCTGGCCTCTCGTGGGACTACTGCAACGCCGCGCTCTTTACGCGCATCTACTGGACTTCTCTGCTCTTCATCGATCCTGTCACCGCGTTGCTGCTGCTAGTCTCTCCGGTAATAGGGGTGATTCTTTGCATTGCCGTTATCGTCACGGATGTGGCGCACAATTCGTGGTTCGCGCTGCATCACGCGATCCGTATGGATCTGTATTTGTCGCAGATCGTCTTTCTGCTGTTCGTCGCCTTCACCGTGCGTACGGCCTGGCGAGGCGCGGCGAGCCGGTGCGCCGCGCCGCACGTGATCGGTTGAACGGCGCCCCAGCTTCTTTGCATCATTGCTTGTCCACACCGAGGCTGCATGTACCTACAACTCACCGGCACTCAGGTTCGCCTGCTCGGCTCGATGCATCTCTTTCCGGCGACGAGCCGCCGAACGCCGCCATGGATCGCGGAAGCGTATGACTGGGCCGAGGCGCTCGTCTTCGAGTCCGATCCGCCGACGATCCTCCCGTTTCTGAAGGCCGCCGGCCAGGGCGGCGCCGCTTGCCTGCAGCCCTTGCTATCCGCCGACGCATGGCAGCGTCTTCAGGCGGCCTGGCCCGTTGAAGGCCCGCTGGCGCCGCTCGTCGATCTGTGCCCGTGGGCCGCGCTGATCGTTGCGCCGACGCTGTTCCAGCAGGTCGTCGAAGGCGTCGAGCCGCGCATGCTGCGCTCGGCGATCGCGCAGGCCAAACCCTATCGCTATCTCGAGACCGCGCAGGAAGTGGCGGCGGCGCTCGAATCGATTCCGCTCGATGCTGTCGGCGCGGCGCTCGGTCTGCTGATGGCCGATCTCGATGAACCGCAGCGCACGCTCGAACGCATGCATGCCGCGTGGCTGGAGGGCGATCTGGCCGCCGTGCACCGCATCGCCAACGAGTCGCCGATGTTCAATCTGCCAGGCATCCGGCATGCGATTCTCGACGCGCGCAATCGCGCATGGGCGGCGCGCCTGAGGGACTTGCTGTCGCGGCCTGAGCGCACGTTGGTGGTCGTTGGCGCGCTGCATCTATGCGGACCCGACAACCTGATCGACTGTCTTGCGCGGCCCGTAGAGCCGGTCTTTGAAAGCTCGTAGTCAGGCCGCCGTCACACCTTGCCGCGCGAGCGTCTCGGCTCGGCGCGGCCTGCATCGGCGCGAATGCGGATGCAGCGGGCACGCAATCCGAGGGAACTCTCGCGCTCTGGTCTTGCCCCAAGTGACGTATGTCGCTATACACTAACCGCCTGCCACTTCGGCCACACCGGTCGCCTTGGGGACTACTACATGCATGTGCCACCGACGCCCATTGACGAAAGCGCCCGTCTCGACACCCTGCGTGCGCTGCATATTCTCGATACATTGCCGGAAGAGCGCTTCGATCGCCTGACCCGGCTCGCCAAGCGACTCTTCGGTGTGCCTATCGCCCTCGTGAGTCTTGTCGACGCGGATCGTCAGTGGTTCAAGTCGTGCGTCGGCCTGAACGTGAGCGAGACCTCGCGTGACGTGTCGTTCTGCGCGCACGCCATCGTTGGCGACGAGATCCTGATGGTGCCCGACACGTTCGCGGACGAGCGGTTTCACGACAATCCGCTCGTCACGGACAGCCCGAATATCCGTTTCTACGCCGGCTGCCCGCTGACAGTGCCCAACGGCAGCAAGCTCGGCACGCTCTGTCTGATCGACACCAAGCCGCGCGGCCTCGACGAAGAAGAGCGCGAATTGCTGCGTGATCTGGCGCGCATGGCCGAGCAGGAACTGGCGGCGGTGCAATTGGCCACGCTCGACGATCTGACGCTTCTGTCGAACCGGCGCGGGTTCGAGTCACTCGCGCAACATGCGCTCAACGTCTGCAAGCGAATGCAAAAGCCGGCGTCGCTGCTGTTCTTCGATCTGAACGATTTCAAGCAGATCAACGACACGCTCGGCCACGCCGAAGGCGATCACGCGCTGAAGAACTTCGCCGACGTCCTGCGCACCGCGCTGCGTGAAAGCGATGTGATCGGGCGGCTCGGCGGCGACGAGTTCGTCGTGCTGCTCACCGATTCGGACCGCGGCGCCACGCAGGAAGTGACGCACCGACTTGCGCAACTGCTGGACGAGCGCAACGCCGAAGCCCAGCGTGGCTACGACATTCGCTATAGCGTCGGGCAGATTCAGTACGATCCCGCCCGGCATCGATCGGTTGCCGATCTGCTGGCGGCGGCCGACGCTGCGATGTACAGCCATAAACAGGCGTCGAAGGCGCGCGCCGCGCATCACAACTGAGCCGGCACGGCGGCGAAGCCGTGACGTGCCATGCGGCATAATCTCGCCTCACCGTTATTCGTGCGGTGCGCCTTTTTTCTATTGAACGTTGTCATGACTGAACTGCAGCAAAGCGCCGCCACGCGGCTCGCGCAACTCGACTGGCGCTGGAAATACTTCGACGAGCTCACGAGTATCGAGGTCTATACGATGCTGGGGGCGCGCAGCGCGGTGTTCGTCGTCGAGCAGAACTGCGTGTATGGCGATATCGACGGGCTCGATGTGGACGCCTGGCATCTGCTGGCCTATGGTCCCGGTGAAAAGCGGCCGCCGCTCGCGGGTTATCTGCGCGTGCTACTGCCTGATGCGGACGACACGGATATCCGCATTGGCCGTGTGCTCACGACAGCGGAATTCCGCGGCATCGGTTTGGGCAATGCGATGCTCGAACGGGCGCTTACGCATATTCGCGCGCAGTGGCCGGGCACGCCGATCCGCTTGCATGCGCAGGCCCATCTGCAAGGCTTTTACGGTGCGTTCGGCTTCGCGCCGGTGTCGGAAGTCCACGAAGAAGACGGCATCCCGCATGTCTGGATGCGTTCGGCCTGAAGCGGCGCACATCCTCCGCGCAAGTTGTACGCGCGCGGAGTTTCCGGCGACCGTTGCAAACTATGGGATCAGTGGCGATTGCCCGCAGGCGTTGCAGCCGCGTTCGCCAAAGCGTGCGTCGCCTTCGCGCGCCGTTCGCCGCGCAAGCGTCCGCGTGCCGACAACCGCATCCAGTGACGCAAGGCCACTAGCGCGCCGATCACGCTCATCATCGAACCCGGAATCCACAGCAGCAACCCGCCGATCTGCTGATCGCGCATTGGGCTCAACCATGTAAACGCACGGCCGCAGATCGAGTAGATCGGATACAACTCGCGTGGCGTGAAGAAGATGAACGCGCCGAGAATGATCTGCGGCGGAATCGCGGCGATCACCACCAGCACGCGCTTGCCGGGCGACAAACGCGCCGGCGGCGCGGGGCGCGGATCGAGCACGAGCCACCAGAACAGCAGGCCGTCGATCACCATGCTCCAGTTCATCACGCGATACAGCCGCCAGTCGAGCATCGCGACGAAATGAATCGGCGACATCAGCCAGAAGTAAATCAACCCGACGAACAGCGTCACTGCAACGACCGGATGCATCACCACGTCGAGCAGCTTGCGCACGACCGGCGTCTCGAGCGCGGGCCGCACGAAGCGTTGCCGCCAACTGAACGGAATACCCGCGCGCAACGCGGCACCCGGATACGACAGTGCAATGAAGAACGGCCCGAGATGATGCAGCACCAGGTGCTGCGCGCGATGCATGAAAAACTCATGCTCGAAGAAATAGTCGAGCCGCGTATGCAACGCGACATACAGCGCCACCAGCCCGAACCAGAAGGAGATACGCCGCGCGACCGACATCTTCGCCTTGCGCGCGCCGCGCACGAAGAGGATCGCCGGCACCAGCAAGGCGATCACGACGGTCGGCGAAAACTCCCAGGGATCGAGCCAGTAGAGCAGATTCATCGCGGCAGGTTACTTCGTCTGCGCCGGTGACTTGACGGCGAACGGCGTGTCGAGCGTTTCGCCGTCGGAGAACTTGAGCGTGAGGTGCACGGTGTCGCCCGGCGCGATCTTGTGCTTCGCATCTTCGAGCATCACGTGGTAGCCGCCGGGCGCGATGGCGACCTGGCCGTGCGCGGGCACGGTCAGCTTGTCGACCATCACCATCTTCTGCGACGAACCGTTCGACACCGTCTGATGCAGCATTGCGTCGCCGTAGTCGTTGCTGGAGATGTCGACGAGATCGACCGGTTTGTCGCTCGCGTTGACGAGCGTCACATAGCCGGCGGCGGGCAGGTTATTGGGCAGCCAGCGGACCCACGCGTTTTTCGCGCTGACCGCGTTGGCGCCCGCGGCTTGCGCGGTCGTGGCAACACCGAACGAGAGGGCGAGGGCGCAACTCAGTGCAGCGAACGTTTTGATCTTGATCGACATGAATGGACTCGGGAAAGGTCAGGAACGGTCTTCAATGATACGGCGCAGGTCTTCTGCGATCGCATCGGGCGTGTCGCGGTCGGTGGCCAGCAGGCGCGCGTGCCCCTGGCTGTCGAACACGTAGACGGCGGAACTATGGGTGACCTCGTAGTTGCCGCTGGGATCGCGCTTTTCCATCTGATAGGCAACGCGGTAACGCTTGGCGAGCGACTCGATCTGCCAGTCGGTGCCGGTCAGCCCTTCGGCGTGTTGCGAGTCGAAAGCGCCGACGTAGTCGTGCAAGGCTTGCGCCGTGTCGCGCGCGGGATCGACGGTGATGAACAGAATGCGCACCTTCTGCGCGTCGGGGCCGAGTTTGCCGAGCACCTGCATCAACCGGCCCATCGTTTCAGGACAGACGTCCGGGCAATGCGTGTAGCCGAAATAGACCAGCGAGGTGCGGCCCTTGAACGATTCGCCGTTGACGGCGCGGCCATCGTCGCCGGTCAGGTTGAAGTCGAGATCCGGCAGGTGGCCGGTCACATTGGTCAACTGCCACGTGTCCTGGCGATGCGTGCAGCCGGCAAGCGCCGCGAGCGCGCCCAACGCGAGCGTCAGCGCCAACAGGCGCGCGCGGCGCAGCCCGTGTGAAGACGCCAGGTGCGTTTGCGAATGCCGGAATGAGAAGATCGGGAACAAAGCAGGGTTCAGTTACTCGATTGAATGGCGGCGCCAGTGCGCGCGCGAGCGGCGCTGCGCGATTGGGGCGTTTCGCGCGGGCCGTCATAGTGTGCAAAACTGGTCGTAACGGCAATATCTGCGTGGCAGCGACTGTAGCGCAAAATCGCTGATGGCGTCGCGCAGCGCCGACGGGCGCACGTTTTGCGAGGCAATTTGACGCAGGCGGCTGAAAGCTGCATGAAGCCGGATTGTTTTCTTTTTGAACGCAATCGCCGACGGTGTTCGCTCGCGGCGTTCGGCCGGGCTTGTGTCCAGCCTTACTTTCTCGAAAAATTGGTGGATGCGCGGTAAGATGCGCTCACTTTTCCGGCCGCACAAGGCTGAAAGGCAAAACTAACCGATGCAAGCACTTCCGGCTGTTCTGTCTCCAGGCGAGACTGCATTTTTCTTCGATTTCGACGGTACGCTCGTCGAACTCGCTTCCACGCCGGACGGCGTGCTGGTGGAACCCCGCGTGGTCGATCTGTTGAGCGAGCTGCGCAGCCTGACCAACGGTGCGGTCGCGGTCGTGTCGGGCCGCGGTATCGACAGTATCGACGGTTTTCTCGGCATGCCCGATTTGCCGATTGCCGGTCTGCACGGCGCCGAACGGCGCGACGCGAACGGCGACACGCAGCGTATCGGCTTTCATGACGAGCGGCTCCTGCGCATGGAGCAGGTGCTCGCGCAGGTGGTCAACGAAAATCCCGGCATGCTGCTCGAAATCAAGGGCGCGGCCGTGGCGCTGCATTACCGCAATGCGCCGGATCGCGAGCCGGTGGCGCGCGAGGCAACCGGGCGGCTGGTGGCCGATTACGCCGGCTCCTACGTGCTGCAGCCGGGCAAGATGGTCTATGAAATCAAACCCAAAGATGTCGACAAGGGCCGCGCGTTGCGCGCGTTCCTCGACGAGCCGCCTTTCGTCGGCCGCCAGCCGGTCTTTGCCGGCGACGATCTGACCGACGAGAAAGGCTTTGCCGTCGTCAACGAGCGCGGCGGGGTGTCGATCAAGGTCGGTCCGGGCGAGACGCTGGCGCAAACGCGTATCGACTCCGTCCCGGCGCTGCTCGACTGGCTGGCGTCGGTCGTCACGGCGGCGCGCTCGGTCTGATGGCCATGCCGCATCGCTCAAAGAAAACAACGTACTGCATCGGGAAACGCGCTTCATGAGTCGACTGATCATCGTATCGAACCGGGTCGCGCCGATCTCGGAGGGCGGCCCGGCGGCGGGCGGTCTGGCGGTCGGCGTGTACGACGCGCTGAAGGAAACCGGCGGCATGTGGTTCGGCTGGAGCGGCGACGTGCTCGGCTCGGGCCAGCCGCAGATCAAGGTCGAGGAGCGCGGCCCGGTGACGTTCGCGACCATCGCGCTGATGCGCCGCGATTACGACCAGTACTACCGCGGTTTCTCGAACGCCACGCTGTGGCCGGCGTTCCACTATCGCGCCGACCTGTTGCAATACGACCGGCACGACTTCGAGGGCTACTGCCGCGTCAATGCGTGGCTCGCGCAACAACTCGTGCCGCTGCTGCGCGAAGACGACGTGATCTGGGTTCACGACTATCACCTGATTCCGTTTGCGCAGGCTTTGCGTGCGGCGGGCGTAAAGAATCGCATCGGTTTTTTCCTGCACATTCCGTTTCCAGCTTCGCAGGTACTGCTGGCGGTGCCGCCGCATCGCGAACTCGTCGAAGCACTGTGTTCGTTCGATTTGCTCGGCTTCCAGACGGCGCCGGATTTGCGTGCGTTCTGCGACTACATCGTCAACGAGGCGAACGGCACCGTCGACGCATCGGCGAAAGGCCCGCTGACGATCCACGCATTCGGTCGCACGCTGCGCGCGGCCGCCTATCCGATCGGTGTCTATCCGGACGAGATCGCCGAACTCGCGAAAGCGGGCGAGCGCGGCAAACCGGTGCGCACGATGAAGGCGACGCTGCATTCGCGCAAGCTGATCATGAGCGTGGACCGGCTCGATTATTCGAAAGGACTGGTCGAGCGTTTTCGCGCCTTCGAGCGTCTGCTCGAACATGCGACCGCGCAACGCAACAAGGTGTCGTTCCTGCAAATCGCTCCGCCGACGCGCGCCGACATGCATGCGTATCAGGACATCCGCTTGCAGCTTGAAGGGGAGTCGGGGCGTATCAATGGGCGTTTCGCCGAACTCGACTGGACGCCGATTCTCTACATCCATAAGCAATACGAACGCTCGGTGCTGGCCGCACTTTTTCGCACCGCGCACGTCGGCTATGTCACGCCGTTGCGCGATGGCATGAACCTGGTCGCCAAGGAGTACGTATCGGCGCAGGACCCGGAGAATCCCGGCGTGCTCGTGCTGTCGCGTTTTGCCGGCGCCGCGCAGGAACTGGACGGCGCGCTGATCGTCAATCCGGTCGACATCGACGGCATGGCCGAGGCGCTCGCGAGGGCGCTGGAGATGCCGCTCGCGGAGCGTCAGGCACGTCATCGGGACATGATGGTGCAGTTGCGCGAGAACAATGTGTCCGTGTGGCGCGATAATTTCATGCGCGATCTGCAGGGCGTTGCTGGTGCAAAGAGCACCCGAAGCGGGAAGTCGCGCGCAGTGCCGGGGAAAAAGGCACGCGATACTCGGGCCGGGTAGGCGCGTTCGGAGCCGCCGGCAACCGGCGGTGTGAAAAGCAGAAAAGCCGCTCTTCGAGCGGCTTTTCTTTTGGCGCTGGGGCGTTGGCGCTGGGCGCGCTGTCGTTGCGACAGCGGCTCGAAGCATACCCGCGCCCGGGTTCAGACCACGTGTTGTTCGTCGACCTTCTTGCCGCCGATATGCAGCGTCGTGCCTTTGCCATACTGCTTGGTGAGCAGATCGCGGTACAGGCCCGGGCGCTGGCGCAACTCGTCCGGGCTGCCGTCGTCGATGACTTTGCCGGCGCTCATCACGATGATCCGGTCGAAGTTGTTCAGCGTGGACAGACGGTGCGCAATCGCAACCACGGTACGGCCGACCATCAACCGGTCGAGCGCCTTCTGAATGGCTTCTTCCGAGGCGCTGTCGAGCGCCGAGGTCGCTTCGTCGAGCAGCAGGATCGGCGCGTTCTTGAGGATTGCGCGCGCGATCGCGATCCGCTGACGCTGTCCGCCGGACAACTTCACGCCCCGATCGCCGACGATCGTGTCGTAGCCTTCCGGCATGGCCTCGATGAAGTCCGCGCAGCGCGCCTCGCGAGCGGCCGTGAGCACTTCTTCGCGGGTTGCCTCCGGACGCCCATAGGCGATGTTTTCGTACACCGTGCGATGGAACAGCGAGATGTCCTGCGGCACCAGCGCGATCGCGTGGCGCAGGCTGTCCTGCGTGACCGTGGCGATATCCTGGCCGTCCACCTTGATCGCGCCGCCCTGGGTTTCATAGAAACGCTGCAGCAGTGCCAGCACCGTGGATTTGCCCGCGCCCGACTTGCCGATCAGGCCGACGCGCTGCCCGGGTTGGATATGCAGGTCGAAATGGTCGAGAATCGGGCGGCGGCGCGGATAGGCGAACGTGACACTTTCGAAATCGATGCGCCCGCCTTGCGGCACCAGTTCGGTCGCATCGTCGCGGTCCGGCATGCCGTGCGGCTCGAGCAGCGTCCGGACGGCCTCCGCGAGGCGCGCCACGTGTTGCGTGACATCCACGAGCGCCACGGCCAGGTCGCGCGTGCCGTGCAGGATCGTGAAGCCGAGCGAGCTGACGAGCACGATGTCGCCGGAGGTCGCCCGGCCTTGATCCCACAGGTGCAACGCCCAGCCCAGCAAGCCCGCCGACAGCAGCGCGGTGATCACGGCATGCAGCAGGCGCAGCTTTTCCAGATACAGCAGGCTTTGCTGGCGTGCGTCCATCTCGGCCTTGACCGTTGCGCCGAAACGCTGCTGCTCGCGAAAGGTCATGCCGAAAGCGCGCACGAGGCCCATGTTGCTGATCACGTCGACCAGCTCGCCGTCCACCGAAGCCGCCTTGGTGGCGAAATGGTGATGGCGCGCCGACCCGCGGCCGGCGAGCTTGTACAGCACGACCGACAGAATCGCCGAGCACAGCATGAGGCCGCCGGCCATCAGCGGATTCACGGCGGTGATCATGACGATGGCGCCGAGCACCGCGATGCACGGCGGCAGCACGTTCCAGGCGGTGGTGTTCTCCGCCGTGTAGACCGCATTCGAGGTGGCCGTGATCCGGCTTGCGAGCATGCCCGGCTGTTTCTCGGAGTAATAGGTCGGCGAATGGCCGCTCAAATACTGGAACAGGTCGCGCCGCAGATCGCCGGTCACTGCGACGAACGTATGCGCGGCGACCCAGCCGCCGACACGCCACAACAGGTTGTCGGCGGCGATCAGGCCGACGAGGATGGCGAATGCGCCCCACAGCGGACCGGGATGATGCCGGCCTTCGCCGAGCACGTCGATCAGATGCTTGATCGCATACTGAGAAGCGAGCGCGCAGCCGACGGCCGCGAACACGCTGCACAGCACGATCGCATGCGCGAGCGGATGGCGGCGAATGAAGCGGAAAAGAAACGCGAGCGGCCGGTGCGCATAGCTCGCGAGCTTTGCGTCCTGGGCATTACGCTGGGCGACGGTTAAATGTTCCAATTGATCGTGAAGGTCGATGGGTTCGGGGTTGTGCATGCAAAGCGCGGGCCACGTCAGAAACGGTTCGCCGCGAAGCCGATGCTTCGCATTGTAAACATGCAAAAGCGATTGCGCCCTGTGTTATCGGGCCTTGGCGCGATTGATCTCGCGATGGACGTTCGAAACCTGCCGCGACACGACCCGCCGGCGGGTCAGGTTGCCGCAGGCCGCGGAACCAATTCAGGATATAATTACAAATTGCATTCAACTGCGGCGCGGCATTTCTTCAATGTTTGCCGGCAAAGTTGACTCGGGACCTTACCGCGCCGTTCTGGCGTTGCTGCGCTGCAAACCAGTTGACACTGTAGAACTGTCTTAGAAAACAAGGGTTTGCAAAGTGTTTCGCCTTTGTAACAACGTAAAGACTTTGAAATGTTGTGGTGCAGCGAGAATCCCGGCATTGATAATGCATGCTCTGTAGGCCCACCGAAATTTCTGACAGTTTGTCAACGTAGGTGTCTTGCGTGCGTTTACCGGCACATGCACAGACGCTGACAACCAGTCTGGGCTCACTACCCAAGCGATCCATCGCAGGATTTCTCGAAAGAATCAGGCCCGCGCCGGCATATCCGGCCAGACTGCCCTGGCGAGCAAGCGAGTCGCTTTTACCAAACGCAGTACCTTTGCCTGATTTTTTACGAGGAGTTCTTCATTATGCGAATCGCTCAAATCGCTCCGTTGCACGAGGCGGTTCCTCCCAAGCTGTATGGTGGTACGGAACGTGTGGTGTCCTACCTGACCGAGGCTTTGGTCGAGCAGGGCCACGACGTCACGCTCTTTGCGAGCGGCGATTCGCAAACCTCCGCGAAACTCGAAGCTTTCTGGCCGCAGGCGCTGCGCCTCGACCCGACCATCCGTGACGTGATGGCGCCGCACATGCTGCTTCTGGAAGAAGTGCGCCGCCGCGCGGACGAATTCGACGTGCTGCATTTCCACATCGACTACTACCCGTTCTCGTTGTTCGCCCGCCAGCCGGTGCCGTTCCTGACCACGCTGCACGGCCGTCTCGACCTGCCGGAACTGCAGCCGATCTTCAATACGTTCAGCGACGTGCCGGTGGTGTCGATTTCGGACAACCAGCGTATTCCGCTGCAACAGGCGAACTGGCTGCAAACCGTTTATCACGGCCTGCCGGAAAACGTGCTCACGCCGATCGACAACGTCGAGCCGGGCTACCTCGCGTTCCTCGGCCGCGTCTCGCCGGAGAAGGGCCTCGACCGCGCGATCCGCATCGCCGGCCAGGCAGGCATGAAGCTCAAGGTCGCCGCCAAGATCGACAAGGCCGACCGTGCCTATTACGAAGAAGTGATCAAGCCGCTGATGGCGCTCCCGCACGTCGAGTACATCGGCGAAATCGGCGAAGCCGAAAAGCGTGAGTTCCTCGGCAATGCGCACGCACTGGTGTTCCCGATCGACTGGCCGGAGCCCTTCGGTCTGGTCATGATCGAAGCGATGGCGTGCGGTACGCCGGCGATCGCGTTTAACCGCGGTTCGGTGCCGGAAGTGATCGAAAACGGCGTGTCGGGCTTCGTCGTCGAAGACGAAATCAGCGCGGTCGCCGCGGTCAAGCGTCTGCACACGCTGTCGCGCGCCAACGTGCGCAAGGCGTTCGAATCGCGCTTTTCGTCGAAGGTCATGGCGCAGAACTACGTTGCCACCTACGAAGAACTGCTGCGTCAGAAGCACCGCACCGTGCTGCGCGAAGTCAACGCCGGCTAATCGCCGTCGGTTCATGCGCAACAGATGAGTCGATTCGGTTGAGGAGCGCTTTGCGGTGCTCTGCCAGCCTCCAGCAACGCCCCGTGTGCCACCGGCCCACGGGGCGTTGTTGCAAGCGCGCCGCGCTTTTTTCAATGAACCGACGAAAGTGAGCGGTTTCGGCCGTTAAGAATGAGCCGCTCTCCGTAAAATCCCTATAATGGCCGTGCCGCAAATTTGGCTGCGGCGCCGCCGACGACAGGAGGATGCCTTGGCGAGAACGAAAGAGACGCGTGCGAACGCGGCGCCTGGCGCCGGAACGATTTTCGCGTTGCGCGCCATCGGTCTCGTGCTCCTCGCTCGCTGGCTCTTTTCCATGGCGCAGATGGATGCGGGCGCATCGCTGCTGGCCATGGTGTCCTCGCCTTGGGCGTGCATCAACCTCGTCTTCCTGTTCCTTCTGATTTTCCTGCCGGGCGCGCGCGCTGTCGCCGAGCGTCCGTTTCATCCGCTGCCGCAATGGCTGCGGCAAGCGTTGCGTCTGTTTGCTTTTCTCGGCTTCCTCTTTGCAGTCTGGTCGGTCGGTGCGTTCGCGGCGAGCGCCGGCTGGCGCCGCGCCGCCAACGCGGTGGCGGCGTCCAACGGCTGGTTGCTGGCCGCGCCGGCGCTGTATGCGGCCGTGCTGTGGATCTGCCGCCCGCGCGCGCTGTGGCGTACCAATATCGCCGCGCGCCGGTTTGCGATCGGCCGCTATGCCGTTTCGCTCGACCCGGTCACGCGCACGGTCATTGTGTGGGCGGAGCGCC
Source organism: Paraburkholderia sp. RL17-383-BIF-A (assembly GCF_046028015.1). NCBI lineage: Bacteria > Pseudomonadati > Pseudomonadota > Betaproteobacteria > Burkholderiales > Burkholderiaceae > Paraburkholderia > Paraburkholderia sp. RL17-383-BIF-A. The sequence continues at coordinate 85,819 of NZ_JARESR010000026.1, read as the reverse complement.
GCAAAGTGGGGCAGTACGACGCGCGCGAATTGTCCGTGCGCTGGGCTGCCGGGCAAGCCGCGCGACCCACGCCGACGCCCACGCCCGCAGTGGCGTTCAGCGCCGCAGGCGAGCCGGGCGGCTCCGGCGCGTCACTCGGGGCGGCCGCTGCGCCGTCGCTTGCGCGTGGCGCGTTCGGTCGCCGTCCGAAAATCGAATTGTTGTGGGATTCGCCGGCTGCGGCGGGTCACAATCGCCAAACCGTGTTCCGTACCGCACTGACGACCGAGCGCGATCGGGTCGCCGCCCGTGCGCTTGACACATCCTTGCAGCAGGTCTGAATCTGCCGGTTTGTGCAGTTGGCCACACCCTGTGGTCGAAGCAGGCGTTGTAAATTGAGCCGTAGTCGATAATGAAGTCATGGCGCCCGGCGCTTCAGCGCGGGCGAGTGAGACATACAACGATCGTATTGCGTCCTTTGCAGGAGTCGCCATGCTGGTTCGCTGGTTGCTTGCCGCCATCCATCTGCTTGCTTATGGCTTCGCACTCGCGTCGATTCTGCGGCGCACGTGGGCGCTGCGCCGCGCCACGGTGCCAGCCGCGCTACGATCCGTTTTCCGGGCGGATACCGGCTGGGGCATCTCGGCGTTGGTGCTGATCGTCACCGGGTTGATGCGCGCTTTCGGTGGGTTTGAAAAGGGCGCCGATTACTATCTCCACGAGCCGCTCTTTCACCTCAAGATGACCTTGGTCGTGGTCATTCTTATCCTCGAAGTGCCGTCGATGCTTGCGCTGATGCGCTGGCGGGCCGCCATCAGAAAAGGCGCCGCGCCCGATCTGCACAAGGCGCGCTCGTACGCACGCTTCAGCGTGATCCAGACGATATTGATGGTGGTTGTGGTGTTGGCGGCCACCGGGATGGCGCGCGGGGTAGGGTTGCCGGCGGGCGTGGTGTAGCCGGGGCTGCCGAAGGGTGGTTGGACGCTTGCGGAGAGCGGCGCTCAGGAGATCGTTGAGTGCATGGGAAAACGATTGGCGGCAAAACGCTGCCTAAAAACTGCCTAAAAGCCGCCCCAACGCCCCCAAAAACCGCCGGCTTACACCGGCGGTTTCCAGCGGACATCCCACACGACTAGCATCATTTACTTCCCGACCAGCAAGCTGGAATCGTCCGTGCGGATCGCACTCGGCCGCGAGGCATGATTCGCGAGTTCCGGCTCGCCCAGCCCCTTGATCAGTTCCAGTGCCTGACGCTCGAACAGCCGCCGGTAGAGGCCGTTTTCGAGTCGGATCAGCGCGTCGTGACTGCCTTCCTCGATCACCTTGCCTTTATCCAGCACCAGCAAGCGGTCCAGCGCGCGCACGGTGGAAAGACGGTGCGCCACCACCAACGTCGTGCGGCCCATCATCAGCCGCTCCATGGCTTGCTGGATCAGCACTTCGCTTTCGCTGTCGAGACTCGACGTCGCCTCGTCCAGAATCAGGATCGGTGCGTCGACGAGAAATGCCCGTGCGATGGCCACGCGCTGACGTTCGCCGCCCGACAGCTTGACGCCGCGTTCACCGACCAGCGTGTCGTAGCCTTGGGGCAGCGCCGCGATGAAGTCGTGCGCGCTCGCGAGCTTCGCGGCGCGTTCGATCTCGGCGCGGCTCGCACCGGGCCGCGCATACGCAATGTTCTCGGCAAGCGAGCGGTGAAACAGCACCGGCTCCTGCTGAACGATCGCGATCTGGCTGCGCAGCGACGCCTGCCGCACCCGGGCGATGTCCTGACCGTCGATCGTGATGCGGCCTTCCGAAATGTCATAGAGCCGCTGGATCAGCTTGATGAACGTAGTTTTCCCCGAGCCCGAATGCCCGACCAGTCCGACGCGCTCGCCCGGCGCGATACGCACGGAGAAGTTGTCGTACAGCGGCTGGCCGCTCGCGCCGTAATGGAAGGTGACGTGCTCGAAACGGATCTCGCCTTTGCCGATCACGATCGGACCTGCGCCGGGCCGGTCCTCGATACCGAGCGGCTGGCTTTCCAGCGACACCAGTTCTTCCATGTCGTTGACCGAGCGTTGCAGGTTGCGGATGTGCATGCCCACGTCGCGCAGATAGCCTTGCAGCATGAAAAACATGGTTAGCGCGAACGTGATGTCGCCGACGCTTGCCTCGCCGCGCGCCCACAACAGCAGCGCCGCGCCGAGAATGGCGGCCTGGATTGCCACCAGCATGCCGCCCTGGATGCCGCCGTTGATCGTGCCGCGCATCCACGTGCGGCGCGTACGATGCCGCCATTTGCCGATCACGCGCGCGAGCAGCGCTTCTTCGCGCTCTTCTGCGCCGAATGCCTTGACTACGCCGTTGCAGCTGACTGCGTCGGCGAGCGCGCCGCCCATGCGCGTATCCCATGCGTTTGCGAGGCGCGCAGCCGGCGCCACGAAGCCGAGCGACATGGCCACGGTCACCGCGATATACAGCACCGAGCCGATGCCGACCACCGCGCCCATCATCGGCCAGCGCCAGCCGAGCAGGGTCGTGGCGCCGACCAGCATGACGAGCGACGGCAACAACGCGATCAGCAGCGTGTCGTTGAGCAGGTCGAGCGCCCACATGCCGCGCGTGATCTTGCGCACCGTGGAGCCGGCGAAGCTGTTCGCGTGCCAGTCGGTCGAGAAGCGTTGCACCCGATGAAACGCGTTCGCGGCGATCTCGCTCATCATCTTGAGCGTGAGCCTGATGATATTGAAGTACACGCCTTGCCGCAGCAGCGTGGCGCCGAGGCCGAGCGCACTCAGCACGCAGAACGCCGTCACTGCCGCGTGCCAGGCCACTGCGTTGCTGGCCGCGCCCGACGCGATGGCGTCGACGAGACGTCCGGCGAACATCGGCGTGAGCACGTCGGCCAACGCGGAGAGCAGCACCAGCCCCGTAATCACGAGAATGCGCCAGGGCTGCTGCGCCCAATGATGGAAGGTAAAGCCGAGGACGTCCTTGAAGGCCTGTCCGCGAAAGTCGAGTTTTTTTCTGGTCATTTGCCACGACCCGGTGACGCATGAGCGCACCGAGGTTCCAGTCAGAAGCGAAAGGACGAGACAGTCAAAACGCGCCGCTATGCACGGGCGATGGAACTGCGGACTGTCTGGGAATTGCGCGGAGCGCCTTTTCAGGCGGAACCGCGTGAGCAGCGAATGAGCAACCTGAGAAACTTAAGGTCGCGACAACGCTCGCGAAACCATGCCAGGGGCGGCGATACGCATTGCAAACATGGGGCGCCTCCCTGTGGTCGAATGAAGTGAAGAAAAAGGACGGGGCGAATGCCCGAGTGCCAACTATATCAGCAGTATTCGGCGCCCGCAAACGTACGAAGATTCGGTGTTGACGGCAAAGCGCGATGCGAGGTCTTGTGACGCTGCTTCGATCTGATCGATGCAAATCGTTTGGAGCGAGGCGAGTGGCTCAACCGCTGCAGAGCACGCCGAGATCTACCTGGCATTCCATACGGTTTTCGGCGTGCAGCAAAAGCTCGCAGCAGCGCACAGCGACCAACGGCCGCAAATGAAAAAGGGCTTACGCATTTCTGCGTAAGCCCTTTAGTCTTCGGTGATCGACACACCAAAATTCTGGTGGGTAGTACTGGGATCGAACCAGTGACCCCTGCCGTGTGAAGGCAGTGCTCTACCGCTGAGCTAACCACCCGAAGAGAGCCGAATTATGTCAGGGATTTTTGCACTCGTCCAGTACTTTTTAAGCGGTTTGCTCATCCGCGGTCGGCGCGGGTTCGAGTCGCCACACGCTCGTGCCCTTGATCGCCTTGTCGAGACCGTCGAGTACCGCCTGGTGCGCGGCCAGTTCGTCGTCGCTGGCGGCGAGCACGACCAGATCCAGCGAGTCGAGCGCGACACGCGGTGCGCGCGCATCGCCGCCGGCATGTGAATCGCCGAGCATGTCGATGACGAGGCTTTCCTGGCCGCGCGTCATCGCCAGATAGACTTCGGCGAGCAGTTCCGAGTCGAGCAGCGCGCCGTGCAGCGTGCGGTGCGCGTTGCTGATGCCGAAGCGATCGCACAGCGCGTCGAGGGAATTGCGCTTGCCAGGGAACATCTGCTTGGCGCGCGCCAGTGTGTCGATGATTTCGCCGCAGTAGGTGTTCACCGGCGGCAAGCCGAGCAGGGCGAACTCGACATCCAGAAAGCCGATATCGAACGGTGCGTTGTGAATGATCAGGTCCGCGCCCTGGATGAAATCGCGGAACTGATCGGCGATCTCGCCGAACTTCGGCTTGTCGCTCAGGAATTCGGTGGTGAGGCCGTGAACGGCCAATGCACCCGGATCGCTGTCGCGTTCAGGGTTAATATAGAAATGCAGGTTGTTGCCGGTGAGCCGGCGGTTCACCAGTTCGACACAGCCGAGTTCGAGAATCCGGTCGCCGGTGCGGGGATTCAGGCCGGTGGTTTCGGTATCGAGGATGAGTTGACGCATGTCGGATTAGCCTGCCTCAGAAAATTGCAGCAAAAAAAGATGGCACGCGCGGCTAGCCGGCACGGCCGTCGCAGCAAGAATCAAATCTGCGCGAGTGATGCGACGCCGCGATTGGCCAGCTGATCGGCGCGCTCGTTTTCCGGGTGGCCATTATGCCCGCGCACCCAACGCCATTCGATTTCGTGTTGCGCGACGAGCGCGTCGAGCCGCTTCCACAGATCGGCGTTCTTCACCGGCTGCTTGGCGGCGGTGATCCAGCCTTTTTTCTTCCAGCCGTGGATCCATTCGCTGATGCCTTTCTGCACGTACTGCGAGTCGGTGTGCACGACCGCCTTGCAGGGGCGTTTGAGCGCTTCGAGCGCGGCGATCACGCCCATCAGTTCCATGCGGTTGTTGGTGGTGTTGGGTTCACCGCCGAACAGTTCTTTTTCCTGGTCGCCGAAGCGCAGCAGCGCGCCCCAGCCGCCGGGGCCGGGATTGCCCTTGCAGGCGCCGTCGGTATAAATATCGATGAGATCGGAAGTCATTGAGTGTGGTTGCGTGTATTCGGTGTGGCGGCGGGCGCGAGGCCTGCGGCGAGGACGGGTTTCTTCACTTTCAACGGGCCGATGAGGCGCATGCCGCGCACGCGCTTGATCGCCTTGATCATGTAGGTGGCGCCGAAGATCGGCCACCAGCGGTCGCCGGCGGCTTCCATGAAACCGTAGCGCGACAGCCATTGTTCGCTGCCAAGCGGCGGACGATAGCAGCCGAAGCGCCCGCGTTCAAGGTCGAAGCCCAGCAGTTTGATCCAGTCTTTCAGGCGCGTGAAGGCAATCAGGTCGACAGCCGCCGGCACGAAAGGCCGGCCGGTCATCTTGCCGACCGACTGCCGCGCGCCCCAGAGCGACAGCGAGTTGAAGCCCAAAATAATCAACTGGCCCTCGGGCATCAGCACGCGCTCGGCTTCGCGCAGAAGACGGTGAGGATCGCTCGTGAATTCCAGCGTGTGCGGCATCACGATCAGATCGACGCTCTGTGCTTCGAACGGCAAGTCCAGCAGGTCGCACCACACGGCACTGCGCCCGACCGGCGCCGGCAGGCCTGCAAGTCCGCCTTGTGCGCCGCCGTTGCTCAAACCGTTGCGCGCGCCGTTGCTGACCCCATGTCCCAGCCCGCGCGGAAAAGCGTAAGGCGCGCTCGCACCGCTCGCGGCGTCGAGCACGAGCCCGCGGCACGGCATGCGGTTTTCGCGCAATGCGTCGAGCTGCGGCAGGCCGAGTTGCAGCGCATGGTAACCGAACACGTCCGACACCACGCGATCGAGCTGGGTCTGTTCCCACTCGAGCACGTAGCGGCCAGGCGGCGAATCGGTCCACGCGGGCCAGTCTATAATCGCTCGATCAGTCATATCAGAGAATGCGTCGCCTATGAATGCGCTCGAGTACGTACCGGTCCCGGCGTTTGATGACAATTACATCTGGGTCGTCTCCGACGGACACAATGCGGTCGTCGTCGATCCGGGTGAGGCCGCCCCCGTGCAAGCTTATCTGGCGAAGCGGGGTTGGCGGCTGAGCGCTATTTTACTCACGCACCATCATCAAGACCACGTCGGTGGGGTGGCCGATCTGCTGAACGGCCAGGACGTGCCCGTCTACGGCCCGGCGGGCGAGGCGATCGAGCATCTCACGCGCCGTCTGAAAAATGGTGATCACGTGTCGATTGCGGCCCCCGCGCTCGAATTGAGCGTGCTCGATGTGCCGGGTCATACGAGCGGGCACATCGCTTATTTTCAGGCGGCCGACCCGCGCGGCACGCCGCACGTTTTTTGCGGCGACACGCTGTTCGCCTGCGGTTGCGGCCGGCTGTTCGAAGGCACGCCGAAGCAGATGCTCGCTTCGCTGGACGCGCTTGCCGCGCTGCCCGGCGCGACCGAGGTTCATTGCGCCCACGAGTACACGCTCTCGAATATCCGCTTCGCGCTCGCCTGCGAACCCGCCAACGTCGAACTGCAAGCCTGGCGGGATAAGGCGAGCGAATTGCGCGCGCGGGGCGTGCCGACACTGCCCACCACGATCGCCCATGAACGCGCGGTGAATCCGTTTTTGCGCGCGGATAATCCGGCAGTCCAGGCGAGCCTGCAACAGCAGTTACACGAAAAAGTGTCCGATCGATTGACGGCCTTTACGTTGATGCGCGAATGGAAAAACCGCTTCCGTTGACCCGTTCCAATGAAGGGTGTTGTTCACGCGAAGAATCGGAAAAATTCGCCAAGCCCAAGATTTACTTGATTTTTTCGTAATTTTCCGATTGACGTAAACGTTGCCGTTTCGTACTATCGGCTGCAAATTCCAGCCCTTGTGGAAGCCGAGACGTTCATGCGATTTATCTTAAGTGCGTTGCTGGTTCTGACGCTCGCCGCCTGCGCGAGCCAGGGACCAACGACGAGTAGCCTTTCCACCGCAACAAATCCCGCCAGTCAGCAAGCCGTAGCCGACGCCCTTCGTAAGAGCGCCACCGCCAAAGAAACGATTAACGTCGACCAGGGCTCCGTCGCGCAGTTGACGAGCGCCGACGCCGATCTTTGGGGCCGTATTCGCCGTGGTTTCCAGATGCCGGACCTGCAAACCGACCTCGTCGACATGCAGGTGAACTGGTATGCGCAGCGTCCCGATTACGTGCAGCGCATGACCGAGCGCTCGCAGAAGTATCTGTACCACATCGTCGAAGAGCTCGAAGCGCGCCATATGCCGACCGAGCTCGCGTTGCTGCCGTTCATCGAGTCGGCGTATAGCCCGCAGGCTTTGTCGGTAGCGAAGGCGGCCGGCATGTGGCAGTTCATGCCGGGCACGGGGCGCACCTACAATCTCAAGCAGAACATGTGGCAGGACGAGCGCCGCGACGTGCTGGCCTCGACCAGTGCCGCGCTCGATTATTTGTCGCGTCTGCATGACATGTTCGGCGACTGGCAGTTGGCGCTCGCGGCGTACAACTGGGGCGAGGGCAACGTGCAGCGCGCGATCGCGCGTAACGAAGCGGCGGGCCTACCGACTGATTACCTGAGCCTGCGCATGCCGAACGAGACACGTAACTACGTGCCCAAGCTGCAGGCGGTGAAGAACATCGTGATGAACCCGCAAATGTACGGGCTCGCGCTGCCGTCCATTCCGAACCACCCGTATTTCGTGACGGTGACCACCTCGCACGATATCGACGTGGACATGGCCGCCAAGCTTGCGAATCTCTCCACGGACGAGTTCCGCTCGTTGAATCCGTCGTTCAGAAAGCCGGTCATTCTCGGCGCCACGCAGCCGCAGATCCTGCTGCCGTTCGACAACGCCAGCGCGTTCGAACGCAATCTGAAGACCTACTCCGGCTCGCTGTCGTCGTGGACCACGTATACGGTCACCGAGCGCGCGGCGCCGGCGGCGATCGCGCAGAAAATCGGTGTCGATGCCGACACGCTGATGGAAGTGAACAAGATTCCCGTCGGCATGCGCCTGAAGCCCGGCTCCACGATCGTCGTGCCGCGCGGTTCGGACGACGACGAAGACATCAGCGCGGACGTGGCTGAAAGCGCGGTGCTGGCAATGGAACCTGACGTCCCCGACACGCGCAAGATGCTGATTCGCGTGCGCCGCAATCAGACCATGGCTGCCATTGCCGTGCGTTACGGCGTGTCGATCGGTCAGTTGAAAGCATGGAACCGCACGCACCGGGACAGCGTCTCGCGCGGCCAGGTGATCGTGCTGCACGTGCCGGTCGGCAAGGCGATGCCGAGCGAACCGGGCCCTGAGCGCATCGCGACGGACGTGCAGGGCGGCGGCGTCGAGAAGATCGGCACCCGTGTCGCGGACACGAGAACCGATTCGCGCTACGATAACAAGAAGGGTCGTGGCCGGTCAGGCGTGGTGAAGGTTTCCGAACCGGCAGGCAAAGTCAGCAAGCCGACGGCATCGAGCGCCAGTAAGGGCAAGGTGACCAAGGTGTCGGCTTCCGCGTCCAGCAAGGCGTCGAAGGCTGCGGCAGAGAGCCGCCCGAAGACCGCGGCCAACGCGAAGAAGGGTAAGTAGACCAATAGCGGCTCACACGGTAGTGACCACATGCGTTGCGGGGGCAGCGCATGAATTGCGCTCCGATCACGCACCGTGCTTTTTCCAACGCCGTCACCTGTGGTGACGGCGTTTTTCATTCTGCAGATCATTTTGGGTAAAGCCGGCGCTTTTCCTTTATCGTTCGTGCTTTGGATCAAATTGATCCGGCCAGCCGCCTGATCCAGGAGCTTATGTCGTCGACCCAGCTGCGCGTCTTTTTGCTGTTTTCCGCCGGTTATTTCGTTTCCTACGTGTTTCGCGGCGTCAACCTCGGCTTTGCGCCGTTCATTACGCGTGATCTCGGCTTGTCGGCGGCTGATCTGGGCTTGCTCACCAGTCTCTATTTTCTTGGCTTTGCGGGCGCTCAGATTCCAGCCGGCGTCCTGCTCGATCACTTCGGCGCGCGGCGGGTCACGGCCGCCACGCTGCTGTTTGCTGCGCTCGGCATCGGCGTGTTCGGCGCCGCGCAGGGCGTCGGCGCGATGATGGCGGGGCGGCTGCTGATCGGCGTGGGTGTCTCCGTCTGTCTCGGCGCCGCCTTCAAGGCATTGGCGCAACACTTTGCGCCGGCACGCCTGCCGTTAATGAACGGACTGGTGATGGCGATCGGCGGCTTCGGCGGCGTGATGGTCGGCTCGCCGCTGACGTGGGTGCTGACGTTTGCCAGTTGGCGCATGGTCTGCGTCGGGCTGGGCTTGCTGACCGTGCTCGTCGCGCTGGCGCAATGGACGCTCGCGCCGGACACGAAGGAAACCCATCACCAGGCGAGTCTCGGCGCGCAGTTCAAAGGCACGCTGCATATTTTGCGCAGCGCGGCGTTCTGGAAGATCGCGTCGTTCTCGGTCGTCACGCAAGGCGTCTTCTATGCAATGCAGTCGCTTTGGGTCGGCGCGTGGTTGCGTGACGTGCAGGGCTTCGGGCCGCGCGAGGCGGCAGCGCTCGTGTCGGTTCTCGGCTTCGCGATGATGGCCGGCTGCGTGGGCTTCGGCGCGGCGGCGCGCGGTCTCGAGCGGCGCGGCATCTCGCTCCATGCGTTTTGCGGCATCGGCATGGCGCTGTATGTGCTGACGCAGTTGCTGATCATGTTCAAGGCGCCGCTGCCCGCGGCTCTCTTGTGGGCGGCGTACGGGATCTTTGGTGGCACGGGCATTCTCAGCTACGCGGTCATGGCCCGGCACTTCCCCGCGCAGATGATCGGCCGGGTGAACACCACACTGACGTTGATCATCTTCCTGCTGATTTTCGGCTTCCAGATCGGCGTGGGCGCGGTGCTTTCACGTTGGCCTGCGAGTGGTGGCCATTATCCGGCGGCCGCGCATTTGACCGCGTGGGGCATTCTGGTCGCGCTGCAGATGCTGAGCGCGATCTGGTACGTATTGCCTGGCCGCAAAAAACAGCTGTGTCCGCCTGAAGTCCACCTCGAACAGGAAGCTTGAGTTCGCTAAACACTGTCTCGAGCACGCCTCGATGCTGCCAGCCGCGTCGATTCGCCACTCTGAGCAGTCCGCCGGCGTAATTCTGGTGACCGTCGCCACCAGGCTCGGACTATCCCGATTCGAACCCGTGGAAATTATGTCGAATGTCGGCCGCGCCAGACGCAGCAAGGCTTTGAGCGGCTTTCAGGCGTGCTTTCCCAAGCTCGCTTGCCATCTCGGATTTGGACGGAAGGGCGTTTTCACGCTATAATTCCAAGGTTTGAGCTTATCAACCCGCACCCTAGCGCCTACCTCTCCCATACCGTTCATCCGCCGCGCGCCACTGGCGTAGCAAGCCGGGCTTCGCCCCCAGCCGATCCGTCCACACAATGGACCCATCGCGCCCCTTGCAACGTCAACGGCAGTTCGCGAGCGAGTCTGCGCGCGCATCCCGGATGCGTCTCGCTGCGGCTCGCAGTCGGATAGACAGGTCGGCAACAGGGTGTTCCCCAAGGAGTCTCCCGTGTTGCCGTCATTTTCTCCCGCTCTGCTCGCGCTCGCCGACGGCACGGTCTTTCGTGGTTACTCGATCGGCGCCCCCGGGCATACCATCGGCGAAGTCGTGTTCAACACCGCTATCACCGGCTATCAGGAAATCCTGACTGACCCGAGCTACGCGCGCCAGATCGTGACCCTCACGTATCCGCATATCGGCAACGTCGGCGTGAACGCCGAAGACGTCGAAGCAACGAAAGTCCATGCCGCCGGCCTGATCATTCGTGATCTGCCGGTTCTCGCGTCGAACTTCCGCATGGAGCGCACGCTCCAGCAATATCTGCAGGACGAAGGCGTGGTCGCCATCGCCGGTCTCGATACCCGCATGCTGACTCGCGTTCTGCGCGACAAGGGTGCGCAGAACGGCGCGATCCTCGCCGGCTCGGACGACGAAGCCCGCGCCATCGAACTCGCACGCTCGTTCCCGGGCCTCGCGGGCATGGACCTCGCGAAGGTCGTGTCGACGAAGGAATCGTACGAGTGGACCCAGACCGAATGGCGTCTGGGCGAGGGCTACGGAACGCAAACCGCGCCGAAGTACCGCGTCGTGGCGTTCGATTACGGCGTCAAGTACAACATCCTGCGCATGCTGGCTGAACGCGGCTGCCACGTCACGGTGCTGCCGGCGCAAGCCACTGCGGCCGACGCGCTCGCGCTCAATCCGGACGGCGTATTCCTGTCGAACGGCCCGGGCGATCCGGAACCGTGCGACTACGCGATTCGCGCCACGAAGGAGCTGATCGAGCGTGGCATTCCGACCTTCGGCATCTGCCTCGGCCATCAGATCATGGGACTCGCGGTCGGCGCCAAAACCATGAAGATGAAGACCGGCCACCACGGCGCGAACCATCCCGTGAAGGATCTGGACAACGGCCGTGTGGTGATCACGTCGCAGAACCACGGCTTCGCGGTCGACGCCGACACGTTGCCCGCCAACGCCCGCGCCACGCACGTCTCGCTGTTCGACGGCACGCTGCAGGGCTTCGCGCTGACCGACAAGCCGGCGTTCTGCTTCCAGGGTCACCCGGAAGCGTCGCCTGGCCCGCATGACATCGCCTATCTGTTCGACCGCTTCACGGCGTTGATGGACACGAAGAAGGCCGGCAAGACCGCTGCGGCATAAAGCGGCATCAAAGTCTCGGCGGCGCACGGCTCGCGCCGCGCGTGATCGACGCACAAGCGGCGTATGCGCGACGAACACGCGACCAACACGCGACCAACACGCGGCGAACACGCGGCGAGCCGGACCAGACAGAGCAGAGCGCGCGCAGCGTAACCGCGACGCGCGCCGACGGAAAGAATTCAGGAATACATTAGCGAGAGCGTTATGCCCAAGCGGACAGACATCAAGAGCATCCTCATCATCGGCGCGGGTCCGATCATCATCGGCCAGGCGTGCGAGTTCGACTACTCGGGCGCGCAGGCATGCAAGGCGCTGCGTGAGGAAGGCTACAAGGTCATTCTCGTCAACAGCAATCCGGCGACGATCATGACCGACCCGAACACGGCCGACGTGACCTACATCGAGCCGATCACGTGGGAAGTGGTCGAGCGCATCATCGCGAAGGAGCGCCCCGACGCGATCCTGCCGACGATGGGCGGCCAGACCGCGCTGAACTGCGCGCTCGATCTGCACGCGCACGGCGTGCTGGAAAAGTACAAGGTCGAACTGATCGGCGCGTCGCCGGAAGCGATCGACAAGGCGGAAGACCGCCAGAAGTTCAAAGACGCGATGACCAAGATCGGCCTCGGTTCGGCCAAATCGGGCACCGCGCATTCCATGGAAGAAGCGCTGCAGGTGCAGGCCGACATCGCCGCGCAAACCGGCAGCGGCGGTTATCCGGTGGTGATTCGTCCGTCGTTCACGCTGGGCGGCTCGGGCGGCGGTATCGCGTATAACCGCGACGAGTTCGAAGAGATCTGCAAGCGCGGTCTCGACCTGTCGCCCACGCGCGAACTGCTGATCGAAGAGTCGCTGCTCGGCTGGAAAGAGTACGAGATGGAAGTGGTCCGCGACAGGAAGGACAACTGCATCATCGTCTGCTCGATCGAAAACCTGGACCCGATGGGCATCCACACCGGCGACTCGATCACGGTTGCTCCGGCGCAAACGCTCACCGACAAGGAATATCAGGTCCTGCGGAACGCATCGCTCGCGGTGCTGCGCGAGATCGGCGTCGACACCGGCGGTTCGAACGTGCAGTTCTCGATCAATCCGAAAGACGGCCGGATGATCGTGATCGAAATGAATCCGCGTGTGTCGCGTTCGTCGGCATTGGCTTCGAAGGCAACGGGTTTCCCGATCGCCAAGGTCGCGGCCAAGCTCGCCGTCGGCTACACGCTGGACGAATTGAAGAACGAAATCACCGGCGGCCAGACCCCGGCGTCGTTCGAACCGACGATCGACTACGTCGTCACCAAGATCCCGCGTTTCGCGTTCGAAAAATTCCGCGAAGCCGATTCGCGTCTGACCACGCAAATGAAGTCGGTCGGCGAAGTGATGGCAATCGGCCGCACCTTCCAGGAGTCTTTCCAGAAGGCGCTGCGCGGTCTCGAAGTCGGCGTGGACGGTCTGGACGAAAAGACCGATAACCGTGACGAGATCATCCGCGAGATCGGCGAAGCCGGCCCGGATCGTATCTGGTACGTGGGCGACGCGTTCCGTGTCGGCATGACGGCTGAAGAGATTTTCGAGGAAACCTCGATCGACCCGTGGTTCCTCGCGCAGATCGAACAGATCATCCTGAAGGAAAAGGCGCTGGCCGGCCGCACACTCGGGAGCCTTTCGAAGGAAGAGCTGAAGTACCTGAAGCAAAGCGGCTTCTCGGATCGGCGTCTCGCGAAACTGCTCGGCGCGAAGCCTGCGGAAGTGCGTCAACGCCGTATCGAGTTGAACGTGCGCCCGGTGTACAAGCGCGTCGACACCTGCGCGGCCGAGTTCGCAACGAAAACCGCTTACATGTACTCGACCTATGAGGAAGAGTGCGAAGCGAACCCGACCAACAACAAGAAGATCATGGTGCTGGGCGGTGGCCCGAACCGGATCGGGCAGGGCATCGAGTTCGACTACTGCTGCGTGCACGCCGCGCTCGCCATGCGCGAAGACGGCTACGAAACGATCATGGTCAACTGCAACCCTGAAACCGTTTCGACCGACTACGACACGTCCGATCGTCTGTACTTCGAATCGCTGACGCTCGAAGACGTGCTCGAAATCGTCGACAAGGAGAAGCCGGTCGGCGTGATCGTGCAATACGGCGGTCAAACGCCTTTGAAGCTCGCGCTCGATCTCGAAGCCAACGGTGTGCCGATCGTCGGCACGTCGCCGGACATGATCGACGCCGCGGAAGACCGCGAGCGTTTCCAGAAGCTGCTGCAGGACCTCGGTCTGCGTCAGCCGCCGAATCGCACCGCGCGCGCCGAAGACGAAGCGCTCAAGCTCGCCGACGAAATCGGCTATCCGCTGGTGGTGCGTCCGTCGTACGTGCTGGGTGGCCGCGCGATGGAAATCGTCCACGAGCCGCGCGACCTGGAGCGCTACATGCGCGAGGCCGTGAAGGTGTCGAACGACTCGCCGGTGCTGCTCGACCGCTTCCTGAACGACGCGATCGAATGCGACGTGGATTGCATCTCCGACGGTGAAGCCGTGTTCATCGGCGGCGTGATGGAGCACATCGAACAGGCCGGCGTGCACTCGGGCGACTCGGCGTGCTCGCTGCCGCCGTATTCGCTGTCGAAGGAAACCGTCGCGGAACTGAAGCGTCAAACGGGCGCCATGGCGAAGGCACTGAACGTGGTCGGCCTGATGAACGTGCAGTTCGCGATCCAGCAGGTGCCGCAGGCGGACGGTTCGAAAGAAGACATCATCTACGTGCTCGAAGTGAATCCTCGTGCTTCGCGTACGGTGCCGTACGTGTCGAAGGCGACCAGCCTGCCGCTCGCGAAAATCGCCGCGCGTGCAATGGTCGGCCAGACGCTGGCGCAGCAAGGCGTGACGAAAGAGATCGACCCGCCGTACTTCAGCGTGAAGGAAGCCGTGTTCCCGTTCGTCAAGTTCCCGGCAGTCGATCCGGTGCTCGGACCGGAAATGCGTTCGACCGGCGAAGTGATGGGCGTGGGTCAGACCTTCGGCGAAGCCTTGTTCAAGTCGCAACTCGCGGCGGGTTCGCGTTTGCCGGAGTCGGGCACGGTGCTGTTGACTGTGATGGACGCCGATAAGCCGAAGGCCGTCGAAGTCGCACGCATGCTGCACGAACTCGGTTATCCGATCGTCGCGACCAAGGGTACGGCCGCGGCCATCGAAGCGGCCGGTGTGCCGGTCAAGGTCGTCAACAAGGTGAAGGACGGCCGTCCGCACATCGTCGACATGATCAAGAACGGTGAAATCGCGCTGGTCTTCACGACCGTTGATGAAACCCGCGCCGCGATCGCCGACTCGCGTTCGATCCGCATGAGCGCCCAGGCGAACAAGGTCACGTACTACACGACCATGTCCGGCGCGCGGGCCGCAGTGGAAGGTTTGCGCTATTTGAAGGACCTGGAAGTCTATGATTTACAAGGCCTGCACGCTCGCCTAAACTAAGGCTTCGAATACCTGTCCAAGATGTAAGTGCCGCGGTTAAGCGGCGTTCCGCAGGTGCTTGGCACCGGGTTTTGCCCGGCGCTCTGGCCCCCGCGGAATGCACTTAACCGCGGTGATTTTTTTTACGGCTGTTTTTTGCATAGAGTTGTTTATGAGCACTGTTCCATTGACTAAGCGCGGCGCGGAAATGTTGCGCGATGAATTGCAGCGCCTGAAATCGGTTGAGCGTCCCTCGGTGATCAATTCGATCGCGGAAGCGCGTGCCCAGGGCGATCTGTCGGAAAATGCAGAGTACGACGCGGCGAAGGAAAAGCAGGGCTTCATCGAAGGCCGTATCGCCGAAATCGAATCGAAGCTGGCCGGTGCGCAAGTGATCGACCCGTCAGCGGTGGAAGCGGACGGTCGCGTGGTGTTCGGTGCAACGGTGGAACTGGAAGACCTGGATTCGGGCGCGTCCGTCAAATATCAGATCGTCGGCGACGACGAAGCGGACATCGATCATGGCCTGATCTCGATCAGCTCGCCGATCGCGCGTGCCTTGATCGGCAAGTCGGAAGGCGACGTTGCGTCGGTGCAGGCACCGGGCGGCGTGCGCGAATACGAAATCATCGCAGTCAGCTACGTTTGAACGCGCCCCTGGTGCCCCAGATGCCGCATCGATTGTTCCGGTTATTGACGGTGGTGTGGGTCGGTAGTCTGCTGACTATCGGCTATGCCGTCGCACCCGTGCTGTTCAGCTCGCTCGACCGAGTGACGGCGGGCGCGGTCGCGGCGCAACTGTTTCGCATTGAAGGCGTGCTGGGTGCGGTGTGCGGCATTTTGCTGCTCGGTCTTGCGAACGTACTGGTTCGCCGCGGCGGCGATGCCTATCGACGCTTGCGCTGGCTGATCGCCGGCATGCTTGTTTGCGTGCTCGTTGGCTACTTCGCGTTGCAGCCGTTCATGAATGCCATGCGCATTGCCGCGCTCGAAGCGGGCAGCGACGTCGGCCATTCGGCTTATGCGACGCGCTTTGGCATCCTGCACGGCGTGTCGAGTCTGTTTTATCTGATCGAAAGCCTGCTGGGCGTGGCGCTCGTGTGGAAGTTACCTGCGGGCGCAGGCGTTGCGGCGGCGGAGCAAGGTACCCGCAACACGGCGGGCAAGGTCACTGGCTGACGTTGCGAACCAGTGGGGCGCTTCGCAGCGTCCCGGCAAATCGACTCGGCGGCGGTTTCTTTCGTTGAGCACGATGTTGAGCTTGCAAGACGCGTTCGGCGGGCAACGCCGAGATGCGGGACTCGCCCG
The DNA here is from genome assembly GCF_046028015.1 of Paraburkholderia sp. RL17-383-BIF-A. Taxonomy (NCBI): domain Bacteria; kingdom Pseudomonadati; phylum Pseudomonadota; class Betaproteobacteria; order Burkholderiales; family Burkholderiaceae; genus Paraburkholderia; species Paraburkholderia sp. RL17-383-BIF-A. The sequence goes on along the minus strand of NZ_JARESR010000026.1, from coordinate 69,461 downwards.
CACCTCTCATCAATCGCTTATTTCGACGACTGATGCGCGCGCTTCGCGCTGCTTTGGCGCTTCTTGGCGCGCTTGATGTTGCCGCCTTGGGTAACACGTTCATTGCCGCGCACCACGACTGCTTTTGCCTTCGGTTTGCGCATCGGGATTTCGCTGGGCTTGACGACCGTTACGACGCGTGGCGCGCGGCCTTTGCCCGGTTTGGCTTCCACCGCGGCTTCGCGCGCGCTCGGCAGTGCGCCGCGTTTGGCCTTCGCCGCCGGTTGTGTGGCTTCCGGCTTCCAGATCACCAGCAGCTTGCCGATATGCTGGATCGGCGCGGCGTTCAGCTTGTCACAGATTTCTTCGTAGATCGCAAGGCGCGCTTCGCGCTCGTCGCCGAACACGCGGATTTTGATGAGCTGATGAGCGCCAAGGTGGACCTTGATCTCGGAGAGCACGGCGTCGGTCAAGCCTTCGGCGCCGACGAGTACGACCGGTTTGAGCGCATGTGCCTGGGAGCGCAACTCGGCGCGTTGGTCGGAAGAGACTTTGAGGGCGGGCATGGAAAGTGGGAGACTCGACTAAAATGGCGGCACCTGCGTTCCCCGGTACAGTCGTTCGATTGACTTGATCGAGGCGATTCGGCAGGGCGGCGCGTCAGAACAACAGAATCGCGGATGGCCGCCAGTTTTGGCGGTGGCCGCGCGAATTAACCGCGTATTATCCGCTAAAGCGTGACATCACGCAGCAAGAGTTCAACGTTTAATGGCAAAAAACAAGTTCAACACCGCGTGGCTGCATGACCACATCAACGATCCTTACGTAAAAATGGCGCAGCGGGAGGGCTATCGCGCCCGCGCAGCCTACAAACTCAAGGAAATCGACGAACAGGACAAGCTGATCCGCCCGGGGCAGGTCATCGTCGACCTTGGCTCGACGCCGGGTAGCTGGAGCCAGTATGCGCGCAACAAACTTGCCAAGGGCGCCCAGCGCGACGCCGAGCGCGAAGGCGGGATCGACGGCACGATCATCGCGCTCGACCTGCTGCCAATGGAGCCGGTCGCCGACGTTCACTTCATTCAGGGTGACTTCCGCGAAGACTCGGTTCTGGCGCAACTGGAAGAATTGGTCGGCGAACGTCAGGTAGATCTTGTAATTTCGGATATGGCGCCCAACCTGTCGGGAGTGGCGGTGGCGGATGCCGCGCGAATCGAGCACCTATGCGATCTCGCGCTGGAATTCTCACAAAATCACCTGAAACCGGATGGTGCCCTTTTAGTCAAATGTTTTCATGGCAGCGGTTACAGCCAGATTGTCGAAAAGTTCAAGCATCAGTTCAAGGTAGTGGGGGCCCGCAAGCCGAAAGCGTCGCGGGACAAATCGTCAGAAACGTTTATTTTGGGTAAGCATCTCAAGCGGCCCGCATAGAGGCGCTGCAGGAAGGTTCCGCATCTGCCGTTAATGCGATCACGACTTCAGAAACGGGTGCTGCAATGGCACGCTGTCCTATTTCTGTGGTAGTGAAACCTTATGGCAGGGGTCTGCGGACTGGATTAGAATGCTTTCGTGGTGCCGCAAGGCAAATGTAGGCGCCCGTCTAAGTGAAGGAGTGGTGCTTTGAACAACAATATGTTTTCGAAAGCAGCAGTGTGGCTGGTTATCGCACTGGTGCTGTTTACGGTGTTCAAGCAGTTCGACAAGCCCCGTGTCCAGGAAGGCGTTTCCTATTCGCAGTTCATGGACGACGCAAAGAACGGCAAAGTCAAGAACGTCATTGTCCAGGGGCGGAACCTCACGGTCACTCCAGCAGACGGCCAGAAGTACCAGATCGTGTCGCCCGGCGACATCTGGATGGTCGGCGATCTGATGAAGTACGGCGTTCAGGTGAGCGGCAAGGCTGATGACGAACCCAATGCGCTGGTGTCCGCACTGTATTACCTCGGGCCGACGATCCTGATCATCGGTTTCTGGTTCTACATGATGCGACAGATGCAGGGAGGCGGGAAAGGCGGTGCGTTCTCGTTCGGTAAATCCCGTGCACGTCTGATCGACGAAAACAACAACGCAATCAATTTCACCGATGTCGCCGGTTGCGACGAAGCCAAGGAAGAAGTCTCCGAACTGGTCGACTTCCTGCGCGATCCGCAGAAATTTCAGAAACTGGGCGGCCGTATTCCGCGTGGTGTGCTGCTGGTCGGGCCGCCGGGAACCGGTAAGACGCTGCTGGCACGTGCTATCGCCGGTGAAGCGAAAGTGCCGTTCTTCAGCATCTCGGGTTCGGACTTCGTTGAAATGTTCGTGGGTGTCGGTGCGGCTCGAGTTCGCGATATGTTCGAGCAAGCCAAGAAGCATGCGCCATGCATCGTGTTCATCGACGAAATCGACGCGGTTGGCCGTCATCGCGGCGCCGGCATGGGCGGCGGTAACGACGAACGTGAACAGACGCTGAACCAGATGCTCGTCGAGATGGACGGCTTCGAAGCGAACTCGGGCGTAATCGTGATCGCTGCAACCAACCGTTCGGACGTGCTCGACAAGGCGCTGTTGCGTCCGGGCCGTTTCGACCGTCAGGTGTATGTCGGTCTGCCGGACATTCGCGGCCGTGAACACATCATGAAGGTCCACCTGCGCAAGGTGCCGATTTCGAACGACGTCGATGCAGCAGTGATCGCACGTGGCACGCCGGGCTTCTCGGGCGCCGATCTCGCGAATCTCGTGAACGAAGCGGCCTTGTTCGCGGCTCGCCGCGGTAAGCGCATCGTCGAAATGACGGACTTCGAAGACGCGAAGGACAAGATCTTCATGGGTCCGGAGCGTAAGTCGGCCGTGATTCGCGAAGAATCGAAGCGCGCAACGGCGTACCACGAGTCGGGCCATGCGGTGATCGCCAAGCTTCTGCCAAAGGCTGATCCGGTGCATAAGGTTACGATCATTCCGCGCGGCCGTGCGCTGGGCGTGACGTGGCAGTTGCCGGAGCATGACAACGAAACGTATTCGAAGGACTACCTGCTGGATCGTCTCGCGATCCTGTTCGGTGGCCGCGTTGCGGAAGAGTTGTTCCTGAACCTGATCAGCACCGGCGCGTCGGACGACTTCAACAAGGCGACGCAAACGGCGCGTGCCATGGTGGCCCGCTTCGGCATGACGGATGCGCTCGGACCAATGGTCTACGTCGACGACGAAAACGACGCGACGCCGTTTGGCCGAGGCTTCACTCGCACCATTTCGGAAGCGACGCAGCAGAAGGTCGATGCCGAAATCCGCCGTGTGCTGGACGAGCAGTACAACCTCGCGAAGCGCCTGCTGGACGAGAACCGCGACAAGGTCGAGGCAATGACCGCCGCACTGATGGAGTGGGAAACGATCGACGCCGATCAAATCAACGACATCATGGCTGGCCGTCCGCCGCGCTCGCCGAAGAGCTCGCCGCCGTCGGCAAGCGACGCCTCATCGGGCGGCAGCCCGGGTACCGAGGTCAAGCCGGGTAGCGCAACAGCTCCGGCCTGATCGGCGACCACTAGAAGGTGCGGGCCGGTGTGTTTTCACACCGGCCCGTTTTGCATTTATTCGTTTGCGTGAAGTATCTCCTCGTGTCGAAAGTCGAATTTTCTGCTTTACCAGTTCCGGAACCGTTGCAGTGTGGCCGTTTCAAGCTGACCTTTGAACGCCCGTTGGTCATGGGCATTCTGAACGTCACACCCGATTCTTTTTCCGACGGCGGCAAATACGCAATGCGCGGCGATGCGTTGCGCCAGGCCGAGCGTATGATGCTCGACGGCGCGGACATCATCGACATCGGCGGCGAATCGACGCGGCCCGGTGCGCCGCCAGTGCCGCTCGACGAAGAACTCGAGCGGGTGATCCCTCTCGTCGAGCAATTGCGCGGCGCGAATGTGCCGCTGTCGGTCGACACATACAAGCCTGAAGTGATGCGCCACGCATTGGCCGCGGGCGCCGATCTGATCAATGACATCTGGGGCTTCCGGATGGCCGGCGCAATCGACGCGGTGCGCGACAGCCAATGCGGCCTGTGCGTCATGCATATGCTCGGTGAGCCGCAGACCATGCAACTCGGCGAGCCTCTCTATGATGACGTGGTGAGTGCCGTTCGGGAGTTTCTCGAGGAGCGCGTCGCAACGCTTGAACAGGCTGGCATCGCGCGTGCTCGCATCAGCGTGGATCCAGGTTTCGGCTTCGGCAAGGCCGTGGTCGAGCACAATTATGCGCTGCTTGCCCACCTGCCGGATACGGCGCCGCGAGCCGAGCCGCCGTATCCCATTCTTGCCGGCATGTCGCGCAAGTCGATGATCGGCGCGGTGGTGGGTCGGCCGGCGCCGGAACGCGTTGCTGGCAGTATTGCGGCGGCGGTGTGCGCCGCTGAACGGGGCGCTGCGATTCTGCGCGTGCACGACGTCGCGCAAACAGTAGATGCATTGAAAGTCTGGGCAGCCATGCGCGAAGCGGCGAATCACAGTCGCGCGCGCGGCTGAGCCCACAAGCCAAGGAGGAATATAAAACATGGCACGTCGTTATTTCGGAACGGACGGCATTCGGGGCAAAGTCGGCGAAGGACCTATCACGCCGGAATTTGTATTGCGGCTCGGTTACGCGGCCGGCAAGGTGCTGGTGGGCGCGGACCGCTGGGCGAGGACGGGCACGCGGCCAACCGTGCTGATCGGCAAAGACACGCGGGTGTCGGGCTATATGCTCGAAGCGGCGCTGGAAGCGGGCTTCTCCGCGGCAGGTGTGGACGTGATGCTGGCCGGCCCGATGCCGACCCCCGGCATCGCCTATTTGACGCGCGCGTTGCGGCTGGCCGCGGGCGTGGTGATCAGCGCGTCGCACAACCCGTACTACGACAACGGCATCAAATTTTTCTCCGCCGACGGCAACAAGCTGCCGGACGAAGTGGAAGCGCAGATCGAAGAGCAACTCGATCAGCCGCTGAACTGTGCGGCATCCGAGCAACTCGGTAAGGCGCGGCGTCTGGACGACGCGGCGGGCCGCTACATCGAGTTCTGCAAGAGCACTTTCCCGGCTGCGTTCGACCTGCGCGGGCTGAAGCTGGTGGTCGACTGCGCGCACGGCGCCGCGTATGACGTCGCGCCGCACGTCTTCCATGAACTGGGCGCGGACGTGATTCCAATCGGCGTTGCGCCGAACGGCTTCAACATCAACGACGGAGTCGGCGCGACCGCGCCGGATGCGCTGGTGCGCGCCGTGCGAGCGAACCATGCCGACCTCGGCATCGCGCTCGACGGCGACGCCGACCGCTTGCAGGTGGTCGATGCCGCGGGCCGGCTCTATAACGGCGATGAGTTGCTGTACATCCTCGTCAAGGACCGTATTGCGACCGAGGGCAAGGTGGAGGGCGCGGTCGGCACCTTGATGACGAACATGGCGGTGGAAGTCGCGCTGCAGAAGGCCGGCGTGAAGTTCGTCCGCGCGGCGGTCGGCGACCGTTACGTGCTCGAACAGTTGCGCGAGCACGGCTGGCAGCTCGGAGCCGAAGGCTCCGGCCATATTCTCTCGCTTGACCGCCATTCCACGGGCGACGGCATCGTCTCCGCGTTGCTCGTGCTGGCGGCCATGAAGCGCAGCGACAAGACGCTCGCTGATCTGCTCGACGGCGTGACGCTGTTCCCGCAGAAGCTGATCAACGTGCGGATGAAGCCCGACGCGGACTGGAAGGGCAGCGACGTGATTCGCCGCGCCATTGCCAAGGCCGAAGACGCGCTGAACGGCCGCGGCCGCGTGCTGATCCGCGCGTCCGGTACCGAGCCGGTGCTGCGCGTGATGGTGGAAGCGGAAAATGTAGCCGACGCGGTTCATCATGCGGAATCGATTGCCAGCGCCGTGAAGCTGGCTACGGCGTAAGCTGCGCGCGTCAGTAGGGCAGCGCGGCGGGACATGGCCATATTGTCCCGCCGCCAAACCCGCCAAACCCGCCAAACCCGCCAAACCCGCCAAACCCGCCAAACCCGCCAAACCCGCCAAACCAATCGGCGTCATGCGGGCCACATATCTGAACCTTTCCCCACCCCGCCTTCCACGCGCAAACGTTCGCGCCCCATCTTTTTCGTCTAATCTGTAGAATGAAGCCGCCCAGTTCAGCAAAACCGGCAATTCCCCACCCCAAAAGCCTTTCACCCTAGTAATCCCACTGTCACATCCGTTTCACGGTTAGTCACGTTACTGTCACAAAGAGACCCTAAGCTTCGCGGTGTTCGTGTTACTCGCTCACACCGCTCACACCTTGGAGGTCTCATGAAATTGATGCAAACCGTGTTCGCTGGCGTCGCTGGCGCGCTTTTCGCGATCGCAGCGCAAGCCGCAGACATCACCGGCGCGGGCAGCACCTTCGCAGCACCGATTTACACGAAGTGGGCCGACGCCTATCAGAAGTCCGGTGGCGGCAAGGTTAACTATCAGGGTATCGGTTCGTCGGGTGGCGTGAAGCAGATCGTCGCGAAGACCGTCGACTTCGCCGGTTCGGACGCTCCGCTGAAGGACGACGAACTCGCCAAGGAAGGCCTGTTCCAGTTCCCGACGGTGGTCGGCGGCGTGGTGCCGGTCGTCAACGTGCCGGGCGTGAAGCCGGCTGAACTGACGCTGTCGGGCGAAGTGCTCGGCGACATCTACCTGGGCAAGATCAAGAAGTGGAACGATCCGGCGATCGTTGCACTGAACCCGAAGGTCAAGCTGCCGGATACCGACATCGCCGTGGTTCGCCGCGCCGATGGTTCGGGCACCAGCTTCATCTGGACGAACTATCTGTCGAAGGTCAACGCGGACTGGAAGTCGAAGGTCGGTGAAGGTTCGACGGTCAACTGGCCGACCGGTACGGGCGGCAAGGGCAACGACGGCGTCGCAGCCTTCGTGCAACGTCTGCCGGGCGCAATCGGCTACGTGGAATGGGCGTACGCGAAGCAGAACCACATGACGTACGTCGCGCTGAAGAACTCGTCGGGCACGGTGGTCGAGCCGAAGACGGACACCTTCAAGGCAGCGGCAGCAGGCGCGGACTGGTCGAAGTCGTTCTACCAGATCCTGACGAACGAGCCGGGCAAGAACGCATGGCCGATCGTCGGCGCGACGTTCGTGCTGTTGCACACGGCGCAGGACAAGCCGGCGCAAGGAACGGAAACGCTGAAGTTCTTCGACTGGGCATTCAAGAACGGCACGCAAGCTGCGAACGATCTGGATTACATCTCGCTGCCGGATTCGGTCGTGGCGGAAATCCGCACGCAATGGAAGGCAAAGGTGAAGGACGCTTCGGGCAAGGCAATCGCCGAGTAAGTCAGGCGGTCAGCATCAGCAGTACGTAACACGTTGGCCGTCCTCATGTGAGGACGGCCAATGGCTTTAACCCTCGGCATTACCGGCCGCACGACACGTGTCATACGGCAACTGGAAACAGGTCCATCAGGCTCTCATGTCCGATATCCAATTAGCGTCCGGCGCGAGCAGGTCGACCCCGCCCGGCAGCGCATCGCAGCAGAAAGCGCCTGGCCGCGCCGGCGACGTGATCTTCGGCGGTCTCGCGCGCCTCGCCGCCATCATCACCTTGTTGCTACTGGGCGGCATCATTGTTTCGCTGATCGTCGCGTCCATGCCGTCGATCAGGCAGTTCGGTCTCAGCTTCCTGTGGACCGCCGACTGGGATCCACCCAGCAAGCAATTTGGCGCACTGGTGCCGATCTACGGCACGATCGCCACCTCGATCATTGCACTCATCATCGCGGTGCCTGTGAGCTTCGGCATCGCGCTTTTCCTGACCGAACTCGCGCCCGCGTGGCTGCGCCGGCCGCTCGGTATCGCGATCGAACTGCTCGCCGCGATTCCGTCGATCGTGTACGGCATGTGGGGTCTGCTCGTGTTCGCGCCGATCTTCGCGACGTATTTCGAAAAGCCGCTCGGCGTGGTGCTCGGCGGCATTCCGGTAGTGGGTGCGCTGTTTCAGGGCGCGCCGATCGGCATCGGCATTTTGTGCGCGGGCGTGATTCTCGCGATCATGATCATTCCGTACATCGCCTCGGTGATGCGCGACGTGTTCGAAGTCACGCCGGTGTTGCTGAAAGAGTCGGCGTACGGCATCGGCTGCACGACGTGGGAAGTGATGTGGAAGATCGTGCTGCCCTTTACGAAGAGCGGCGTGATCGGCGGCGTCATGCTGGGTCTCGGCCGCGCGCTCGGCGAGACCATGGCGGTCACGTTCGTGATCGGCAACACCAATCTGCTCGATAACGTCTCACTCTTTTCGCCGGGCAACAGCATTACGTCGGCGCTCGCCAACGAATTCGCCGAAGCGGATCCGGGCCTGCATACGTCGGCGTTGATGGAGCTCGGCCTCATTCTGTTCGTGATCACTTTCATCGTGCTGGCGATCTCCAAAGTCATGCTGCTTCGCCTCGAAAAAGGGGAGGGCGCGAAATGAGCCAGCCCACTTTGAATATGCCGGGTTCGACCGACGCCGCCGCGCTCGAAGCCATGCGCGTGCGTCTGCAAGGCCGCCGCCGCATGAAGAACGCGATCGCGCTGACCATGTCGCTCGCCGCGATGGCATTCGGCCTCGTGTGGCTGATCTGGATTCTGTACACGACCTTGCGCCTGGGTGTCGGCGGCTTGTCGGTGGAACTGTTCACGCAATCCACGCCGCCGCCGAATACCGATGGCGGTGGTCTTGCCAACGCGATCGTCGGCAGTTTGATGCTGGTCGGGCTCGCCACTTTCGTCGGCACGCCGATCGGCATTCTGGCGGGCGTCTATCTCGCCGAATATGGGCAGAAGGGCTGGCTCGCGAGCATCACGCGTTTTATCAACGACATTCTGTTGTCGGCGCCTTCGATCGTGGTGGGTCTGTTCGTGTATGCGCTCGTCGTCGCGAAGATGGGCCACTTCAGCGGCTGGGCCGGTGTGTTCGCACTCGCCTTGCTGCAGATTCCAATTGTGATCCGCACCACGGAAAACATGCTGAAACTCGTGCCGAATGCGCTGCGTGAAGCCGCCTTCGCACTCGGCACGCCGAAGTGGAAGATGGTGCTGTCGATCACGCTGAAGGCTTCCATCGCGGGTATCGTCACCGGTGTGTTGCTCGGCGTGGCGCGTATCGCAGGCGAAACCGCGCCGCTGCTCTTCACGGCGTTGTCAAATCAGTTCTTCTCGATGGACATGGGCCAGCCGGTCGCGAACCTGCCGGTCACGATCTACAAGTTTGCGATGAGCCCGTTCGCGCAGTGGCAATCGCTTGCGTGGGCCGGCGTCTTCCTGATCACGCTCGCGGTGCTGGGATTGAATATCCTCGCGCGCACGATCTTCACGAACAAGTAAGGGCGGAGTGTAATCCGATGAATATGGCAGAAACTCAACTCAATCCGATCGAGCGCTCCACGGCGCCCGCCGGTTTCGACCCCGCCCAAAGCGGCCAATCGCAAGCGCCGTCGCGCCCGAAGATCGAGATCAACGACCTGAACTTCTTCTACGGCAAGTATCACGCGCTGAAGAACATCAACCTGCAAATCCCGGAAGGCAAGGTGACCGCGTTCATCGGTCCGTCGGGCTGCGGTAAGTCCACGTTGCTGCGCACGCTCAACAAGATGTACGCGCTCTATCCGGAGCAGCGCGCCGAGGGCGAGATCCTGATGGACGGCGAAAATCTGCTGACCACCAAGCGCGATATCTCGCTGCTGCGCGCACGGATCGGCATGGTGTTCCAGAAGCCGACGCCGTTTCCGATGTCGATCTACGACAACATCGCGTTCGGCGTGAAGATGTTCGAAACGCTGCCGCGCTCGGAAATGGACGACCGCGTGGAATGGGCGCTGACCAAGGCCGCGTTGTGGAACGAAGTGAAGGACAAGCTCGGCCAGAGCGGCTACGGTCTGTCGGGCGGCCAGCAGCAACGTCTGTGCATTGCGCGCGGTATCGCGATCCGTCCGGAAGTGCTGCTGCTCGACGAGCCGTGCTCCGCGCTCGACCCGATTTCCACGGGCCGCATCGAAGAGCTGATCGCTGAATTGAAGAGCGATTACACGGTGGTGATCGTCACGCACAACATGCAACAGGCGGCCCGCTGTTCGGACTACACTGCCTATATGTACCTCGGCGAGTTGATCGAGTTCGGCGACACCGAAAAGATCTTCATCAAGCCGGTCCGCAAGGAAACCGAGGACTACATCACTGGCCGCTTCGGTTAAATCGCCGAGTCAAACAAGGGAGTACGACATGTCCGACAAACACCTGTCCAGCCAGTTCGACGCCGACCTGAATCTGGTCTCCTCCAAGGTGCTCGAAATGGGCGGCCTGGTCGAATCGCAAATCGTCAAGGCCATGCAGGCACTCAACGAATTCGATCTCGACATCGCCGAGCAGGTGATCGCCGCCGAAGAGCGCCTGAACAAGATGGAAGTAGAGATCGACGAAGAGTGCAGCAACATCATCGCGCGCCGTCAGCCGGCCGCGCGTGATCTGCGCCTCCTGATCGCGATTTCGAAGACCATCACGAATCTCGAGCGCGCCGGCGACGAAGCCGAAAAAATCGCCAAGCGCACCAAGCGTTTGATGGAAGACGGCGCCTCGCGCACCATCAACATCGCCGAGATCAAGTTGTCGGGCGAAATGGCGGTGTCGATTCTACGCCGCGCATTGGATGCGTTCGCGCGCCTCGACACGGTGGCCGCCGCGCAGATCGTGCGCGACGACAAAGCGATCGACGAAGAATTCCGCGCGTTCGTGCGCAAGCTGATTTCGTACATGACCGAAGATCCGCGTTCGATTTCGGTGGGCCTCGATTTCCTCTTCATCGCCAAGGCGATCGAGCGGATCGGCGACCACGCGAAGAACATCGCGGAATTCATCATTTACATCGTGAAGGGCACCGACGTGCGGCACAAGTCGCGCGACGCGCTCGAACGCGAAGCACTCAGTTAATCCAGACATAAGGACCAGAGGTGCCGATGCCCAGCAGCATTCTCGTCATTGAAGATGAGCCCGCCATTTCCGAACTGATTTCGGTCAATCTTCAACACGCCGGACACTGCCCGATTCGCGCGTACAACGCGGAGCAGGCGCAAAACCTGATCAGCGACGTACTGCCCGACCTCGTGCTGCTCGACTGGATGTTGCCGGGAAAATCGGGCATTGCGTTCGCGCGTGATCTGCGCAACAACGAGCGCACGAAGCATATCCCGATCATCATGCTGACCGCGCGTGGCGACGAGCAGGACAAGGTGCTCGGCCTCGAAATCGGCGCCGACGACTACGTCACCAAGCCGTTCTCGCCGAAAGAATTGATGGCGCGCATCAAGGCGGTGTTGCGCCGTCGCGCGCCGCAGCTGACCGAAGACGTGGTCGCGATCAACGGTCTCAAGCTCGATCCGGCGACGCACCGCGTGGCCGCTGCAGCGGAAGGCAGCGAGATCAAGCTCGATCTCGGCCCGACCGAATTCCGTCTGCTGCACTTCTTCATGACGCACCCGGAGCGCGTGCACAGCCGCACGCAATTGCTCGATCAGGTGTGGGGCGATCACGTGTTCGTCGAAGAGCGCACGGTCGACGTGCATATCAAACGCCTGCGTGCGGCCCTCAAGCCGGCCGGGTGCGATGCTATGATTGAGACGGTGCGCGGCAGCGGCTACCGGCTCGCGAAGAGCGCCTGACGCTTGCGCTGGCGGCGTTGGGGCCGCCTGCATCAGGTACGTGATCTTTGCTGCTCGTCGTCACTCTTCGCTACGTTAGGCGCCGCGATTCCGATTCCGGCGCATAGGCTTTTTTCTTCGATCGCTAGACCATGAACATCATCTGGGCGCGCTCCATCGTGTCGGTCGTGCTGCTGGCTGTTCTGTGCGTGGTGGTCGGCGCACTGGTGAACGTCAAGACAGCGCTCGTCCTCGCGATCGTCATGTTGCTCGCGCAGAGCATTTTCAGCACCTTCCATAAGCAGCGTCTGTGGCGTTTGCTCGACGCGCCGGTGTACGGCGAAGTGCCTAGCGCCCCCGGCATCTGGGGCGAAATCTACTACCGTTTGCACAAGCTCGCGAAGCGTTGGCACGCTCAGGTGCGCCAGGTCGAGCAGCAGCATTCGCGGTTCATCCAGGCGATCCAGGCTTCGCCAAACGGCGTGGCGATGCTCGACGATCATGATCAGATCGAGTGGTGCAACGCGATCTCCGAACTCCATTTCGGCCTGGACGCGAAACGCGATCTGCGTCAACACATCACGCATCTGGTGCGTCAGCCGGACTTTGTGCGTTACCTGAATTCGCACCGGTACGAAGAGATGCTGATCATGCGCGGCATGGGTGACAAGCGTCAAAACGTGCTGTCGGTACAGGTCTTTCCGTACGGCGAAAACCGCAAGCTGGTGCTCTCGCAAGACATCACCGAACTCGAACGGACCGATGCAATGCGGCGCGACTTCGTCGCCAATGTGTCGCATGAGCTGAAGACGCCACTCACGGTGCTCTCGGGTTTTCTGGAGACCATGCGCGAGTTGCCGTTGAGCGAAGCTGAACGTTCGCGCTATCTCGAGCTGATGGAGCAACAGGCTTCGCGCATGCGCCATATCGTCAGCGACCTGTTGGTGCTCGCCAAACTCGAGGGCGACAACAAGCCGCCGAGCGATCAGATGATCGACATGCGCGCGGTGTTGCGGCATTTGCGTGACGACGCGCAAAGCCTGTCGAGCGATCATCACAAGATCGTGTTCGATGCCGATGAAGGGCTCACCGTCACCGGCGTCGAAACGGAAATTCTCAGCGCGTTCGGCAATCTCGTCACGAACGCGATCCGCTATACGCCGGACGGCGGTGCGATCAAGGTGTCCTGGCACGCGCAAGGCGGCAATGCGGTGTTTTCCGTCACGGACAGTGGATTGGGCATTCCCGCCGCGGACATTCCGCGGCTGACCGAGCGCTTCTACCGCGTGGATCGCAGCCGTTCACGCGACACCGGCGGTACGGGTCTCGGTCTCGCGATCGTCAAGCACGTGCTGCAACGTCACGATGCACAGCTCGATGTGAAGAGCGAAGAGGGGCGTGGCAGTACGTTCACGGTGCGCTTTCCGGTGTATCGCACGGCGCGTCGGCAACCGGCGCCGGTTTGAGGTTAACGCATCGTTTGCATTGGCTCGGGATGTTCGCGTGAGCCACCGTGAGTCGATTGAATGCCTAATCGACTCAGAATATGAGCGGATATCGACTCCGCCCCGAACTGCCGCATGCAGGTGATGTGAGGCAAAACGTTGCCCGCCGCCGGGAAAGCCTCTTTCCAAAGTGAGAAGAACCTTATTCGACGGCGCGTGACGAGCGTTGTTACTAGCCCGCCGGAGCGAGCGCACCCGTCACGAACAGAATTTCCCCAGCAGACTCATCTGCGCGTTGCGCGAAGACTTGCCCGGCCGACGGCGCCGATAATGGCCGTCGCTTTGCATCAGCCACGCGGATTGATTGTCGCCGAGAAACGCCGACAGACCTTCGGCGATCACGCGCCGCTTAAGACGCCGGTTGTTGATCGGAAACGCGACTTCTACGCGCCGAAAGAAGTTGCGGTCCATCCAGTCGGCGCTCGACAGATACACCTGTTCCTTGCCACCGTCGTAGAAGTAGAAGATGCGGTGATGTTCGAGAAAGCGCCCGACGATCGAGCGCACGGTGATGTTCTCCGAAAGGCCCGCCACACCTGGCTGCAACGAACACACGCCACGCACGATCAGATCGATTTTGACGCCGGCTTGCGCTGCTTCGTACAACTCGGCAATCACCGTGGGTTCGAGGAGCGCGTTCATCTTCGCGACGATGCGCGCTTTCCTGCCGGCGCGCGCATGCTCGGCTTCAGCGCGAATCGCCTCGACGAGTTTCGGATGCAGCGTGAACGGCGATTGCCACAACTCGTGCAGCTTCAATTCACCGCCAATGCCGGTCAACTGCTGGAACACGTGATGCACGTCTTCGCAGATTTTCTGGTCGGCGGTCATGAGGCCGAAGTCGGTGTACAGACGCGCCGTACGCGGATGATAGTTGCCGGTGCCGAGGTGGACGTAACGCTTGAGCGTGGTCTTGCCGCCCACCGACACGCGCCGCACGATCAGCATCATCTTCGCGTGGCACTTGTGGCCCACTACGCCATACACGACGTGCGCGCCGACCGCTTCGAGCTGCGAGGCCCAGTTGATGTTGGTTTCTTCGTCGAAGCGCGCGAGCAGTTCGACCACCACCGTCACTTCCTTGCCGTTGCGCGCGGCTTGCATGAGCGCGTCCATCAGCGGCGAATCGGTGCCGGTGCGATAGATGGTCTGCTTGATGGCCATCACGTTCGGATCTTTGGCCGCCTGCAGCAACAGTTCGAGCACCGGCTGAAAACTTTCGTATGGGTGATGCAGCAGCACGTCGCCCTGATCGATCACGTCGAACATGCTGGTGCTGTTGGCGATCTGCGGTGGAATTGCGGGAATGTGCGGCACGAACTTCAGATCGGGGCGGTCCACCATCTCCGGCAATTGCATCAACCGCACCAGATTGACGGGGCCGTCGGCGTAATAGCAATCTTTGTTGGAGAGGCTGCTTTCGTCGAGCAGGCGTCGCACCACGTGCGAGGGCGTGTCCGCCGACACTTCGAGCCGCACTGCGTTGCCCAGATGCCGCGCCGGCAATTCACCCTGCAGCGCGACACGCAGATTAGTGATTTCGTCTTCGTCGACGAACAGTTCGCTATTGCGCGTGATGCGAAACTGATTGCAACTGCGCACGACGAGGTTCGGAAACAGCTCGCCGACAAAGCGTTGCAACAGCGAGCTGAGCAGCACGAAGCCATGCGGGTAGCCGGATAGCTCCTGCGGCATGCGCACGAGGCGCGGCAGCGCGCGCGGCGCCTGCACGATGCCCATCATCGCCTGACGGCCGAAGGCGTCCTTGCCCTCCAGTTCGACGACGAAGTTCAGGCTCTTGTTGAGCACGCGCGGAAACGGGTGCGCGGGATCGAGGCCGATTGGCGTGAGCACCGGCAACAGTTCGTCGAAGAAGTAGTTGCGCGCCCATTCGGTCTGCGCTTCGTTCCACGCTTCGGTGCCGTGAAAATAGATGCCTTCCGCTTCGAGCGCGGTGAGCACCGTGTCGTGCAGCATGGTGTATTGACGATGCACGAGCTTCTGCGCGCGTTCGACCACGAGGTCGTAGACGTGCTGCAGCGACATGCCGTCCGGCGACAGTCCGCCCGGGTTGTCGCGCATCTGCTCCTGCAGTCCGGCCATGCGGACTTCGAAGAATTCGTCGAGATTGCTACTGGTGATGCAGATGAAGCGCAGGCGTTCGAGCAAAGGGACGGCTGGGTCGGCAGCTTGTGCCAACACACGCTCGTTGAAACCCAGAATGCCCAGCTCGCGATTCAATAAGGGGTAGCGGATGGACATCGGCAGCGAGAATGGAATGTCAGGAAGGGAGGCGGAAAGACGCTCGGAAATTCTCACAGTATGATGACGTTGTTATGACATTCTCGATCTTTTAAATTTTACGCCGGATTCGCTGCGTGTCGTCAATATGACGCAGTTCATATGGGAGCATAGTTTCCCCCAACGCTGCGAGGTGACATCGTGAGGTCCGGTACGCTTAGAATGGCGTCTTTGAACAGCGCGGCTGGCCAGAAGGCGCCTAAGGCACCGGGTGGACGACCGGCTCCCCACGCATCTTCCGCCGCCACGCTCGCGCGCATGGAGTCCGCTTACTCGATGGTCACTACGCCACAACTCCTCGCTGCCGTCGATCTCGGCTCGAACAGCTTCCGGCTGATCGTCGGCCGGGTCGAGGAAACCGACGCAGGCAGCCAGATTTATCAGGTCGATGCGTTGCGCGAACCGGTTCGCCTCGCGGCCGGCCTGTCGCGCGACAAGATGCTCGATCGCGCTTCGCAGGTGCGCGGATGGGACGCGCTCAAGCGGTTTGGCGAGCGTCTTCGCGACTTTCATCCCGATCATGTGCGTGCTGTCGCCACCAATACGTTGCGCATCGCCAAGAATGCCGGTGAATTTCTCGGAGAGGCACAAGCTGCGCTGGGTTTTCCGATCGAAGTGATCGCCGGGCGTGAAGAAGCGCGCCTGATCTACGCAGGCGCTGCACACTCCGTGCCTGCGAGCCCTGGCAAACGTCTGGTGGTCGACATTGGCGGCGGCTCGACGGAATTCATCATCGGCTCGCATTACACGCCGATCAAGATGGAGAGCCTGTATATCGGCTGCGTGAGCCATAGCCGTGCGTTCTTCCCGGCCGGCAACGTCGACGAATACACCATGCGCCAGGCCGAACTCGCCGCGGGGCGCGAAATCCAGATCATTTCCGCCGAGTACAAGAAAACCGGCTGGGAACAGGCGATCGGCTCGTCGGGCACCGCACGCGCGTTGGCCGAACTGGTCGAAGCGAACGGCTTCAATGATCCGGGCGTTACGCACGGCATTTCGCGCGGCGGCCTTGAACGGCTCAAGCGCGCGCTCATCAAGGCGGAGAACGTTAATCGGCTGAAGCTCGTCGCGTTGAAGGGCGATCGGGTTCCGGTGCTGGCCGGTGGCCTGTCGATCATGATCGCGGTGTTCGACGAACTCGGCGTCGATTACGTCGACACCACGGACGGCGCGCTGCGTCTCGGCGTGCTGTACGACCTGCTGGGCCGTTCGCAGCACGAGGACATGCGCACGGTGACGGTGGAGGGCTTCATGCGCCGCTACGGCGTGGATCGGGCGCAGGCGGGGCGCATCGGCGAACTCGCGGTGCGCTTTTACGACCAGTTCGCGGAACCCGACGAAGAACGCCGTGCGGAAAACCGCATGTTTCTCGGCTGGGCGGCAGCGCTGCACGAAATCGGCCTGTCGATCTCGCACAGCGCGTATCACAAGCATTCGGCCTATATCGCCAGCAACGCGGACATGCCGGGCTTTTCGCGCACCGACCAGGCGCGGCTCGCCGCGCTCGTGCTCGGTCACGCGGGCAAACTCGGCAAGCTGTCTCAAACGCGCGAAGTGGAGTGGCCGCTGTTGTTCTGTCTGCGCCTCGCGGCGCTGCTGTGCCGTCGGCGTGCGGATGTCGGCTTGCCGGGAATTTCGGTGGCGCAAGTCAACGGCGGTTATGAGGTGCGTTTGCCAAACGAGTGGGTAGCCAACAATCCGCTCACCGACTACAGCCTGATCCAGGAAGCTGCGGAGTGGGAGAAGGTCGGTCTGCCGTATCGCGTGGTCTATACGGACGATTGAACGTTCGAGCTCGTGCATGAATGAGAAAGCCCGGCATGTCGCCGGGCTTTTTTTACGGCCGTTCGTTTCGCCGACGCGCATCAAGGCGCGTCACGTGAGCGAGTCCGCTTAGCGCGGCAGCGCATCGCCGAGGAAATGGCGAGCGTAACGTGCATTGATATCGGACAAACGGAACAGTGTCAGAAAGTCCGCGGTATTGAAGTCGGGATCCCATGCCGGTGCGCCGCAAATCTTGGCGCCGAGGCGCAGATAGCCCTTCACCAGCGGCGGCGGCGCCACTTCGGCGCCCGTTTGCAATTCATCGACCGGCAGCGGCGTATGCGGGAACGCGCGATATTCCGGCGCGGTCAGCGCGTTGTCGCGCAGCGAGCAATACAGGTTCGCCGCGTAGTGGCCACCGTCGACCATCGCCACGCTCGCGCAGCCGAGCATCGTCTCGTAGCCGTTGTGCTTCATGTAGGCGGCAAGCCCCGCCCACAGCGACATGATGACCGAGCCGCTGCGATAGTCGGGATGCACGCACGAGCGGCCCACTTCGACCATCTTGGCGCGCAGGTGCGTCAGGCGCGACACATCGAATTCGCTTTCCGCATACAGACGGCCAATGCGCGCGGCCTGATGCGGCGGCAAGGCGCGATACGTGCCGACCACTTTCAACGTGTCGAGATCGCGCACCAGCAGGTGATCGCAGTAGGCGTCGAATGAATCGACGTCGAGACCCGCGGGGCCCGTCAGACGTGCGCCCATTTCGTCGGCGAACACGCGGTAGCGCAGACGCTGGGCTTCGCGCAGTTCCTCGTCGGTGCGCGCCCATGTGACCTGCAAACGATGCTGGGCGGTGACCGTCTCCTCGGCGCGCGGCAGGCGGCGCGACTCGAAGATGGAAGCGAGGGGCAGGGTAGGCGTCGGCAGTTCTCGCATTGGGGGTCCTGGTCGAAAAAAGGAGAATTCTTTTTTCGCCAATGTAGTAACGCCTGGTGACGCTCGCATGGCAAAGCCATGACGATTGGATGACTGCCCGTAAGCTGTGGGCGCGCGGCTTGTAATGTTGTGCGTGCGTCGGGCGAGTGTTGCTCCCGCGCAAAAGCCGGGCAGCGGGGCGAAGTGTGGGAGCGGTTCGAGCGCAGGGACGATTCAATCCCGGCGAAGTGGGGCAAGCGTGTGATCGATACGGGCGGCGCGGCGAGGGTCGCGAACCGCGTGTGGGTTTTTATGGGCGCGGGCTCGCCGAACCGCGTGGGGTTTTTTAAGGACGCGGGCCCGCCGAACCGAATCAGACCAGATCGGGACTCATTGCGGCGCGCAACACGGCGTGGTCGTCGCCGTCGCGCTCGCGGCTCGCAATCCACCATACGCCGGCTTTCTTGAGCGGCCAACTCGCTTCGCTATTGCCAAGCAGACGGGCGGCCACGTGGCCGAGCGTGGGTTGATGGCCGACGATCACCACCGTCTGCGCGACGCCTTTGGGCCAGCCGGCCGCCTCGAGCACGTCGTCCGCGCTCGCGTTGGGCGCGAGTTCGCGCAGCACGCGATATTGATCGCTCAAGGTCTCGGCGGTCTGGATGGTGCGCACGGCAGGACTCGCGAGCACCACGGCGTCATCGGGCAGCCGGGTACGCAGCCACTTGGCGACGTTTTGCGCCTGCTTGCGGCCTCGGGTGGTCAGCGCTCGCGCGAGGTCGGTCGTGGCGATGTCTTCGGCTTCGGCGTGACGCCAGAGAATCAGATCCATGCGTGTCTCCTTGACTCTGGTTGCGGCGCTTGTGCCTGATGAGGCACGCGCACGGTTTTGATCACTGTCGCATGCGGGCTCGTGAATCCGCAAGGCGATCGGGGCAGACCGTATAAGCGTTGCGGCAAGTCGTCGCGGTGTGACGCGCGTGAGCCGTTGCTTCGTTTGTCGCGCTTTATTTGTCGCGACGCGAACGCCAAAAAGCAAAAACCCGCGAAGCCGGAGGCTACGCGGGTTTCGTGTTGCTTTTCGTGGTCGGAGCGAAAGGATTCGAACCTTCGACCCTCTGATCCCAAATCAGATGCGCTACCAGGCTGCGCTACGCTCCGACGAATCCGAGATTCTACGTGGCATTGGGTGCCAGAGTCAACCACGATTTGCGCCGGACCGAAAACGATTGCTCAGAAACGCGATGCGGCCGCGTTTATATGCGTCCCATCAGCAGCAAGACGATCACGATGATCAGTACGACGCCCACGAGTCCGGTCGGCCGGTAGCCCCAGCCGCTGCTATACGGCCAGCTCGGCAGCGCGCCGATCAGCAGGAGGATGAGCACGATAAGCAGTATGGTTCCGATGGTCATTCTGGTTCTCCCTGTCTGGCCTCGGCCAGTTAGTCTGATTGGTTCGGCGCATTCACGCCGGGACATTCCGCGCGCGATCTGCGCGCTGCTTGCAGACTGAAGAGCAGCAAGGCGTGTGCCTGAGCGGGTTGTAGCGACGAGCGAGCGCGGAACGGCGCTCGGGTGCCGTGCGTCACGAGAGCGCAACGTGCGTGGGGAGTGGCAAGCAGGAAAGATTCGCGCGGCCCGGGCGGATGCGTTGCCGCCGTTACCGCGCAATGGGGCAATATTTCAGTGCGTGGCCGCCGTCGCGCTTGTCTTCCGCGCGCAGGCATGATTGAAATCCGCCCGCAACAGCAAGACCACTGCGGGCGTCATCGTTCGTCAGCCGGTTTCCGTTCAGTGCCGGCGACGCATCCAATGCGGCATGTGCTGATGAGTCAGCCAGTGATGCACCATGCCTTCGCCGTCGTGTTCGCGCCGATACGTTCTCGCTTCGAAAATCGACAATGCGAGTAGCACGAGCAGGCCTATGGCGAGTCCGGTCAGACCCGCGATCGTTTCAGCGTCCATGGCAGCCTCCTATGACATGCGGCGGTGACTTTATAGTAGGTCACGCGCGACAAAATGGCAGGTGCACGCTGTTTTCCGCGGCGTCGTTAAAGGCGCTTTGCGGTTAGACTCTCGGCGCTCGCGCTTGCCGGACTACCGGCGGGCTGCTGCTTTTTTATTCTGCATTCCGCTTCGAGAGACTACCTGTTTATGATCCGCGTTCCGATGCTTGCGTTGCTGCTGATTGCCGGCGTTGCCGGCTGTGCGAACAATCCGTCCGGCCATCACGGCGGTCCGCCGCCGCAAGATCCCGCCGACTATCACGGCGTGCCCACCGACACCCGGCCGCCTACGATGGTGCCTGCACCGGTCGCGCCTTGAGCGTCGACGGAACACGAAATCGGCAAAGAGGAGGCGGGGGATGAATAGCGGAGGCGAAGCACCGGCGCGGGCACGCCGGCGCCTCTGACCCGCGCAGACTGTTCGCGCGGAATGCGCGGGCTGGAATCATTCTAGGGCGCGCGTGGCGGCGGATATGTGTGCGCTTGTTTCAAGCCGTAACCGGCTACCGCGATGCGAAATGAGTGGGGCTTAAGCTGGCCAGCTGGGCCAAGCCGCTTACGCCGCTCAAGCCCTTCGAGCCGATCAAGCCGATCAAGCCGATCAAGCCAGCAAGCCAGCAAGCCAGCAAGCCAGCAAGCCACCACGCCACCACCCCACCTACGCCACCTACGCCGTCGCACCCGCCATGCCGCGCACGACGCCCGGCACGTACCGACCGAGCGTGAGGCCGCGCAGCGCCATGAAGAGGAGCATCGCGGCCCACAAACCGTGATTGCCGTAGAGCGCCAGCAAGGCCCACGACGCCGCCACGAACAGCGTGAACGACACCACCATCGACATCATGAGTTCGCGCGTGCGGGTCGCACCGATGAACACCCCATCGAGCAGAAAGCCCCACACGGAAACCACCGGCGAGAGCGCCGCCCACGGCAGATACATCTCGGCGGTGACGCGCACCGCGGCCTGATTGGTCAGACGTTCGACGATCCACGAGCCCGCGCCCCAATACACCAGCGAGAACCCCAGTGCGCCGAGGCCCGACCACAGCGCCGCCACCTTGATCGCCTGCGTGAATGCATGGCGGTCGCGCGCGCCGATCGCCGCGCCGACCAGCGCCTCCGCGGCGTGCGCAAAGCCGTCGAGCCCGTAAGCCATGAAGGTCTGAAAATTGAGCAGCAGCGCGTTGGCGGCGAGTGTGGTGTCGCCTTGCCGCGCGCCCAGATGGGCAAACCAGCCGAACGACGAGAGCAGGCACAAGGTGCGCACGAAGATGTCGCGATTGAGCACCACCAGCCGCTTGAGTGCAGCCGCGTCGAACAGGGCGGCGCGGTTCAGCGCGGGCAGGCCGCGCGGCCTGCCGTGCCATAACAGCGCGGCGCCGAGCACGAAGCCGAGTGCGTCGGCAGTGGCCGTGGCCGCGCCGATGCCCGCTACGCCCCAATCGAACACATACACGTACAACAGCACGGCCGCGATGTTCACGCCGTTGATAAACACCTGCGAGAGCAACGCGAGCCGCACCTGCTGCGTGCCGAGCAGCCAGCCGAGCACCACGTAATTGCCCAGCGCGAGCGGGGCGGCCCAGATACGCGCGTGGCAATAGAGCCGGGCATTGCGTTGCACCGCGTCGCTGCCGCCGATCACGCGTAAGGCGTAGTCGATCAGCGGCAATTGCAGCGCCAGCACCGTGGCGCCGATCGCGGCTGCCAGCAACAGCGCGCGCACGACGTTGTTGCGCAGTTCGGCGGAGTCGTTCGCGCCGTGCGATTGCGCGACCAGACCCGTGGTGCCCATGCGCAGGAAGCCGAAACCCCAGAACACGAAGTTGAAAAAGAGCCCGCCGAGCGCCACGCCGCCGAGATACGACGCGCCGTCCAGATGGCCGGCGACAGCGGTGTCGACCGCACCGAGAATCGGCTGCGTCAGATTCGCAAGGACAATGGGAAACGCCAGCGCCAGCACCCGGCGGTGCCAGTGGATGGGAACGGCGGGCGCTGCTGCCGACGGGTCCGCGCCGCGCGCGGCATTGCTCAATTGCGTTCCTGCACGCACACCCAAGGCGAGACGACCACCGCCCAGAGGTCCGGGTCGCGCGCGGCGAAATCGGCGGCGGTTTCCGCCTGCACGCGCTCGACGAGGCCCGCGGACAGCCATTGCGTCACCTGCGTGGTGTCGTCGCTGGCGATGGCTTCGGCAACGCTCACCAGGTCGAGGTCGCGCACGACGCGCAGCAGCATGCCGCGCGCAAAAAAGCGTTCGAGTTCGGGCCAGCCGATCTTGGCGGTTTCGGCGAGCAGCTTGGCGTACAGCGGGCTATGGGTGGCGTCGTTGGAAGTCATCGTAAGCGGGATTTGACGGGGTCGTTACTATAAACCGTCGGTGCGGGCCGCCAGCGGGCCCCGCGTTCCGGTAGGCTAGCGGTCTTTCGAAATCGATTCTAACCTTCATGTCACTGGATTCAACGGCGCCGGCTGCGGGCGCGCAAGCGCATATCGTGACCGACGCGACGCTCACGCGTGCCGAGGTCGAGCAACTCATCGCGGCGAGCGGCGCCGGCAACAAGACGCCGCTTCATTTCACCGGCTGCGATTTCGAAGGTGTGGATCTGTCACGACTCGACCTGCGCGGCGCCGAGTTTCATCGCTGCACGATCGTCGAAACCTCGTTTTTCGGCGCGACGCTCTCGCATACCCGCTGGGTCCGTTGCCGCGGCCGCGAGGCGGATTTCGCGTCAGCCGATCTGGTCGACGCGCAGTTTCAGTCGAGTGACCTGAACAACACCAGTTGGCGGCGCGCCAAGCTGGCTTCGGCGTCGTTTCACAGCTGCAAGCTGACCGGCGCCAATTTTGAAGCGTGCGCGGCGCTCGGCTTGAGCTTTGTCGAAACCCTGCTGGTCGGCGCGCACTTGCGCGGCCTGTCGTTTCGCAAAGCCACCCTGCATCAGCTCGATTTCTCCGACGCCGATCTCGCCGGGGTCGATTTCCGCGAAGCGATTTTCGACGGCGGTAGCCTGAAGGACGCGCATCTGAAGGGCGCGCGCTTCGACGGCGCGGACTTGCGCGAAGCCGACCTGAGCGGCGTGCGGCTCGTCGACGCAGCGCTCTTCAAGGGCGCGACGATCTCGCATGCCCAGGCGGCCGTGCTCGTCACCGAACTGGGCTTGCGCGTCATCTAGGCACGGAACTCCAGCCGGCCGATTTTAGCCATTCGGCCAGCTTGAACGATTCGATGCCGCTACTTATGATTTGTTTGATCGACTCATTAATGTGAGTCGATTTTGGGCATCGCAATTTGTCGGTGGATTAACCGATCTCTATATATTCGCCATTCGCGAATGTGTGGTGAAGAAATCAGCTGATTTATTGAGGCGGTGAATGTCCTCCCGATTTTCATTGATTGTCAGAAAGAGTGCGTTGGCGCACTAAAGCTACGCAAGACGCAAAGCGTCCGAAATATGCTGAATGGATTAGCCGAAATCCGCCAGTGGCCTTTCTTCAGCCTTTTAGCAGGCCGGTTCAGGCGGATTCCAGCGCCGCGCGGTGCGCCGGGCAATCCGAGAGTTTTGCGTGGGCTTTACGGCGCGGCACTGCTGGCGTTTCAGTTGAAACGCTGGGCGTATTAAGCCTGTTTATTTCCGACTTGTTTAGTTCACGTAGCGCGGAATCCGTACGCCGTATCACATTGCATGCGCAATTAATATATTGCGCTTGTAAAAGCGGGTTGTTAGATTTCGTTCTGGCGCATGGTGAACCGGTCCTTTGCCGATATGCGCCGAACCCCCGTTAGCCCGGCCTCGTGCCGGGCTTTTTTTTCGTGGGATTCACGTGCGGGTCACTGCGGTTTCATATCAACGGCGGATCATGAAACCTTACTTTTTCTTTCCTGAGTATGACCGCGCTACTCATCTTTCTTGGCATCTGGCCGATCGCGCTCGGCGTGCTGGTCGCCTTCGCCGCGCGCATCGACCCGCGCTCAGGACGCTGGCGCCGCCGCTAATCGCAGCGGCCGCCCGCGTGGCGGCTGGCGCGTTGCCGTGCGTTGTCGTGGGTTGTCGTGGGTTGTCGTTATTGCTTGCAGCGAACCACCATCGAGCGATTTTTCACGTTCGCGCCAAAAATACCGCCCACCGTTCCGCCCGAGGTCGCGCCGTTGTCGACATCTTTCGAAACGACGTCGTAGCCATAGTTGCCGCAGACTTCACCCGCGCGTTTGTAGCACTCGGCCCAGCTCGAGCTTGCGTCGCTGCCGCTGCAATTGATTGCAAAGCCGGTGTCGCCGCTCGGCAGGTAGGTCATGGTGGTGGTGCTGGAGCAGCCGCCGAGGCCGCCGAGCGTCAGCACGCCGAGACCGATCGCCGCAGCCGTCGCGACGGACGCAAATGCGCTCTTCATAGAGGTTCCTTACAAATGACCGAAAAAGACGTGAAGCGAGGCCACGTCGTGTCCTGATTGGGCGTTTTATAGCACGCCGGGTTCCCCTGGCCGCATTGCACGGCGCGTGCCAGATACGGGACCGAGTGAGCGCCAGAGGCGCATACATGATCGGCACAGTCCGGATCGGGACTGGCGAAACCGTCCGCCAGTCCGCGCTTGCGTCCGCCCTCTAGCGAGGCGGCAGCGCCCGCGAAGGGTCGATCGAACGCCCCTGATAGCGCAGCTCGAAATGCAGCATGACACGGTCGGTATCGGTGTCGCCCATCTCGGCAATTTTCTCGCCGCGCGTGACCGATTGGCCTTCCTTCACCAGCAGCACACGGTTGTGCGCATAGGCGGTCAGATACTCGGCATTGTGTTTCAGAATCAGCAGATTGCCGTAGCCGCGCAAACCATTGCCTGCGTAGACCACCGTGCCGGGCGCCGCGGCGATCACGGGCGTGCCCGCTGCCGCCGAAATATCGATGCCCTTCGAATTGCTGCCGTCGAAACGGCGGATGACCGTGCCGTCGGCTGGCCATACCAGCGAGATGGTCGAAGCCGGCGCGGCGGACGGCGAACTGTCCGCGGGCGCCGGGCGCGGAGCCGGCGAAGACGCGCTGCCGTTTCCGCTGCTGCGCACGGCGCCACTGGTCGATGCGGCGCCGCCCGGCGGCGCGACGCGCAGCACCTGGCCGACCTCGATGCTGTCCGGATTGGTCAAATTGTTCCAGCGCACGATGCTTTGCACCGATTGCCGGTTACTGCGCGCGATCTTCGACAGCGTATCGCCCTGTTCCACCCGATAGAAGCCCGGTCCCACCGGCGCCGACCCGCATGCGGTGAGCAAAGCCACCAGCGACGCACCGACGAGCTGCTTCATCATTCTTGTTGTGTTACGCATTGGACCTCGCAAAGCGCTGCCGCGCGCCGATCCCGATCACGCGGCAGGTGGATACAAAGCGTCCGATTCTAACGGTTTTGCGCTGCAACACGCGAAAAGCGGGCAACGCGGGCGGCTCGCGCGGGCCGGCGTGCGGTGAAATGTAGCGACGGTCGAGGCAAAAGCAGGGGTTAAAGCTGGAAGCAAACCCCGCTTCAAATCCGTCCGCGAGCCTCTGGGTGAAATTGCCGCGATCAACCCAGCCTGGTGACGGTGATTCGCAGCGCCGCGACCTCCGTCTGACCCGGTTCGAGCCAGCGCAAGCCCATCCCGTTGTGAATCGCGTCCGGCAGACCGAGCCACGGTTCGACGCAGTAGAAGTCCGACTCCGCGGCTTCGGTCCACGTCGTCACGGCGTACCACGGCACCGAGCCCGGCCGTTGCAGGTCGATCGTGACGAGCCGGTCCAGACCCGGCGCGATGAGCCGCACCGGCTGATCCGGCGTCCCAGTGAGGCAATGGAAGCGGTCATGAATGCGTGCCTCGTCGAGCGTGTAGCGCGCTTCGCCAGCCTCGGCGGCGCTGATCGACCCGTCGTCCTGCTGATAGCGCCGTTCGGTGCGCGGCAGCTCCAGCGAGGTCTCGGCGCGCTGCGTGTGCGGCAGCGTGAAGTAGAAGTGATGGCCGGCGTAGTAGGGCAGACGCGCGTCGCCGGTATTGGTGGTGGTGAAGGTGACGTCGAGCGTGCGCGCATCCGCGAGGCTGTAGGCGGCCTCGAAGCGGAAGCCGAATGGATAGCCGTGACGGGTTGCCTTGCTATCGGTGAGGATCATGCGCAGTCCCGCGCCATGCACGTCGGCGTGGGCTTCGAATGGGAGGTCGCGGGCAAAGCCGTGCATCGGCAGTTCGCGCACCGTGCCTTTGGCGTCACGCCAGAAACCGATCTTGCCGTCGACCCTGTGCCGGCCGAGAAACGGGAACAGCAACGGATTGCCGCCGCGAATCCGCGCGGGCTGGCTCCAGTCGGCGTGCTCCGGCCAATGGATGACTTCTTCGCCGTCGATCGTCCACGACATGAGGCGGCCGCCGGCTTGCGGCGCGAAACGGAGCACGGAGTCGTCCTGGTCGATCTCGAGAATGTCCTGTTGCGGGGAGAGGGGCATGGTCGATGGGCTGATGGGTAAGGGTTTGAGGGCGGACAGTGGTGAGCCGAAGGCCGCGCAAGCGCGGCTTGCGAGCGGCGGTGAACATCGGAAATCGCCGCGCGGCGGCTCACGAAAGGAATGATTTTGCGCTGCTTTCCGCTACGGGGAAACCCTTCTGGGGAAATTGCGGGTGTCGCCGCAAGGGCATCCTTCTGATAATTCGTCTGACTCCCGGGTAACTTCGACGACCCGGCAAGATCGGCTCAGGAGGCTGTATGGATCTCGCAATGGCAATGGGTGTGGCTTTATTCGGCATGTTCGCGGCAAGCACGGTCTACTTCTTCTACAAACTCGAACGCTGATTCGAGCGCTCCGGATTACCTTCTTGTTTCGCCGTCAAAGCGCGGCTCGCGGACGGTTGGTCCGCCGGCTGTCATGACGTTCACGCTAGTGACATAGGGCAGCCTTCCCACGGTGCCCATTCTTTTTCAGGCCCGTAACAACGGTTTCGAGTTGTGACGCGGCGCACAATATTTCTCCGAATGCGGCTCAAACGCTTGGCTCTGACATTGCAGCCAGGCATAATCGGTGCGCCTTTGACGCGCCCGCAGAGCCTTATCCGGCGCGCTAGTCCCCGACATTTTCCTTACAAGGATCCGCCGCGTGAACCTGTCGTTTCTGATCTTCCTGAGCGTGCTGCAAGGCGTCACCGAACTGTTTCCGGTGAGCAGCCTCGGCCATACGCTGCTCGTGCCCGCGCTGTTCGGTATGCATATCGACAAACACGCGCCGCAACTGCTGCCGTTCCTCGTCGCGCTGCATCTCGGCACGGCGTTCGCGCTGCTGTGGTATTTCCGCAAACGCTGGTGTGCGCTGGTGCGCGGTTTCTTTGCGTCGTTCGGTGGCCGCCGTAACGACGACGCGCACATGATGTGGGCGCTCATCATCGGCACGATTCCGGCGGGTCTCGTCGGCCTACTGCTGGAAAAGCGGCTCGAGCGGATTTTCCACGACTTGCGGATCGTGGCGATCGCGCTGATCGTCAACGGTGTGCTGCTGTGGTTCGGCGACCGCCTGCAGCGTACGCGGACGCATCAGGCGCCGGAGAAGCTGAGTTTCGGTCAGGCGTTTTTCGTGGGTCTGGCGCAGATCGGCGCGCTGATTCCAGGTTTTTCGCGCAGCGGCCTGACGATGATCGCCGGTAATGCGGCCGGCCTGACGGCGGAGAAGGCCGCGGAGTTTTCGTTCCTGCTCGGCACGCCGATCATCTTCGCGGCCGGCGTGCTCGAACTGCCGAAGCTGTTCCACGCGCCGGGCCAGCTCGCGGACGCGTTGCTTGGCGGCGTGCTGACGGCGATCGCCGCGTACCTCAGCGTGCGTTTCCTGATGCGCTATTTCGAAGGCCGCGGTCGTCTGGCTTCGTTCGGCGTGTATTGCGTGATTGCCGGTATCGTGTTCCTCGGCTGGTTCCTGCTGAATCCGCAACCGGTCTGATTGTGTTCGCCGTGTCCGTTGCGTGCTGGCGGGCAGGGAGCGATCGGTTATAATCCGGGCCCGGCTCAACCTGCCGGGCCCGTTTGTTTGATGGCTTATTATGGCTTGCCACGGCGCTCGGGCCGGCTCGCGGAACTCTGTCCCGCGCGAGCTCAGATTTCCCGTCTCGGGCACGGTCAGTTAGAATTTCGGTATTCCACGAACTCTGTGGCTTGTCGGGGCACAGCGTCCAATGCCCGAGAGCGGGTTCTCATTGCGGGCGATGCATGCTGTGCGTAGTTGCATCGCCTCACGTCAATACGGCAGTAGCTCAGCTGGATAGAGCATCGGCCTTCTAAGCCGAGGGTGGGGGGTTCGAGTCCCTCCTGCCGTACTTTTCATGTTTGCGAGTGCTCACGCCGCGCGGCGTGCCGCTGCCCGTGCAGGTGCGCGGCGAGCGTGCGTCGCTCATTGCTGCTGCCTCGCCGCGCCGTTCTCAACCGGCCGCTTTCACATCGATCGAGTCCACGCGGTCTGGATAGAACGCGAGATGCTGCGCGATCTCTTTCACCGCCGCATACGGCGACTCGTAAGTCCACACCGCGTTCACCGTCCGCTCGCCGCCAAGCGGAATGCTGTAGTACGCGCAATCGCCCTTGTACGGGCAGTAGGTTGCGTGGTCGGTGCGCGCGAGCAGCGTCATCTCGACGTCGTTGCGCGGAATGTAATACACCGCCGGATACGACGCTTCACGCAGCACCAGCGCATTGTGCGTATCGGCGATCACCTTGCCGGCTACGGTCACGACCACGCGCGCCTTCGCTGGTTCGACCGTAATCGGATGGTCGGGGCCGGGTACCTTGATGGTTCTTCCAGTCATGCTGTCGAACTCCTGAGTGAGTGGGCAAGCCCGCCATGCATTGCGAAGCATGTCGAGCCGTCATCGGCGAGGCGAAGCGATCGCGTCTTGCGTCGAAGCATACGCCGCTCGTGAAAACGCGTCGCACTCCGTGCGGCAGGCATAAAAAAAGGGCAGCCGAAGCTGCCCCTCAAAGTCTCACCGTCCGGCGGACTGTTGCTTGATGCTCAACGTCGTCCGCGTGGTATCGGACGCGTTCGGCCGTTCGCTCATGGCCGGATGTTCAGCGCGGCCGTGAGATCGCCCATCGGCTTGCTGCCGTTGCTCACGAGCGCCGCGTCGCGCGCCGCGATGCCCGGCAGCGTCGGCAGCGAGAAGCGGTGCGTGATGAAACGCAGGATCGAGGTGGTGTCGTACTGCGTGTGGTCGACATAACCCTTCTTCGCGTACGGCGAGATGATCAGCGCCGGAATACGCGTGCCCGGACCCCAGCGGTCGGCTTTCGGCGGCGCCACGTGATCCCAGAAGCCGCCGTTTTCGTCGTACGTCACGACGACCACCATGTTGTTCCACTGCGGGCTCTTCTGCAGATGCGAAATCACGTCGGCGATGTGCTGGTCGCCCGACGCGACGTCCGTATAGCCCGGGTGTTCGTTCAGGTTGCCCTGCGGCTTGTAGAACGACACTTGCGGAAGCGTGCCGCTGTCGATCGCCTTGATGAACTCCGAACCGCCCAGGCCGCCGTCGAGCAGATGCTGCGCGCGGTTCGCGCTACCCGGCGCGAGGTCGGCGAAATAGTTGAACGGCTGGTGATGCGGCTGGAAGTTCGGCGCCGACAGATTCGCGCCGTAGATCACGTTCGAGGTGCCGGTTTGCGCCGCCGACACCGCCGCACCCCACGCGCCGCCGTACCATGCCCACGACACCTTCGCGTTGTTCAGCAGATCGCCGATGTGCTGCTGCGTCTGCGCCGGCAGGGTGGTCGCCGCGGACGGATCGGCGAGATTCTTGTCGCCGCCCGACGCCGCCTTGTTGCCGCTCGGCTGATACGGCGGCTGCATCGTGTTGATCGCGTAGAAGTCAGGCGTGAGGTTGCCTGAATTCACGTATTTGGGCGGGCCGCTCAACGCCGAAGCCGGCGAGTTGGCCGCGACCTTCAGCGTGACGCCGTCGCTTTCCACCGACGAGATCGAGCCGGCCGCCGGGCTCTTGTCCGCGTTCGGATAGGTCGGCGTGCACGCGCACACGAGCCACTGGTGGTTCAGGAACGAGCCGCCGAACGCGCCCATGAAGAAGTTGTCGGCCAGCGTGTACTGTTGCGCGATCTTCCAAAGCGGCAGCTTGTCGGCATTGAGCGAGTAGTGGCCCATCACGAGACCGCCCGAATCCGCCCACGCGGCGAACTTGTCGTTCTTGCCGCCGTCGATCTGCATCTGGTTCTCGTAGAAGCGGTGATACAGGTCGCGCGTGGTGGCCGTGATCGGCGTGTTGAAACCGTTCGGATCGTCGATCGCGAACGGACTGTTCGGCAGATTTGCCGTCATGGCCTGTGTCACCACCGGCGTCACGCCGGTTTGCGTGAGGCCGTTCCACACCTGCGGCAGCGTCGCGAGCGTCGTGCCGTTGCGGTCCACCTGCGTGGCGCTTGCCGCCGTCACGTTCTGCAAACCGTTCGCGCCCGGGAAGTTGCCGTACAGGTTGTCGAAGCTGCGGTTTTCCGCGTAAATCACCACGACCGTCTTGATCGAGGTGATGTCCGGTTGCGTGACTTCACTGCCGCCGCATGCATACAGGCTCAACGCTGCTGCGATCGCGATAGGCGTCGCACAGATCAGTTTCTTGTTCATTTGATGTGGTTTCTCTCTCGCGTTGGGGGCGGGCCACGTGCACTCCTTACACGGATGGCCGCCGGCGAAAGTTTGGCAAGGCAATTTGACAGAAAGATGTAATTGATTACGAATCGCCTCTGCTTTGGGAAATTCCGTCGGCTACATGTCATTTAATCGACATGCGGATGAAATACGCTCGCGGACTTCACTATCGCGAACTCACATCTTTCATATGCGGCCAGGTCTGTCGGGGATTCGAAAAATAATGGCTGGAGGCGTGGCGCGGCGTACTGCCGGACTCGCGCCGAGGCGCGTGCGGCTCGCCGCGGCGCTCGCGCTGACCGCCATGACCATGACCCTTGCCGCGTGTGACGCGGGTGCGCCGGGGACCGCGGCCATCGCGAGTGAAGCGGCGAGCGCTGGCGCGGGCGCATCGTCCCATTCGTCCGGGCCGGTTGCGGCGTCGGCTGTGCGGGTCGCCGGCCATGAGGCGGGCCAGTCGCGCGCGCAGGTCTATGAGTCGGTGCGGCAGATGACAGCCCTCGGTAAGCAGCTGTTTTTCGATGCGTCGCTCTCCGGCTCCGGCAAGCTCGCTTGCGCGTCGTGCCACAGTCCGGACCATGGGTTCTCGCCGGCCAATGCGTTGTCGGTGCAACTGGGCGGCAGCGATATGCACCGCACCGGCATGCGCGCCGCGCCGACGCTGAAGTATCTGCAATCGGTGCCGGCGTTCGCCGAGCACTATCACGAGTCCGACGACGAGGGCGACGAAAGCGTGGACGCGGGGCCGACGGGCGGCCTGACCTGGGATGGCCGCGTGGACCGTGGCGCTGACCAGGCGCGCATTCCGTTGCTGTCGTCGTTCGAAATGGGCAGCACGCCGGCCAGGGTCACGGCGGCGGTCAAGGCCGCGCCGTATGCCGGCGCTTTCCGCGCGGCCTTCGGCGAACACGTTTTCGATAGCGACGACGCCACCTTCAAAGCCGTGCTGCAAGCGCTCGAAACCTTCGAGCAGACGCCCGAAACTTTCTATCCGTACACCAGCAAGTACGACGCGTATCTCGCCGGCAAGGCACCGTTGACGCAAGCCGAACTTCGCGGACTGCAGCTCTTCAACGACGAAAATAAAGGCAATTGTGCAAGCTGCCACATTAGCCAGCGCACTAAAGACGGCGCGCCACCGCAGTTCAGCGACTTCGGTTTGATCGCGATCGGCGTGCCGCGTAATCGCACGCTGCCCGTGAATCGCGATCCGCATTTCTATGACCTCGGCGCGTGCGGTCCGGAGCGCACCGATCTGAAGGGCCGCGCCGAATTTTGCGGCATTTTCCGCACACCGACGCTGCGCAATGTGGCGTTGAAGAAGAGCTTCTTCCACAACGGCATCTATCATTCGCTCGATCAGGTGGTGCGCTTCTATGCGCAGCGCGACACGAACCCCGAGAAGTTCTATCCGGTGTCGAAAGGCAAGGTGCAGAAGTTCGACGATCTGCCGCAGCAATACTGGGCCAATCTGAATACCGAGGCGCCGTTCGACCGCAAACCGGGCGACAAGCCGGCGCTCGACGAGGCTGAAATCAAGGACGTGGTCGCGTTTTTGAATACGCTGACGGACGGGTATAGCGCGGGTGGCGGGACGGTCAGTTCAGTGGCCGCGAAGTGAAGCAAGACGTGGATGCAGGTGGTGCAAGGGCTGCGATTGCTCGCGTAGTCAGCCGCTCAGTGCAGTCTTAATCGCCTGCGCTCGCCAGCATGTAATAGCAGCCGACGAGCAGCCAGGCGAACGACATGAGCAGGCAAGCGATGCCCGCGCGCGTCAGCAGATTGGGCCAGCGGGCGCGAGGCAGCGCGTCCATCCGCACGATGCGCCGCGCAAGTCCCGGATCGCGGCGAATAGCAACCGGCACGAGCGCGAGGCACAGCAGCGCCAGCGCGGCAGCGAAGATTTCCAGAGTGGACAGGATGTGCATGGCGAGGTGGCCGGGGCGGGTTTCGGATTGCCGCGAAAGCGCGACAAGCCATCTTAAGAATGGGTCGTACTATTCGGAATGGGACGCGTCCTAAAATTGCGTGAGGCCGCCGCAGGCGCCAACGCGTGACTCGGGGAGCGGCGCGCGCCGCAGGCTCACGTCTCGGGCGTTTGTGCTGGTTCACAGCTCAGCCGTTTCGCACGGTCACTTCAGAGGCGCCATGCTATGCTCTTGAGGTCCAGATCGCGAGACGCCGTGAGCGTGCGCGAGACCGTCCGAACACTTTCGAGGAGAACCCTTCATGTCGATGCGAACCCGTGTGCTGTGTCACCTGACCGCCGCTAGTGTGTTGCTCGGTGGCGCGATCGGCGCGCACGCAGCGAACCTCGGCTTTCTGAACGACACGCCGCTCACCTATATGAAGCAACGCGACATCGACTCGGTCAAAAAGGCGGTCTTCTCCGCCCTCAACGACAAGCAGGACGGCGAAACCACGAACTGGGTCAATGAAGGCACGGGCAACAGCGTAAAGATCGACGCAGCGATAACGGTTGCCAGCACGGCCAAAGATGGCGAACGCACCTGCCGTGATGTCGGCGTCGTCCTCAATGCGAAGGGACAGTCCATGAGCCTGCGCCCGCAGTTCTGCAAGCAGGGCAGCGGCACCTGGCAACTGCAGAAAAAGCATTGAGCATGCAGGCCGTCATGGCGGCGCGTGTCCGCTTGCTGCCGGCGCGGCTGGAAGTCCCGCATGTGCGTGTGCGCTGGTGTGTGTGCTCGCGTGAAGCGGGGGCGCGATGAGCGCGCGGGTGATCTCGTGCGGCATCGTGTTGCTTGATCCGGATGGCCGCGTGCTGCTCGCGCATGCCACCGAGACATCGCACTGGGATATTCCGAAAGGGCACGGCGAAGAAGGCGAGGCGCCGCATGTCACGGCGTTGCGCGAGATGGTCGAGGAGACCGGTATCGCCATCGAGCCCGCGCGTCTGAAAGACCTCGGTCTGTTCGTCTACCGGCGCGACAAGGATCTGCATCTGTTCGGCGCGCGCGCTACCGTCGACGAACTCGATCTGAGCGTATGCACCTGCACGTCGCTTTTTCCGCGCCGCTATGACGGCACGCTGATTCCGGAAATGGATGCCTACCGCTGGACCTCGCCGGACGAGGTCGACAAGTATGCGAGCCGCAGTCTCACGCGGCTCTTTCAGACCACGCTGTCACTCGCGGAATTGCACCGGTCGCTCTAGTGGCGAGGTTGGCGAGGCGGGCGAGTGCGCAGGCCGCCTGACGTTCAGTCGAGCGCGCGATCGTTGGGATGCGCGAAGAGGGCGCGGTTCTGCTCCGACAGCGGAAAATTCAGATTGATACCGTGCGGCGGAATGGGTTGCGTGAACCACTGCTTGTACAGACGTTCCGCTTCGCCGGAAGTCTGACCGCGTGCGATCACCCCGTTCACGAGGCTGCGGAACGGTTCATCGCCCTTGCGGAACATGCACGCGTAAACTTCATAGCCAAGCGGCGTGCCGGTCACCACGAAGTCGTCCGGACGCGGGTCGGTCGCTTTGAAACCGTACACGATCGGCTCGTCCATCACGAAGGCCACGGCCCGATCGTCCTTGAGCGCGCCGAACGCCTCGGGATGATCCCGGGCACTGGTGATGCGCATGTTCAGATGCTTGTCGGTATTCAGGCGACGCAGCAGGCGCTCATCCGAGGTGCCCGCGGTCGTTACGACCGCCTTGCCGGCCAGATCCTGAAAATCCGTAATGCCGCTGTTTTTGCGCGCGATCATGCGCACCGCGTACTGGAAGAAACTGTTGGAGAACGCAGCCAGATTTTCGCGTTCCACCGTGTGCGTGGTCGACCCGCACTCCAGATCGATCTGGTTGTTGAGCAACATCGGCGTACGGTTCGACGAGGTCACGGTGATCTCGCGCACCTTCAGTTGCGGCATGCCGAGCGTTTTCTTGATCTCGTCCACGATCTGCAGCGCGATGGTCTGCGAGTAGCCGACCGTGCCTTTGCCGTCGAAATAGGAAAAGGGGATCGACGCTTCACGCACGCCGAGCACGACCACGCCATCATCGTGAATTTTCTTCAGCGTGCCGGTGAGTTCGTCCGCGTACGCGGAGCAGGTCAGCGACGCCGCGCCGAAGGCGGCCAGTGCCATGAGCGCGCGACGCGCACCACGAACGCAGCCGCGCGTGGCCTGCGCGGCGCCGCGCGTTGCACGCCACGCCGTGTCCTGCATGGGGTGCCGCGCTGTGTCCTTGATACTCGCCCTGTGGCGGGCTGAAACTTTCATCAGACCTCCGGGACTGGCGCTTGCGAACACCGCGTCGTCACTGTCGATGGAATAGGGATGCAACAAAACGGCGTGCATCCTTCTCACGAGACGCACGCCGTATTCAACGTTTACTGCGCAACAAAGCTCACGTTCAGCTTACGCCGGCTTGCCCCAACTATCGCGCAGGCTGACGATGCGATTGAATACGGGCTTACCCGGTTGCGAATCGACGCGGTCGGCAACGAAGTAGCCGTGGCGTTCGAACTGATAGCGCTGTTCCGGCAGCGCCTCGCGCGCGCCCGGCTCGAGGTAGGCGTTGACCACGCGCTTCGAATCCGGATTCAGCGCCTCGAGGAAATCGCGGCCGCCGGCGTCCGGTTGCGGCTCCTTGAACAGGCGGTCGTAGATGCGCACTTCGGCCGGGCACGCGGCTGCGGCGCTGACCCAGTGGATGTTGCCCTTGACCTTGTAGTTGTTCGCGCCTTCGGTGCCCGATTTGCTGTCCGGGAAGTAGTTGCAGTGGATCGCGACGATGTTGCCGTTTTCGTCCTTGTCCGCGCCGATGCATTCGATCACGTAGCCGTAGCGCAGGCGTACCTTGTTGCCCGGGAACAGACGGAAGTAGCCCTTGGGCGGCGTTTCGTTATAGTCGTCGCGCTCGATCCACAGCTCGCGTGAAATCGGAAATTCGCGCACGCCCATTTCCGGATGATGCGGGTGGACCGGCGCATTGCACGGCTCGGTCACGCCTTCCGGGAAGTTGTCGATGATCAGCTTGACGGGGTCGAGCACGGCGGCCGTGCGCGGCGCCTTCGCGTCGAGGTCGTCGCGCAGCGCGCCTTCGAACACGCTCATGTCGATCCACGAATCGACCTTGGTGATGCCGATACGCTCGCAGAACAACTGGATCGCTTCCGGCGTGAAGCCGCGCCGGCGCACGCCGACGATGGTCGGCATACGCGGATCGTCCCAGCCGTCCACGTGGCCTTCGGTCACGAGTTGCAGCAGCTTGCGCTTGCTGGTGATCGCGTAGGTCAGATTCAGGCGCGAAAATTCGATCTGCTGCGGGAGCGGGCGCGTGAAAATGCCGGCCTCGGCAAGCTCGTTCAGAATCCAGTCGTACAGCGGACGGTGGTCTTCGAACTCCAGCGTGCACAGCGAATGCGTGATGTTTTCCAGCGCGTCCGAGATGCAGTGCGTGTAGTCGTACATGGGGTACACGCACCACTTGTCGCCGGTCCGGTAGTGATGCGCGAAACGGATCCGGTAAATGACCGGATCGCGCATATTGAAGTTCGGCGACGACATGTCGATCTTCGCGCGCAGCACATGCTCGCCTTCCTTGAACTCACCGGCCTTCATGCGGCGGAACAGGTCGAGATTCTCCTGCACCGAACGTTCGCGAAAGCGCGAGGGCGTGCCGACTTCCGTGGCCGAGCCGCGGTTCGCGCGCATTTCTTCGGCCGACTGACTGTCCACATACGCCTTACCGCGTTCGATCAGCAGCTCGGCGAATTCGTACAGCTTGTCGTAGTAATCGCTCGCGTAGTAGAGCTGTTCCTTGCCGTCTTTTTCCCACTCGAAGCCGAGCCAGCGCACGGCGTCGATGATCGAGTCGACGTATTCGACGCTTTCCTTTTCCGGATTGGTGTCGTCGAAGCGCAAATGGCACACGCCGCCGTAGCTGCGCGCCACGCCGAAGTTCAGGCAGATGCTCTTGGCGTGACCGATATGCAGATAGCCGTTCGGCTCGGGCGGAAAGCGCGTTTCGACGCGCTGGCCCCACTTGCCGGTGCGGTTGTCTTCGTCAATGATGTTGCGGATGAAATTGGATGCCGCTGGCGCGTCGTTGCGTTCGGTATTCATGCGAGAAGGTGAAAGTCTGTCGAGGGCGCGCAATGCGTCCTCTTATCCGACAATTCTACCTGACGAGCCCCGTTGCGGCAGGCGAGTGCGGCATGCAGCCAACGTTTGAGCCGTTTTCGAGGCGGATTCGGGGCGCAGCCGGCGCTGTAACAGGAGGTAAATCGGTTTGTTGATGGGTTCGCCGCCGACTTAGGATGCGAGCGGCGCGGCCTCGTCCGCTCGCGTGCGGCATGCCCGCATTGGGCTTTCTGGCGCCGCACCCGGTCGCGAGCCTTCCATGCCCGGGCCGCACAGTCCCTTGTCGCCTTGCACGAAATCCCGCCGTTCGTGCACCATGGCGCCCTCAGTTGCCGGAGTTTCTCGGATGTCTGTCCCCACGCACGGCGCGCCTCGCGCGCCTTTCACCGCTCTTAATTTCGCCCGGCTCGTGACGGTGTCGGCCATGCTCGCCGCGTTTGCGGGCAGCGCGCTCGCGCCCGTGCCCGCTTTGGCGAAAACGCCGCCGCCCAAAGCCGTATTCGACGCGTCGGCCGTGGCCGTGCCGGACCGTTACAGCGCGGACACGGCGCAGCAGATTTTCGCCGCCGGCGGCAACGCGGTGGATGCCGCTGTCGCAATCGCGTTCACGCTGGCCGTGACCTGTCCGGACGCGGGCAATCTGGGCGGCGGCGGATTCATGACCGTGTTCATGGACGGCAAGCCGTACTTCCTCGACTACCGCGAGCGCGCGCCGCAACAGGCGACCCGCGACATGTACCTCGACGACAAGGGCAACCTGTTGCCGGGCATGAGCACCGTCGGCCACCGCGCGGTGGCCGTGCCGGGGACGGTCGAGGGCATGTGGGAGGCGCAGCAGCGTTTCGGCAAGCTGAAGTGGAAGCAGGTGCTGGCGCCGGCGATCCGCTATGCCACCGACGGTTTTCAGGTCGAGCCATGGTTGCAGCAGCGCCGCGACGCCGCGGCGAAGAACTTCGCCGGCAAGACCAATTTCGACGCGTACTTTTCCAGTCTCAAGGCAGGCGTGACGTACCGCCAGCCTGAACTCGCGCAGACGCTGTCGCGCATTGCGAGCGACGGCGGGCGCGAATTCTACGAAGGCCGCACCGCGGATCTGATTGCCCAGCAGATGTACGGCCACGGTCTTGTCACGAAGCAGGACCTGATTCAATACAAAGCCGTGTGGCGCCAGCCGCTCACCGCCGACTGGAACGGCTACCAGGTCGTTACCGCGCCGCCGCCGAGTTCGGGCGGCGTCGGGCTGATCCAGATGCTGAAGATGAAAGCCGATCTGAAGCAGGCGTTCGACGGCCTCGAACTCAATTCCGTGCCGTATATCCATCTGATCGCACAGATCGAGGACCGCGTGTTCGCTGATCGCCAGCAATACCTGGGCGATCCGGATGCGTACAAGGTGCCGGTCGGCAAACTGATCGACGACGCCTACCTTGTGCAGCGCGCGGACGAAGTCAAACCCGACGAAGTGCCGGGCGCGGTGCCGGTCAAGCCGGGCCTCGGCGACGCGGCGCCGGAGAAGGCGCAGACCACGCATTTCTCGGTGGTCGACAAGTGGGGCAATGCCGTGTCGAACACGTACACGTTGAACGGTGACTTCGGTTCGGGCGTGGTGGTGGACGGCGGCGGCTTTCTGCTGAACGACGCCATGGATGACTTCGTCACCAGGCCGGCGAGCGCGAGCGGCGCGGAGGTCAATACGGTGGCGCCCGGACGCCGCCCGCTGTCGTCGATGACGCCGACCATTCTGCTGAAGGACAACAAGGTATCGCTCGTGATCGGCACGCCAGGCGGCTCGCGCATCCTGACCTCGATATTCCAGATAATGACCGACCTGTACGATTTCAATATGCCGCCCGCCGACGCGCTCGCCGCGATGCGTTTCCACCATCAGTTGCTGCCGCAAAAGACGATCTATTTCGAGCCGTATCATCCGGTCACGGGTGAGCTGGCCGAGCAGTTGCAAGGCATGGGCTACACGCTCGAGGGGCAGTCGTTCAACGGCGATGTGCAGATGATTCGTATCGACGGCACCGCGCCTGAGCCGGCAGCGGACCCGCGCGGCGTGGGTGTGGCGCGCGTGATGCGTTGAAAAGGGTGGCCGTGCCTACGACAATAAATTGCAAGTCACGACTAACTGCAGGTAACGACCAACGGGGAACGCGATGAGCGGACAAAAACAACTGAGCACACTTGTGCTGCCCGGCTATCAAGGCTCCGGCGCCGGCCATTGGCAGACGCGTTGGAAAGCGCTGAATCCGTCATTCGTACGGGTGCGAATGACGGACTGGGACCACCCGGAACGCGACGCCTGGTGCCGCACGCTCGATGCCGCCGTAGCCGCCGCTGACGCACCGGTGGTGTTCGCCGCGCATAGCCTCGGCTGCCTGGCGGTCGCCTTCTGGGCCTCGCAGTACGCGGGCGCCGCGCAGCTTGCGAAGGTGGCGGGCGCATTGCTGGTCGCTCCGCCCGATCCCGCCGAAGCGCATTTCCCGCAGGACGCGAGCGGTTTCGCACCCGTGCCGCTCACGCGCCTGCCGTTTCCGTCCATTGTCGTGGCGAGCCGCGACGATCCCTATGGCGGCGTGCCGTTTTCACAGACCTGTGCGAACGCTTGGGGCAGCCGTTGGATCGACATCGGTGCGCGCGGGCATATCAACGCGGACAGCGGGCTTGGTGATTGGGACGAAGGGCGCGAGTGGCTGGAGTCGTTCGGTACGTCAAACCGTCGCTGAGTAACGCTCGCGCTGAACGCGATCAACGTGCCACCGTGATCAACGCGCGACCACCGCGACCCCGGCGGATTCAAATCACCGACTGCCCCCGCAACGCCGCGATCCTCGCTTCGTCATAGCCGAGCACGTCACGCAAAATGCTCTCCGTGTGTTCCCCGAGCATAGGCGGATGCGCAAGCGCTTCGGGCGGCGTGCCGGTCATATTGATCGGATTGCGCACCAGCTTGACCGTGCCGCCCGACGGATGCGGCAGATCCACCTGCATCCCGCGCGCCACCACCTGTTCGTTCTCGAAGACTTCACCGAGATCGTTGATCGGCCCACACGGCACGCCTGCGGCTTCGAGCGCGCTGATCCATTGCTGCTTGCCCTGGAGCCGGACCATCTCCGCGAGAATCGGCACGAGGATGTCGCGATTGCGCACCCGCGCCGGGTTGGTCGCGAATCGCTCGTCGTCGGCCAGTTCCGGACGGCCGCCCACTTCGACGAATTTGCGGAACTGCCCGTCGTTGCCGACCGCGACGATGATCCAGCTGTCGCTCGTCTGGAACGTCTGGTACGGCACGATGTTGGGATGCGCATTGCCCCAGCGCACCGGCGGCTGGCCGCTTGCCAGGTAGTTCGAATTCATATTGGCGAGCATCGCCACCTGCACGTCGAGCAGCGCCATGTCGATGTACTGGCCTTCGCCCGTCCGGTCGCGGTGGGTGAGGGCGGTGAGCACGGCAATGGTCGAGTACATGCCGGTCATGAGGTCGGCGATCGCGACGCCGGCCTTCTGCGGGCCGCCGCCCGGCTGGCCGTCGCGTTCGCCGGTAATGCTCATGAAGCCGCCAATGCCTTGCACGATAAAGTCGTAGCCGGCGCGCTGCGCATACGGCCCGGTCTGCCCGAAGCCTGTCACCGAGCAATAGATGAGGTCGGGCTTCACTTCCTTGAGCGATGCGTAGTCCAGACCGTATTTCTTCAACTGGCCGACCTTGTAGTTCTCAAGCACCACGTCGCTCTGCGCGGCCAGCTCGCGGATGATCCGCTGGCCTTCGGGCGAAGCGATGTCGACGGTGACCGAGCGCTTGTTGCGGTTCGCCGCGAGGTAATACGCGGCTTCGCGGGTGTCTTCGCCGTCAGGTGTCTTGAGGTACGGCGGCCCCCAATGGCGGGTGTCGTCGCCGACTTCGGGGCGTTCGATCTTGATCACGTCGGCGCCGAAATCGGCAAGAGTCTGCGCGCACCAGGGTCCGGCGAGCACGCGTGTGAGATCCAGCACGCGGATATGACTGAGAGCGCCCATATTCGTAGATGTCTCCTGTGTCGGCCAGCGCGCAGCGCGCCCTGGTTTCATGCACGTAGTTGCGAATCGCGAGGCGGCGCGCAAGGCGCCGCGAATGGAGGCAATCTTAAGCGATTCCGGCACGCGGGCGGAGTCGGCCGAACGTCATAAGACTAACGGCGCGCCCCATAATGTCCCACGCTGCCCGCTCAAACCTGGCCGAACGGCCGACCCTGCAGGGCGCGCTGCCGCGCACGGGCGCCGATCCCGTATAATCAGTCGTTTAAGAAACAAACAGTTGGCGCATCCCACGATGCCGCCGGTAACAGCCAGGGAACTGGCAAACCCGTCCCCCGCACGCTATGAAAGCCGCCGAAATCCGCGAGAAATTCCTCAAGTTCTTCGAATCGAAGGGCCATACGATCGTTCGCTCGTCGAGCCTTGTGCCCGGCAACGATCCGACACTGCTCTTCACCAATTCGGGAATGGTGCAGTTCA
The DNA here is from genome assembly GCF_046028015.1 of Paraburkholderia sp. RL17-383-BIF-A. NCBI lineage: Bacteria > Pseudomonadati > Pseudomonadota > Betaproteobacteria > Burkholderiales > Burkholderiaceae > Paraburkholderia > Paraburkholderia sp. RL17-383-BIF-A. The sequence goes on along the minus strand of NZ_JARESR010000026.1, from coordinate 28,101 downwards.
AAGATGTGTTCCTCGGCGCGGAGTCGCGTCCATATTCCCGCGCCACGACCGCGCAGCGCAGCGTGCGCGCCGGCGGCAAGCACAACGATCTGGAAAACGTCGGCTACACCGCGCGTCACCACACGTTCTTCGAAATGCTGGGCAACTTCTCGTTCGGCGACTACTTCAAGCGCGACGCGATCCACTACGCGTGGGAGCTGCTGACAGGCGTATACCAGCTGCCGAAAGACAAGCTGTGGGTCACCGTCTATCACGAAGACGACGAAGCGCACGACATCTGGGCGAAAGAAGTGGGCGTGCCGGTCGAGCGCATCATCCGTATCGGCGACAACAAGGGTGCGCGCTACGCGTCGGACAACTTCTGGCAGATGGCCGACACCGGCCCGTGCGGCCCGTGCTCGGAAATTTTCTACGATCACGGCCCGGACGTGTGGGGCGGCCCCCCGGGGTCTCCTGAAGAAGACGGCGACCGCTACATCGAGATCTGGAATCTCGTGTTCATGCAGTTCAATCGCGACGCGCAAGGCAACATGACCCCGCTGCCCAAGCAGTGCGTCGACACCGGCATGGGCCTGGAGCGTATCGCCGCCGTTCTGCAGCACGTGCACAGCAACTATGAGATCGACCTGTTCCAGGCGCTCATCAAGGCTGCGGGCCGCGAAACCGGCGTGAGCGACCTGACCAACAACTCGCTGAAGGTGATTGCCGATCACATTCGCGCGTGCTCGTTCCTGATCGTCGACGGCGTGATTCCGGGCAACGAAGGCCGCGGCTACGTGCTGCGCCGGATCGTGCGCCGCGCGATCCGTCACGGCTACAAGCTGGGCAAGAAGGGCTCGTTCTTCCACCGCATGGTGGCGGACCTCGTCGCGCAAATGGGCAGTGCGTATCCGGAACTGAAGGAAGCCGAGCAACGCGTGACCGACGTGCTGCGTCAGGAAGAAGAGCGCTTCTTTGAAACCATCGAACACGGCATGTCGATTCTCGAGAGCGCGTTGGCCGACCTCGAAGCCAAGGGCGGCAAGACGCTCGACGGCGAACTCGCATTCAAGCTGCACGACACCTATGGCTTCCCGCTGGATCTGACGGCAGACGTGTGCCGCGAGCGCGAAGTCACGGTCGACGAAGCCGCGTTCGACGAAGCCATGGCGCGTCAGCGCGAACAGGCTCGCGCGGCCGGCAAGTTCAAGATGGCGCAAGGCCTCGAATACTCGGGCGCGAAGACCACGTTCCACGGCTACGAAGAAATCGTCTTCGACGACGCGAAGGTAATCGCGTTGTATGTGGATGGCGCATCCGTGCAGGAAGTGAGCCACGGCCAGCAGGCGGTGGTCGTGCTGGATCACACGCCGTTCTACGCGGAATCGGGCGGCCAGGTCGGCGACCAGGGCGTGCTGGCCAACGCGAGCGTGCGCTTCGCGGTGAGCGATACGCTGAAGGTGCAAGCCGACGTGGTCGGTCATCACGGCACGCTGGAGCAGGGCACGCTGAAGGTGGGCGACGTCGTCAAGGCGGAAATCGACGCGGTGCGCCGCGCCCGCACGGCCCGCAACCACTCGGCCACGCACTTGATGCACAAGGCGTTGCGCGAAGTGCTCGGTTCGCACGTGCAGCAGAAGGGATCACTCGTCGACGCGGACAAGACCCGTTTCGACTTCGCGCACAACGCGCCGATGACAGACGAGCAGATCCGCCGCGTCGAGGAAATCGTCAATGCCGAAGTGCTGGCGAACGCGCCGGGCATCGTGCAGGTCATGCCGTTTGACGAAGCCGTGAAGGGCGGTGCGATGGCGCTGTTCGGCGAAAAGTACGGCGACGAAGTGCGTGTGCTCGACCTGGGTTTTTCGCGTGAATTGTGCGGCGGTACGCACGTCCATCGCACCGGCGACATCGGCCTCTTCAAGATCGTGATGGAAGGCGGCGTGGCGGCGGGCATCCGTCGCGTGGAAGCGATTACGGGCGACAACGCCGTGCGCTTCGTGCAGGATCTCGACGCGCGCATCAATGCGGCCGCTGCCGTGCTGAAGGCGCAACCGTCGGAATTGACGCAACGTATCGTCCAGGTGCAGGACCAGGTGAAGTCGCTGGAAAAGGAACTGAGCGCGCTGAAGTCGAAAATGGCGTCGAGCCAGGGCGACGAACTGGCCGGTCAGGCGATCGAAGTCGGCGGCGTGCACGTGCTCGCAGCTACGCTCGAAGGCGCGGACGTGAAGACGCTGCGCGAAACCGTCGACAAGCTGAAGGACAAGCTGAAGAGCGCGGCGATCGTGCTGGCATCGGTCGAAGGCGGCAAGGTGAGCCTGATCGCGGGTGTCACGGCGGACGCCAGCAAGAAGGTCAAGGCAGGCGAACTGGTGAACTTCGTCGCGCAGCAAGTCGGCGGCAAGGGCGGTGGCCGTCCGGATATGGCGCAGGCGGGCGGCACCGAGCCGGCGAATCTGCCGGCGGCACTGGCCGGCGTCAAGGGCTGGGTCGAAGGCCAGCTCTGATTCGAGCATGATTGGGCCACACCGCGCGCCGCAGTTTGGGCGTGCCGTGTGGCCTGAGTTTTTTTAGGTCTGTCACGCCAGTTTGTTCATTGGCGTGGCGCCCCGCCTCGCGAGGATTCCCTCGTAGTTCACCTTCGCACAATTGATCTCATGCCGCGCCGCGCAGGCATAACCGCAACCGCAACCGCAACCGCAACCGCAACCGCAACCGCAACCGCAACCGCAACCGCAACCGCAACCGCAACCGCAGCCACAGCCACAGCGGCAAGATCAGGAAGCACCTTCCGCCGCAGTTGCTGGCTCAGGCAAATTCGCGACACTTTCCCGAGTCACCATTGCCTGCTTGAGCGCGTTCAGTGCGGACGAAAAATGCCCGCGCCGCCACACGAGCAATGTCTCGATCTCGCCGATATCCGGTAGCTCATGCACCGCGATATTGCTGGCGTCAGCCTGCAAATTCAGCACCGATCGTGGCGCGACCGCCACTCCCGCGCCGGCGGCCACGCAAGCCACGATCGCGTGGTAGGAGCCCAACTCCAGCACGCGCGCGGGCCTCACGCCGTGTTCCAGATACCACTTCTCGATGTAGGCCCGGTAAGCGCAACCGCGCTCGAACGCGATCAGCGTTGACAGCGCAATGTCCCGTACGTCGTGGATCGGCCGATGCCCGCGGGGCGTCAGCATCACCAGCTCCTCCCTGAACACAGGCACCGACTCGAATAATTCGCCGAGCGCGGCGGGGTCCAACGGCGTTGCCACCAACGCCGCATCCACTTCGAATTCGCGCACCCGCTCGATCAGCTTGCCGGTCGTGCCGGTTTCCAGTTCCAGTGCAACTGCGGGCCACCGCTGGTGGTAATGCGCGAGCAACGCGGGAAGACGCGTTGCCGCGACGCTTTCCATCGTGCCCAAACGCAGGCGCCCGCTCGGACGATCCTCGCGCACCGCGTGACGCGCCTCGTCGGCGAGCGCGAGCAGCCGTTCAGCATATGGCAGCAGCGTCTCGCCGGCCGGCGTCAGCACGAGACGGCGGCCGTCGCGGATGAACAGGTCGGTGCCCAGTTGCTCTTCAAGCTGCTTGATGCGCGTGGTGACGTTCGATTGCACGCGGTTGAGCTTGGCAGCGGCGCGCGTCACGCCGTTTTCCCGCACGACGGCGCGAAAAATGGTCAGGGCGGCCAGATCCATGATTCTCTCCTGGCGATTGGTGATATCCGAATTATTCATTTTTCGTGATCGAAAGGTCAAGCTATCATGAATTCAACCATTCCGATCCTGCTAACGGCATCTATCACCGCCCGCTCATGAACGAATTCGCCTCCATTGCGCGCGGCAGCCTAGCCGGGCACCACGCCGCCCGCCGCGCCGCGCTTGCCTGCATGGTCACACTGGCCGTTGCGCTCGGCATCGGCCGATTTGCGTTCACGCCGCTCTTGCCTCTGATGCTGCACGGCGGCGCATTTGGCCAGCCGCAGATCGACATTCAGCATGGTGGGTGGCTTGCGTCGTTCAATTACGCGGGCTATTTCGTCGGCGCGGTCAGTTGCGCCGCGCTGCGGATCGAGCCGGCGCGAATGGTGCGCGCGGGGCTTGCGGCGACGGTGCTGCTGACGCTGGCGATGGGCGTGACGAGCCAGTTCTGGGTATGGGCGGCGGTACGCTTCGTCGCCGGCGCGGTCAGTGCGATGACGTTCGTTTTCGCGTCGCAGTGGGGCTTGCGGCGGCTCGCCGAACTCGGTGCGCCGGAGTGGGGCGGGGTGATCTATACGGGGCCGGGTGTGGGTATCGTCGGAACGGGTCTGCTGGTCACCGTGGCGGATGGGTACGGGCCCTCGACGGGGTGGCTCGGTTTTGGGCTTGTCGCCGCAGTTCTGGCGATTGTGGTTTGGCCGGTTTTCACCGCTCGCGGGAATGAGCAGGGTGCTCGCCAGGTGGACAGCAATGCCGCGCCTGCCGAGACTCCCGCCACTCCGGCCCCCGCCCCAAGAAGCCACGCCCTCCCCACCACCACCCGCCCCGCCGACGCCTTCTGGCTCATCCTCCTCTACGGCATCCCCGGCTTCGGCTACATCATCACCGCGACTTTCCTGCCGGTGATCGCGCGTCACGCGTTGCCCGGCTCGTCCTGGCCGGACCTGTTCTGGCCGATGTTCGGCGCGGCGCTAATCGTCGGCGCACTGCTGGCCGCGCGTTTGCCGGTGCATTGGGACAATCGCAAGCTGCTGGCCGGCTGTTACGTGCTGCAGGCGTGCGGCATTGCGCTCGGTATCGTCTGGCCGACAGCAGGCGGCTTCTCATTCGGCAGCATCCTGATCGGCTTGCCGTTTACCGCGATCACCCTGTTCGCGATGCGCGAGGCGAGGCGTCTGCGTGGCGACGACGCTGCCGCGCTGATGGGTTATGCGACGGCGGCCTATGGTGTCGGTCAGATCGTCGGCCCGCTGGTCGCGGCGCCGATTGCCGCACGGAGCGGGTCGTTTTCGCCGGCGCTGTGGCTGGCGGCGACCGCGTTGCTGGTGGGCGCGGCCGGGCTGATCGTCGTCGCGCGCATGACTCGTGGCCGTGGCCGCATGCCCGATTGCGGCTGCAACTGAGCGCGTATCGACGCGACCGCCCCCGCCGGCCCGCAACCGGAAAACAAATAACCGAAGGGCGCACTAAAATGACCGCTTTCCCGTCATCTCAGCGCGCCTGTCGCCGGGCGCGCCGCCAGCCATGCAACATTTCGCGTCCGACAACTACGCCGGCATCTGCCCCGAAGCGCTCGAAGCGCTGATCGCCGCCAACAACAGCGGCCACGAGCCGGCCTACGGCGACGACTCCTGGACCAACCAGGTATGCGACCGTCTGCGCGAGCTGTTCCAGACCGACTGCGAAGTGTTCTTCGTATTCAACGGCACGGCCGCCAATTCGCTGGCGCTCGCGTCGCTATGCCAGTCGTACCATTCGGTGATCTGCCACGAACTCGCGCATATCGAAACCGACGAATGCGGCGGACCGGAGTTCTTCTCGGGCGGCTCGAAACTGCTGACGGCGCCGGGCGTCGGCGGCAAACTCACGCCGGACGCGATCGAAGCGGTGGTCACACGCCGTGCCGACATCCACTACCCGAAACCGAAAGTCGTCACGCTGACTCAATCGACGGAAGTCGGCACGGTCTACAGCGTCGAGGAAGTGCGGGCGATCGCGGCGATCGCCAAGCGGCGTCATCTGAAAGTGCATATGGACGGCGCGCGTTTCGCCAACGCGGTCGCCGCGCTGGACGTGCATCCATCGGAGATCACGTGGCGCGCGGGCGTGGACGTGCTGTGTTTCGGCGGCACCAAGAACGGCTTGCCGGTCGGTGAAGCGGTGGTGTTCTTCGACCGCGCGCTCGCCGACGATTTCGCCTACCGCCTGAAACAGGCGGGCCAACTGGCTTCTAAGATGCGCTTTATTTCCGCGCCGTGGCTGGGTCTGCTCGATAACGACGTCTGGTTGCGCAACGCGCGTCACGCGAATGCGATGGCGCAACTGCTGCAAACGCGGTTGCAGGAAATTCCGGGCGTGAGCATCATGTTTCCCAGAGAATCGAACGCGGTCTTTGCGCAGTTGCCCACGCAAGCCGCCAAGGCCATGCGCGCGCGCGGCTGGAAGTTTTACGAATTCATCGGCGCGGGCGGTTGCCGGCTGATGTGCGCGTGGGATACGCAGCCGGAAACGGTCGAACGGTTCGCCGCCGAGGTGCGGGAGTTGTGCGCGGCGTGACCCGAACGCCATTCCCCAGAAGTCAGACACAATCACACAAAACAAACGGGACGTCTCTCTCACGCCATGACCGAATACCGATTCTGCCCACGCTGTTCCACGCCGCTGATCGAGCGCGCCGATGAAGCGCATGAAGGCGGGCGCATCCGCCAGACCTGCCCCGATACCGAGTGCGGCTACGTCCATTGGAACAACCCGCTGCCCGTGGTGGCGGCGATCGTCGAATACGAAGGCAAGATTCTGCTGGCGCGCAATGCCGCGTGGCAGGAAGGCGTATTCGCGCTGATTACGGGCTTCCTCGAAAACGGCGAGACGCCGGAAGAGGGGATTGCCCGGGAAGTCCTCGAGGAAACTTCGTTGCACGCGGAGACGGTCGAGCTGATCGGCGTGTATGAATTCATCCGCAAGAACGAGCTGATCATCGCGTACCACGTGAAGGCATACGGCACGGTTGCGCTCTCGCCGGAATTGCTCGAATACCGGCTGGTCGAGCCGGCCAGGTTGCGGCCGTGGCGCGCGGGCACCGGCCAGGCGCTCGGCGAATGGATGCGGCGGCGCGGCTTGCCGTTCGAGTTTGTCGAAAGGCCCGGGCAGTAACGGACCAGGCAGCAGGTAAACGAGCTCGCGCTCAGGGAGGAGCACGGCATGGCCTATATTTTCTATCTGACCCACATCCATCTCGGCTACGACGCGCTGTCGCAGTTGCCGTCGGAATGCGGACGCGTCGGCATCAAGCGGCCGCTGATCATCACCGACAAGGGCGTGGTCGCAGCGGGTCTCGCGCAGCGCGCGCTCGACGCGCTGAAACTCGGCGACGTCCCGGTCTTCGACGACACGCCGTCGAACCCGACCGAGGCGATGGTGCTCGCGGCCGCTCAGATGTACCGTGACGAAGGCTGCGACGGCCTGATCGCGGTCGGCGGAGGATCGTCCATCGATCTGGCCAAGGGCGTAGCGATCGCCGCCACGCATCCAGGCGCGCTGACGCAATACGCGACCATTGAAGGCGGCAGCCCGAAGATCACGGCCGCGGTCGCGCCGCTGATCGCGGTACCCACCACGGCGGGCACGGGCAGCGAAGTCGCGCGCGGGGCAATCGTGATCCTGAACGATGGCCGCAAGCTCGGCTTTCATTCGTGGCATCTGTTGCCCAAGTCGGCGTTGTGCGATCCGGCGCTCACGCTCGGCCTGCCGCCGGGGTTGACGGCGGCCACCGGCATGGACGCGGTTGCGCACTGCATCGAAACTTTTCTCGCGCCGGCCTTCAATCCTCCCGCGGACGGCATCGCGCTGGACGGCTTGGAGCGCGCGTGGGCCAACATCGAACGCGCGACGGCGGACGGCAGCGATCGCGACGCGCGCCTGAACATGATGAGCGCTTCGATGCAAGGCGCCATGGCTTTCCAGAAAGGGCTGGGCTGCGTGCACTCGTTGTCGCATCCGCTGGGCGGCCTGACGGTGAACGGGCGCACGTCGCTGCATCACGGCACGCTGAACGCGGTTGTGCTGCCCGCAGTGCTGCGTTTCAACGAGACGGCGGACAGCGTAGTGGCCGAGCGCCGCTATGCAAGAATGCGCCGCGTGATGAATTTGCCGGAGAATGCCGATCTCGCCCAGGCGCTGTTCGACATGACCGCGCGGCTCGGTTTACCGACCGGCCTCAGGCAGATGGGCGTCGACGAAAGCATGTTCGACAAGGTGATTCAGGGTGCGCTCGCCGACCACTGTCACCGCACGAATCCACGCGAAGCGACCGCCGACGACTACCGCCGCATGCTGAGCGAATCGCTCTGAAAAAACAATCGCCGCGCACCGCGCACGACAACGCTAAAGATACTCACGCCAGCATGAACAAACCCGTACCCGTCGCGCGCACCGCCTACCGGCATTTCCTGCCGATCACCACGCGCTGGATGGACAACGACGTCTATGGCCATGTCAACAACGTCGTCTACTACAGCTACTTCGACACGGTGGTGAACGAGTATCTGATCCGCACCGGCGTGCTCGATTTCGAGCATGGCGCGACGATCGGGCTGGTGGTCGAGACGCACTGCAATTACTTCGCGCCGCTGGTGTTTCCCGAGCGGATCGAAGCGGGCCTGCGGGTGGTGCGGCTCGGTACGTCGAGCGTGCGCTACGAAGTGGGGCTTTTCAAGGAGGGCGAAGATCAACCCGCCGCGCAAGGACACTTCGTGCATGTGTATGTGGATCGCGTCACACGGCGTCCGGTGAGCTTGCCCGCCGAATTGCGCGCGGCGCTCGAACCGCTGTGCGTCGCCGGCCAGGCGGAATAGGCGCGTGCAGTCGTTCGTCATCAATCTGCTCAACGGTGTCAGTTACGGCCTGTTGCTGTTCATGCTGTCGGCAGGCTTGACGCTGATTTTCAGCATGCTCGGCGTGCTGAATTTCGCGCACGCGGGCTTTTACATGCTGGGCGCGTACGTCGGCTTTTCGGTGGCGGCGCGCGCGGGATTCTGGAGCGCGCTGGTGATCGCGCCGCTGGTCGTCGGGCTGATCGGCGCGGGCCTGGAGCGTTGGCTGTTGCGGCGCGTGCGCGTACACGGCCATCTCGCGGAATTACTGCTGACGTTCGGCGCCGCGTATCTGCTCGGCGAACTGGTCAAGCTCGGCTGGGGCTTGAGCCCGCTTTCCGCGACGGTGCCGGCCGTGCTCGACGGGCCGCTCTTCACGGTCTACGGCGCGGCGTTCGCGCGCTATCGGGCGTTCATGATGGTGGTATCGCTCGCCATGCTGGGCGTGCTCTACGCGGTGTTGCGCGTGTCGAAGGCGGGGCTGATCGTGCGCGCCGCGCTCACGCACGCGAGCGCCGTCGAAGCGCTCGGCCACAACGTGCCGCGCGTGTTCACCGGCGTGTTCGCGGCCGGCACGGCGCTCGCCGCGTTGGCCGGCGTGATCGGCGCGCCGCTCTTCGTGATCGAACCGGGCATGGCGGAGTCGCTTGGCTCGATCGTGTTCGTGGTGGTCGTGATCGGTGGACTGGGCTCGCTGAGCGGGGCGCTGGCGGCGTCGCTGCTGGTGGGCTGCGTGCAGACGCTGGCCGTGGCGAGCAATGTGTCGCTGGGCGACGTGCTGTCGCTATTCGACGCATCGCTGCCGGCGCAATGGGACGCGCTGACGCTCGCGCAACTCGCGCCGCTGATTCCGTATCTGCTGCTGGTCGCGATGCTGGCGCTGCGCCCGCGCGGCCTCTTCGGGCGGCGTGACGACCATGCGTGACGACCGTGCGTGACCCAGGCGCATCGTCCGCGCTATCCGCGACCGCGCCGCGTGCGGTCTGGCGCGTGCTCGCGTCGTGGCTCGCGCTTATCCTGTTCCTCGCCGTGCCGCCTTTTGTCTGGCCGCAAAGCTGGCTGCTCGCCTATCTCGCGCAGACCGCGACGATGATCGTGTTCGCGCTTTCCTACAATCTGCTGCTTGGCGAGACGGGACTGCTGTCATTCGGTCATGCCGCTTATTCCGGCCTTGGCGCACTCCTCGCCGCGCAGGTGTTCAACCGGATCGGCGTGCCGCTCGTGCTGTTGCCGTTGGTCGGCGGCATCGGCGGCGCGCTGTGCGGTGGGTTGTTCGGTTTCGTCTCGACGCGGCGTGCCGGCACGGCCTTCGCGATGATCACGCTCGGTCTCGGCGAACTCGTGGCGGCCGCCGCATGGACGCTGCCCGACTGGTTCGGCGGCGAGGCGGGCGTGGCGATCGATCGCGCGAGCGGAGCGCCGTGGGGAAGCTGGAGCTTCGGTCCGGCGCGCGAGGCGTATGCGCTGATCGTCGTGTGGTGTCTGCTCGCGAGCGCGGCGATGTTCGCGCTCTCGCGCACGCCCTTCATGCGCGTTGCCAATGCGGTGCGCGACAACCCGGTGCGCGCGGCCGCGATCGGCTGTTATCCGCGCCGCGTCCGCTATGGCGTCGTGGTGTTGTCGGCGTTTTTCGCCGGTATCTCGGGAACCTTGGCGCTGATCAACGTGGAGCTGGTGTCGACGGAAAGCGTCGGCATGATGCGCTCGGGCGCGGTGCTGATCGCCACGGTGATCGGCGGCACGGCGGTGTTTTTCGGTCCGGTCGCGGGCGCGGTCGTTCTGACGTTTTTCAGTGTCGCGGTGGCAAGCGTCACGCGCGCATGGCTGTTCTATCTGGGACTCTTCTTCATCGTGGTCGTGGTGATTTCGCCGGACGGACTCGCGGGTTTCGTTGAGCGGCATGCCGCGCGTGTAGCCACGCACGGCTGGCAGCGATGCCGCGCAGCGTACCTGTGGGGCACGGCGGCCGCGCTGCTGTGGACGGCGGCCGTCGTGCTCGCGGTGCAATGGGCGTACGCCGTGCAATTCGGATTGGACGACGGCGGGGTCTTTAGCGGCACCGGTGGCGCCGGCGGCATGGGCGCGCTGGTCTGGCTGGGCGGGTCGCCGCTCAAGCTCGGCGCCGTGGTCTTCATGCTGGCCGCGCTTGGCGGAGTCGCGGCGCATTACGCGATTCGCGCGCAGGCCCGCCTCGCAGACACGCTTTCGAGCGCCACGCACACCGACGGAGACGAGCGATGATCCCGGCACTCGCGCTCTACGGTATCGAAAAACGTTTCGGCGCTACGCAGATTCTGCGCGGCGTCGATCTCGCGGTTCAGCCCGGCGAACGGCACGCGTTGATTGGTCCAAACGGCGCGGGTAAGTCGACACTCTTCAATCTGATCGCCGGCGGCGCGCGGCCGAACGCCGGGCGCATCGATCTGTTCGGCGCCGAGATTACGCGCCTTGCGCCGGCCGCGATCACGCGCCGCGGACTTGCGCGCAGCTTCCAGAACACCAGCGTGTTCACGCGCCTCAGCGTGTTCGACAACCTGCGCTGCGCGGCGCTGCTGGCGGAGCGCGACCGCACGCGCTGGTGGCAGCGTTTCAGCGGCTCGCGCACGGTCGACGCGCGCGCGGCACAGGTGCTCGACGCGGTGGGCCTGAGTGCGCGCCGCCACGCTCAGGCGGGTACGCTCAGCTATGCCGAGCAACGCGCGCTCGATCTCGGCATCGCGCTCGCGGGCGGCGCGCATACCTTGCTGCTCGACGAACCGACTGCGGGCATGAATCGCGCGGAGGCGGCGCATGCCATCGAACTGATCCGCGAGACCACGGCGGGCCGCACGCTGCTGATGGTCGAGCACGACATGGACGCAGTGTTCGCGATCGCCGATCGCATTTCTGTCCTCGTGCAAGGGCGCATTATCGCGAGCGGCACGCCGGCGGCGATCCGCGCGGATGCGGCGGTACGTGCCGCGTATCTCGGCGAAGGGTTCGGGACATGAGCGCCTTGCTCGACATTCGCGGACTCAATGCGTGGTACGGCGCGAGCCAGGCGTTGCACGGCGTGACGCTGCGCATCGAGGCGGGCGAAGTGCTGGCGCTGGTCGGCCGCAACGGCTCGGGCCGTTCGACACTCGCGCGGGCGATCATGGGCCTCGTGCGCAGCGAAGGCGAACTGCGTTTTGCGGGCCGCTCGCTCGGCGGTCTGCGCACCTTCGAAATCGCGCGTCTCGGGCTGGGTTACGTGCCCGAACATCGCGACGTCTTTCCGACGCTAAGCGTGCACGAGAATCTTCAACTCGGCGTTGCGCCGCGCGAGCGCGGCCGTGCGCCGCGCTTCACTTTCGACGACGCCTATGCGCTTTTTCCCGTGCTGCACGAGCGCAAGCGCACGCGCGCGGGCGCGCTGTCGGGCGGCGAGCAGCAGATGCTGACGCTCGCGCGGGCACTGCTCGGCGATCCCGATCTGCTCGTGATCGACGAACCGGGCGAGGGTCTCGCGCGTCTCGTGATGGAGCAGGTCGCCGGATGTTTGCGGGCGCTGCGCGATCGCGGTGTGGCGATGCTGCTGATTGAACAACGGCTCGTGATCGCACAGGACATCGCCAGCCGCGTCGCGGTGATGGGGCATGGCGAAGTGGTGTTCGACGATGCGCTCGCGTCGTTCGTGCAAAGGACTGACGTGATGCGGGAATGGCTCGGCGTCGGTTGATCGAGGCGCTGACTCGCCGGGTTTTATTGCAGCGCCGCATGGTGAAGGATGATCGCTTTGCTGTGCTGCTGAATGCCTCGCGCGTCGGTTGGCGAGCGCATTGCGTGCGCGGCGCGGCAATCGCGCCGGACATGCCGTTTGAATCTCATTTGCCAGTGCGCCGCTCAGGCCGCGCGCATGCGGCTTTCCGATGACGCGTCACGGCGATTCAAACGCTTGATCGTTTGGTGAGCGTCCTCCAGAAATCTTGTCGGCAGCGCGCTGACAAATAAAGACAATCGGGTAAAAGACGCGCGACGGCGGCTTGCTGTTTAAAGCCTGCGTATGCGCGACTCACCATGCCGTGCCCGGCGCGCGAAAGACGCGTCGCGGCTCCAGGAGGAGACATCATGAGATACGGACGCGCGTTGGATAAGGTGTCGGCGAATCATGCGCCGATGCCGGCTTCGCACGAGGCAAGCCCGAAGCGCGCCTGGCGCTCGCCGATCAGCGCGGGCGCCGCGTTGTTGACGGCGGCGTTGCTGATGTCCGCCTGCGCCGATGCCAGTTCGACGACGGGCGACGCGGCATCCGCACCGGCGAATCCCGCGAACGAGGCAGCCGATGTGGCGAGCAACAACGTCAGCACGAATGACAGCCGTGGAAACGGCAACGCCAATTCCAACGCCAACGCCAACGCCGCCGCTACGGGTCCCGCGCTCGCCACTCAACCTGCCGCTTCTACACGTCGTCCCACACTCGAACTGGCCAAAGCCAAACAGCTACTCGCGGAACAAAGCGTCGCGGCGCGCGTGCCATCGGCGAGCGGCCTGACCGAAAAGCGCAGCCGCCCGCTGACGCTGCGCGATTCCGGCATCGACGGTTCGCTGATGTTCGCGCGCGACGTGGACTTTCGCGTGACGGGCGACATCGGCTTCATGATTCACGACATGGCGGCGACGCTAAGCCCGGCGCGCGCCGGCCAGCCGATCGTATTCGACGATCCGACCAGCGTCACGATCAACGTCCACCGCGGCCATGTCACGCTGGACAGCGCCAAGCTCACCGCGATCTTCAATCGCTACCTGTTCCAGTATCAGGGCTCGCCGCTGCGCAACATGCGCGTCGTTCCGCAAGAAGGCGGCAACTTGCGCATTACCGGCGAGATGCATCGCGAGACATGGGTGCCGATCGTGTTGAGCGGATCACTGTCGATGCGCAACACCGAGGAACTCGTGTTTCACGCCGATCATGTCGAAGTGGCTGGCGTGGGCGCCGACAAGCTGATGCAGGCCGCCCACGTGAAGATGGCCGACCTGCTGAAAGTGGACACGCCGATCGCGCGTCTCGACGGTGACGACGTTGTGATGCAGGTGGCCAAACTGACGCCGCCGCCCGCGTTGCGCATGACGATCACGCAGATCGAGACGAGCGCCGCGGGCGTGCGCTTCACGCTCGACGACCGGAGCGTGCCGAACATCGTCTGGCCCGCGACGATGCCCGCGCGCGGCATGCTGGTGCAGGGCGGCGACGTCAAATTCATGCGCTCGATGCCGATGAACATCGACATGGCGCTCACGCCGATCGACAACAAAGCACCGTTCGTGCTGGATCTGTATCACTATCGCGAGCAGATGGCGGCCGGTTTTTTCACCTTCGACGAAGCGGGCGCGCTGGACGTGCATCTGCCGTCGTATACGACGCTAGCCAGCGCGGACAAAGACAAGGACTCGCCGGCGCAAACCGGCAGCGCGAGCGCGCGTTATAACGACAGCTTCATTCGCGCCCAGCAGGCAGCGCTCGCGCAGGCGCGGCTCGTGTGGCAACGCGTGCCGCAGACCGTGCAAACCGCCGCGGTGGCGCGCGCGATTCCGGTCGGCACACGCGCGGCGTTTTCCGGGCAGCGCATGTCGACGCCGGGTTCGGCGTTCAGCGATGAGCGCCATTCGCCGGGCCCCGCGCCGCTGATTCACGTCGAGAACGTCGACTTCTACGTGGCGGGGCGCATCGGTTTTCATGTGCGTTCGCTGGACGCGCAGATGGTGCCGAAAAAGCCGGGACAACCGGTCGATCTGGACGATCCCGATCAGTACGATATCCGCATTATCGGCGGCGAGGTCGTGGAGCCGTGGCCCGCCATGGCGGCGCTCTTCAACGACTATCTGCTCGACTACGAGCCGCGTTCGCTCAACGACCTGCAGCTGAAACCCGTGGACGGCAAACTCGAAGTGACAGGTGGCATCAAGTTGTGGAATCACTTTCCTGGAGTCTGGCTGCCGACCACGATGAGCGGCACGATCGTCGCCAAAGACGAGCGGCACCTGGTGTACGAACCGACTTCGGTGAAGGTGCTGGGCGTGCCGCAGGCCGGCTTGCTGCGCGCGCTGGATATTCCGCTCGCCTCACTCACGCCGTTCACGCGCAAGGGTGTGGCGCTCAAGGGTAACGAGCTGGTGTTCGATCAGTACACGGTGTTTCCGCCGCCGGTCCTGCAAGGGCGTCTCGCCAGCGCGACGGTTACGGATGAAGGCCTCGTGCTGAAGTTCAAGCGCGATAGCAACGTCGCGGCGGCAAGGCCGCCTGCGGGCGCGGGCAAGAGCTTCGTCTGGATCGAGTCCGGCGACGTGAAGATGTTCAATTCGCTGGTGACGAATACGCGCACGTTCATCAAGGACAGCTCGAACGCGGGCGTCATGAAGTTCGATCTGTACGCTTATCGCAAGGACGTGTCGAAGGGAACCGTGAGGATGGGCGAGGATGGCGGCCTGGATGTCGATCTGGCCGTCAGGAAGTAGCGTGGCTCAACTGGAGCCCGTTTGAAATTGGTTGAAGCCTGCGCGATGCCGTCTTGATGCGCCGCGCAGGCCGCAAGTTCAAGCGTCCTTATTGATGATCCACTCGTGCGCCGGGTCATTGCGGAAATGCCAGGTCCGCTTGCCGCCTGCCATGACGTTCAGATAATACGAGTCATAGCCATACGGCACGACCACGGGGTGATAGCCGCGCGGCACCATGACGACGTCGTGATCCTCCACCGCCATCGACTCGTCGATATCGCGCATGTCGGTGTACACGCGCTGGAACGCAAACCCTTGCGGCGGATCGAGCCGGTGATAGTAAGTCTCTTCGAGCGAACTCTCGTGCGGCACGTTGTCGGTATCGTGCTTATGCGGCGGGTAGCTCGAAGCGTGTCCGCCAGGCGTTCTGACTTCGACCACCAACAGTGATTCCGCGGGCTCGGTCTGCGGAAGAATATCGCAGACGTATCGCGTATTCAGGCCTTTGCCGCGTGTCGAGCGCTTCATCGAAGCGGGCTCGATCAACCTCGCGGGATACTTGCCTTCGGCAGGCGCGCTCGCCACGCCGATCTCGGCATCGCGGCAAGCGCGAACCGTCGCCCGCACGTTCGGCGGCAGATACACCGCATAAGGCGCGGCGTCCTCGAACACGCTGTCACGCGAGCCGATGGAACGCCAGGTCGTCTCCGCGGTTTCGATGTCCACTGTGCCGGTGAGCACGACAATGCACACTTCGCGAGCTGGCTCGTGCACGTGCACCACTTCGTTCGTGCCGAGGCGGTAAGCGGCAAACCCCACATATCGCCAGCAGGCCGACTCCGGTGTCACTCGCGCGATCGTTTGGCCTTCGCGCTGCGCCTTCACCAACAAGCTCATGCTGCCTCCTGCTCTGTCCTGTTTGCGGCGTCGAGCGGTGCGTCGACCAACGCGCGCAACGTCTTGTAGCCCTTTTGCGCATACTCGAACGAAGGCGCCACGACCGGGTCCTGTTCGGCTTCGACCACCAGCCAGCCGCGATAACCGTGCCGCTTCAATCGCTGGATGATCGCCGGGAAATCCACCGCGCCGTCGCCCGGCACCGTGAAGGCGCCGGCGATCACCGCGTCCAGAAAACTCCAGTTGCGATTGCGCGCGAGTTTCATCACGGCGGGGCGCACGTCCTTGCAATGCACGTGGCAGACCCGCGCGATATGTTTGTCGAGCACGGCAATGGGATCGCCGCCGGCAAACGTGATATGTCCCGCGTCGAACAGCAGGCCGACAGCGTCACTGGTGCGCGCCATCAACTGATCGACATCGGCAGGCGTCTCGACATAAGCGCCCATGTGATGATGGTACGCGAGCCGCACGCCGCGGCTTAGGGTATAGCGCGCGAATTCGTCGACACGCTCCGCATAAGCGGCCCGTTGCGCGTCGCTGAAAAAACGCGGCCGTTGATAAAGCGGCTGCGGCGCGCCCTGAATCGAATCGGCGACCTCGCCATACACCATCGCCGTCGCGCCGTTTTGCGCGAGCAACTCCAGATGCGGGCCGACGGCGGCGATTTCCTCCGCTACGCTTTGCCGAGCGAGACGTCCGGAATACCAGCCCGAGACCAGCGCAAGATCGTATTGCGCGAGCAGCGTCTTCAGCGCCTGCGGCTCGCGCGGAAACTTGTTGCCCAGTTCGAAGCCTTGATAGCCGATCTGGCGGCCTTCCGTCAGCGCCACCTCGAGCGGCGTCTCGCCGCCGAGCGAAGGCAGATCGTCGTTCATCCACGAGAGCGGATTGATGCCGATACGTACGTCGAAAGCAGTCATGCGGGCGTCCTCATTCGTTGTCGGTGGGGCCGGCGTTTGGCGCGGAGCTGGACGGTTCGGCGCGTGCCGCGAGTTGGGTTTCGTATTTCGCACGGGCGTCGCGTACCGCGGGGCGCGCCGAGACTTCCGGCACGGCCACTTCCCACCACCAGCCGCCGTCGTCCGTGGTGCGGGCAGCGTCGGTATCGATGCTGATGACATAGGTGCGATCGGCCACGCGGGCGCGTTGCAACGCAGCTTCGAGTTCGGCGACGTTCGCGGCGTGTTCGGCCTGCGCGCCCAGGGCGCGCGCATGGGCGGCGAAATCGATCTTGGGTGCGCCGAGCGGGCCCTGCTTGCAGTCTTCGAGCAGGTTGTTGAACGGCGCGCCGCCGCACGCCTGCTGCAAGCGGTTGATGCAACCATAGCCGCGATTGTCGAGCACCACGACGATCAGCTTGGTGCCGATCATCACGGAGGTCGCGATCTCGCTGTTCATCATCAGATAGCTGCCGTCGCCGACCATCACGATCACTTCACGCGCGGGCCGTGCGAGCTTGACGCCGAGTCCGCCGGCGATCTCGTAGCCCATGCACGAATAGCCGTACTCGACGTGATACGAGCCCGGTTTGCCGGCGCGCCACAGTTTATGCAATTCGGCGGGCAGGGTGCCGGCCGCGCAGACGACGATATCGTTCGCCGGCGAGCTTGCGCTCGAACGCTGTATCGCGCCGATTACATCGCCCTCGTAAGGCAGCACGCTGTCGCGTTGCGGCGCATGGGTGAGCGTGCTCACCGTATCGCGCCAGCCCGCCGCGAGTTTGTGTGCGCGCGCGGTCCAGGTGCGATCGGCGTGCCAGCCTTGCAGGGGTTCGGCGAGTGCATCGAGCGCAAGCCGCGCGTCGGCTTCGACCACCAGCGCGCGATGCTTGAGGCCGTCGAAAGCATTGACGTTGATGGCAATCACATCGGCTTGCGTGAACAAGGTGTTCGAGCCGGTCGTGAAGTCCTGCAAGCGCGTGCCGATCGCCAGCACGCAATCGGCGTCGTGTGCGAGCGCGTTCGCGGCGGGCGAGCCCGTCACGCCCAGCGCGCCCGCGTTCAACGGATCGTTCCAGGCAAGCGACCCTTTGCCGGCCTGCGTTTCCGCGACCGGAACGCCGTGCGCGGTGGCGAAACGATGCAGTGCATCGGAGGCGCGGCCGTAGAGCACACCGCCGCCCGCGACGATCAACGGCCGCCTGGCCTGCCGCAGACGCGCGAAGGCGGCCTCGATTTCGTCGATGCGCGGCGCGGGCGAATGAAACGTAACGATGTGCGGCTTGAAGAAGTCGACGGGGAAATCCCATGCCTGCGCCTGCACGTCTTGCGGCAACGCGAGCGTAACCGGTCCGCACAAGGCGGCGTCCGTCAGTACGCGCACGGCGCGCGGCAGCGCATTGAGCAATTGCGCCGGATGCACGATGCGGTCGAAGTAGCGCGACACCGGCTTGAGCGCGTCGTTGGCGGAGACGCCGCCGTCGTGGAAGTCTTCGAGCTGCTGCAATACAGGATCGGGTGCGCGCGAGACGAAGATGTCGCCGGGCAACAGCAGCACCGGCAAACGGTTCACGTGGGCCAGCGCCGCCGCGGTCACGAGGTTGGTGGCGCCCGGTCCGATCGACGTCGTGACGGCCATCATGCGGCGGCGGAAATGCGCCTTCGCATAGGCGATCGCGCTGTGCGCCATCGCCTGTTCGTTATGGGCGCGCAGAGTCGGTAATTCGTCGCGGTGCTGATACAGCGCTTCGCCGATCCCCGCCACGTTGCCGTGGCCGAAGATGGCGAACACGCCGCCGAACAGCGGATCGGTGCCGTGGCCGTCCTCGGTCGCGACGCGTTGCGCGGCGAGATAGCGGACCAGCGCCTGCGCGGCTGTCAGGCGCGCTGTGCCGCCCGCGCCCGTGCGAGCAAGGCTGGCGTCGTTGGCGGACGCCGCGTCGTGATGCATTACGCGCTGATTCATGCGGCCTGCTCCTGATGGACGTGGTGGGTCGCGCCCGGTTGCGCGGCGCTCGCGCCACGTGCCGCGCGCCACGAAGCGATCAACGTTTCGAAGGTGCGGCGCACGCGCGCGATCAATTCGTCGTCGCCGATTTCTCCGGCGAGCCACGCATGGCTCGGTTCGTGGAAGATCGTGCGCCCGACCGTGAAGCCGCGGCATGTCGCCGATTGCGCCGCCGCGCGAAAACCCTCGTTCAACTGTTCGACGGCCGCCGACAAACCGAGCAGCACCACGCCCCGGCAATACGGATCACGCTCGGCGATCAGCGCGTCGACATTGCGCCATTGCGCGGCGTCCATCGGTTCGAGCTTCCACCACTCGGGATAGATGCCGATGTTGTACAGGCGCTTCAACGCGCGATACACGGTGTCCGGCGCTTGCGGCAAATGCGCGTGTTTCGGCGGGATCACTTCGAGCAGCAGTTCATGGCCGCTCGCCTGCGTCGCGTCGTAGAGCGCGCGCAGTTGGGCTTCCTGTTCGAGGCGCTGCTCGATGGGTTCGTCGGGATGAAACTGCACGAGGCATTTGACGATATGTTCCTGCGGCCAAGGGATCAGCGTGGTGCCGATCGAACGGCCATGATCGAACACGAGCGGCACCGAGCCCGGCAGTTCCACCGGCCGGCCGATCCACCAGCCGCGGCCGGTGGCCGCGTTCAGCGCGTCCTGGCCGTAGCGGTCGTCGATCAGCACGCCGATGCGGCTTTGCAAACCCAGCGCGCGCTCGGTTTGCGCGACGGCTTCCACGAACAGCCCTTTCAGTTGCGCAATGCGCGCGTCGTCGGCGCCGGTTTGCTGCGCGAGTTCGAAGAACTGGTTGCGGTGGTCGAAGGCGAAGCCGAGCACTTCGTCCCATTGTTTGCGGGCCGGCGAGACGCGATGCAGTCGTGCGAGGCGCGCGTCGCGATCCGGGCGGCGCATGCGCTGCGGATCGGCTTTGGCTTCGCGCAGGAAGTAGTCGAGTTCGGCGGGCGTCGGCATGGCCGGTGCGCAGCCGTGACGTGACACGACCAGCGCGCCGCTCGCGTTCGCGGCGCGTGCGCACGCTTCGAGTGGTTGATCGCGCAACCAGCCCGAGAGAAAGCCCGAGGCGAACGCGTCGCCGGCGCCGAGTACGTTCAGCACTTCGACTTCCACGCCACCTTGAATCGGCACGTCGTCGAGCGAGGCGGGCACCGCGCCGTCGATAATCTGACAGCCCAGCGGTCCGCGCTTGAGCACCAGCGTGGCCGGCGTGACGGCGCGCACCATCGCGAGGGCGTCGACCAGTTCGGTCTTGCCGCCGGCAATACGGAATTCTTCCTCGGTGCCGATCACCAGATCGAACAGCGGCAGAATGCGCTGCAAATGCGCGGTGACGCCTTCGCTCGCGACGAAACGCGTTTCACCGTCCGCTTTGCCGGTGAGACCCCACAAGACCGGACGGTAGTCGATATCGAGCACGGTGCGCACCTGGTTGCGGCGCGCGTAATCCAGCGCGCGGCGGCTCGTGCGGTTCACCTGCTCGGTGGAAAAGTGCGTGCCGGTAATGAGCAGCGCTTTCGACGACGCGATGAAAGCCTCGTCGAAATCCGCTTCATCCACTGCCATATCCGCGCAGTTCTCGCGGTAGAAGATCAGCGGGAACGTGTCGCGGTCTTTCAGGCCGAGCAGCACGAGGGCGGTCAGGCGCTCCTGGTCGATACGCACGTGGCTGACGTCACAGCCCTCTTTGGTGAGCGTCTCCGTGAGAAAGCGGCCCATATGATCGTTGCCGACGCGTGCCAGCATCGCTGACGCGAGACCGAGGCGCGCGCAGCCGAACGCGATATTCGCCGACGATCCGCCGAGATACTTCGCGAAGCTCGACACGTCTTCGAGCCGCGCGCCGACCTGCTGCGCGTACAGATCGACGGCGAGGCGCCCGAGGCAGACGATGTCGCGGCTGCGGCCCGGCGCGAAGCGGCTGGCCGCCGTCGCCGGGGCGGACGTGTTTGCGCTGGATGTGCTGGAATGATCCATGAAGTTTCCTGAATAGCTGAGCGCGGTGGCCGGCGCAGCGGCGCCGGTTCCTCGCGCGAATGAATCAGATCGTCGCGCCTTCGAGTTCGCCGATCATCTTCTGCATCTCGGCGCCGCCGGCCATCATGTCGAGCACTTCGTCCTTGCTGATGGTTTCCTTGGTGAACGTGCCGAGCGATTTGCCGCGATTGAGCACCGTGAACGAATCGCCGATCGGATACGCGTGATGCACGTTGTGCGTGATGAAGATCACGGAGATGCCTTTCGCGCGCGCCTTGTGGATCAGCTTCAGCACGTTGAAGCTCTGCTTCACGCCGAGCGCGGCAGTCGGTTCGTCGAGAATCAGCACGCGTGCGCCGAAGTGAATCGCCCGCGCGATGGCCAGACACTGTTTCTCGCCGCCGGACATGGTGCCGATCGGCTGATGCGGGTCGCGCACGTTGATGCCCATTTCCGCGAGCTTGTCGCGCGCGGTGGTGGCGCTCGTTTCCAGGTCCATCACGCTCAGGAAGCCGAACAGTTTCTTTTGCGGCTCGCGTCCCATGAAGAAGTTGCGTGCGACGGAGAGTAGCGGCACCAGCGCCAGATCCTGATAGACGGTGGCGATGCCCAGGTCGAGCGCGTCTTTCGGCGACTCGAACAACACCGGTTTGCCATCCACCAGATACTGGCCGGAAGAGGGCTGATGCACGCCGGCGAGCGTCTTGATCAGTGTCGACTTGCCCGCGCCGTTGTCGCCG
Organism: Paraburkholderia sp. RL17-383-BIF-A; assembly: GCF_046028015.1. NCBI lineage: Bacteria > Pseudomonadati > Pseudomonadota > Betaproteobacteria > Burkholderiales > Burkholderiaceae > Paraburkholderia > Paraburkholderia sp. RL17-383-BIF-A. The sequence goes on along the minus strand of NZ_JARESR010000026.1, from coordinate 6,511 downwards.
AGCAGGCAATGCACTTCGCCGCGTCGCAGACGCAAGGTCACGCCGCTCAGCGCGATCACCTTGCCGAAGTATTTGTTGACGTTTTCGAGCGCGAGGATCACGTCGTCCTCGCGATCGCTCGCGCTGCCCACGGCATTCGCTACGGTATTCGTATCGGACATGGTCGTCTCCTCGTTACGCCTGCGAGACGCGGCGGCGCACATAGTGATTGAACAGCACGGCGATCAGCAGCATCACGCCGAGGAACACTCGGAACCAGTCGGAACTGACGTTCGTGTAGGTAATGCCGATCTGCACCACGCCAAAGATCAACGCGCCGAAACACGCGCCGACCACGGATCCGTAGCCACCCGTCAGCAACGTGCCGCCGATCACCGCGGCGATGATCGCTTCGAACTCCTTCTGCAAGCCCCGGTCGGCGGCAGCCGAGCCGATATCGCACACCTGCAGCACCGCAAACAGGCACGAGCAGAACGCGGTCAGCACGAACAGCGAAATCTTCACGCGACGCACCGGCACGCCGACGTTCTTGGCGGCGTTGGCGTCGCCGCCAACCGCGAGAATCCAGTTGCCGGCGCGTGTTTTCGCCAGCACGAACGCGCAGACCGCGGCGAGTCCGAGCCACCACAGAATCACCTTCGGAATGCCCGGCACGAGCGCGTGGCCGTTATCGAGCAGCGTGCCGATGCCGTGATGCGCGAGCATCGTGAAAAGACCGTTCAGCGCGACGCCGTGAAACAGCGTGTTCGCAAGCCAATCCTGTTGCGCGAGATCGCCGACGCCGGAGACGATGGTGCGGTCCGCGAACATGATCGACAGCGCGAGCGTGAGGCCGCGCAAGATGAACAGGAACGCGAGCGTGACGATGAACGAGGGCAGGCGCGTACGCATGACCAGATAGCCGTTCAGCGCGCCGAGCAGCATGGAACCGGCAAACGCGAACAGAATGGCGAGGGAAATCGGCCAGTGAAAATAGACAGACGGAATCGCGACCATCATGCCGGCGAAACCGATCATCGAGCCGATCGACAGATCGAACTCGCCGGCGATCATCAACAGACACGCGCCCACGGCGAGAATGCCCAGATACGCGGACACCTGCGACCAGTTCATCACGCCGTCGAGATTGAACATGCCGGAGTTGCCGGCCGTCAGCGCGAAAACGAGAAACACCAGTACCGCGCCGGAAATCGCGGCGAATTCGGGGCGGTTCAGCACATGGCCGAACCTGGATTCCTTGCGCAGCCGTTCATCCGAATCGGGCAGCGGCGGGGCTGCCTCGGCATTCGTCTTGACGTGCGGTGGGAAGTGTTTGCCGGCTACACCCATGATGTCTCCTTGGAACCCGGTTGTGCCTGCCTCGCGCGGGGATGAATTGCGAGAACGACAGCCGGTGAAATGCGCGGTGGCGGCGGGCGGCCCTTCCGGTATCGGAACGGTGCCCGCCGTGCGCGTGACTAACTAGAGAAAAGAATCAGCGGTACTGCCCTGCGTATTTGATGACCTTGTCGAGGTTTTCTTTGGTGATGAAGCCCGGGCCCGAACGGATATTCTTCGGCCCGTAGGACGGCGCGAGACCGTAGGTGGCAAGCCGTTCCTTGAACTTCGGATTCGCCTCGAGAATCTTGCGGATCTTCGCGGGATCGGTGGTGTGCTCTTTCTTCACGATCGCCAGCACGGCCACGGGGATATAGCCTTGCAGGTACGGCTGCTGGTCGATCGCGAACTGGATCGTGCCGTTCTGGATCGCTTTGGCGATGTCGTCGGAGAAGTCGAACGTGCAGAAGTAGATCTTGCCCGCCAGACCCATTTGCGTGACCGCTTTCAGTGTGGCCGAAGCCGGGGTCGGTCCGAGCGTCAGGATTGCACCGGTGTTCGGGTGATTACGCAGATACGCGCTGACCTTCGATTGAATTTCGGTCGGGTCCTGGCCGGAGTCGATGGTGGACGACTTGTAATCGACGCCGATCGCCTCGGCAAAACCGCGGCAACGGTCGAACGACACGGTGTTGGTGGCGAGGTGATTCACGCACAGGAACGACTTCACGCCTGCTGCCTTGGCTTTCTCACCGGCGGCTTTGCCTGCCACATATTCGGGCTGGCCCACGTGCATGATCGCGCCGAGTTGCGCGCTCTGTTCCTCCGTGCCGGAATTGATCGTGACGAGCGGAATCTTTTTCGCAGTGACTTTGTTGATCGAGCTCTTCAGCACGTCGAAGTCGGCGATGGTGACGATCACGCCGTCGTAGTTGCGCGCGGCTGCCTGCTCGACCAGACGCGCCATATCGGCAATGTCGCCGTTCGGCGGATTGCGATAGTCGGTCTCGACGTTGAAGTCCTCGTCGGCCTGTTTGATGGCGTTCTTGATGGTGTTCCACCACGAATCCGAATCCGGCGCGTGGCTGATCAGCACGAAGTGTGCGTCAGCCGCGCGGGCGGCCGAGGCCGCGCCGAATCCCGTCGCCAACGTCAATGCCGTCACCAGAATCCTGAGCGTAGCCTTGCCCTTGCAAAGTCTCATTGTCTCCACCTTTCTCGGTATGTCGTTTTTGAAGGGAGCGTCTGGCGGGCGGCTTTTCATCCGCATACGGCCCGGGTGTGTCCACCAAAGCACCATCGCTCACGACCAAGATTAGGCCATCTTCCGAGGCGTTGCAATGAAAATTTCATTACAAATAAAAATGGAAAATACGTTCCATTTGATTCGGCGGCTGCCTATAATCGGCAGCGTCAGGAGGCCGTGTGGCGGGCGTGACGAGCGGCTGCCGCACTGCAATAAAGCACCCGAGAGAGAGCCATGGCGGAAGAGAGCACCGAGGAATTGCCAAGTGTCGAAGAATTGATGCAGCGCATCGCGGAAAACTACGACGCGTTGCCGCGTCAGTTGAAGAATGTCGCGACCTATATCGAGCAGCACCGTTCGAGCGTGATGGTGGACCGCACCAGCGACATCGCCGCGAGTTGCGGCGTGCATCCGTCCGCCGTGGTGCGTTTTGCGCAGCGCTTCGGCTTTTCCGGATTCTCTGATCTGCAGGCGGTATTCCGTCAGGCTTACACCGGACAGGGCAGTTCGTCGCCGAGTTATCAACAGCGGATCCGCAAGCTGATCGACGAAAAGCCGGGCGCGCTGTCCGGCGGTTCAGTGGCGCGTGAATTCATCGCGGCCTCGCGCGGCGGTCTCGAAGAACTCGAAGCAGGGCTCGACGACAAGCAGTTCGACGCCGCGGTGAAGATGCTGCAGCAGGCCGACAACATTTACGTGATCGGCGTGCGGCGTTCGTTTCCGGTGGCGAGCTATATCGTCTACGCGTTGCAGCACACGCCCAAACGCGTGCATCTGGTGTCCGGTTTCGGCGGCATGTACCGCGAACAGATTCGCAGCGTGAAAAAGGGCGACGTGGTGATTGCGATCAGCTTCGCGCCCTATGGAAAGGAAACGCAGTATTGCTTGCGTGTTGCGCATCATCACCAGGCCAAGACGCTCGTTATTACGGATAGCCAACTATCTCCGCTCGCACGTTACGCCACCACGCAATTGTATGTAAAAGAGGGCAGCGCGTTCGCGTTCCGCTCGCTGACCAGCACGATCTGTTTGTGCCAGGCGCTGTTCATCGCGCTCGCGTACAAGCTCGAATTGAATGTTGAAGAATCCAAAGACACCGGAGGATACGATGACTGATGGGGCAAAGACGATCGACGTGGCCGTATTCGGCGCGGGGCGCATCGGCAAGATTCATGCGGCGAATCTCGCGCGGCAGCCGGGCGTGCGGCTCAAGTATGTGGTCGACGTGAATCGTGAGGCGGCCGCCGCGCTCGCCGCCGAGCACGGCGCGCAGGTCGCGGATATCGACTGCGCGATGGGCGATGCGTCCGTTGGCGCGACCGTGATCTGTTCGAGCACGGACACGCATGCGGATCTGATCATGCAATCCGCCGCGCAGAAGAAGCACGTGTTCTGCGAGAAGCCGGTCGATCTGACGCTGGCGCGTGCGCAGGCTTGCGCGGACGCGGTCGAGCGTGCCGGCGTGGTGTGCATGATCGGTTTTCAGCGGCGCTTCGACCCGACCTTCTCGGCGCTGAAAGCGCGACTCGACGCCGGCGAAATCGGCACGCCGGAAATGCTGGTGGTGACGAGCCGCGACCCCGGTGCGCCGCCCGTCGACTACATCCGGCATTCGGGCGGCATCTTTAAGGACATGCTGATTCACGACTTCGACATTTTTCGCTGGATTCTCGACGACGAGGCCGACACGCTGCATGCCACCGGCAGTTGTCTGAGCGACCCGGCGATCGCCGATGCGGGCGATATCGATTCGACCGCTGTGACGATCCGCACGAAGCGCGGCCGCCTGTGCCAGATCAACACCGCGCGCCGCGCCGCGTACGGCTATGACCAGCGCTTCGAGGTGCTGGGCAGCGCCGGCATGCTGCAGGCGGGCAACGTGCGGCCCACGGAAGTCACGGCGTACTCGAAAACCGAGGTGTCGAGCGATGTGCCCGAAGCGTTTTTCCTCGAACGTTATCGTGCCGCTTACGCGCATGAAATCGCGCATTTCTTCGATGCCGTGACGCACGGCAAGCCGGTGCGCACCACGGTGGCGGACGGCCTGAAAGCGCTCGAACTCGCCGAGGCCGCGAGCCGTTCGTGGCGCGAGGGCCGCGTGGTCAAACTGGGCGAGGCGTTGTGATGACGGCGGCCGCGGCACGGCTTCGGGTGGGCGTGGTCGGACTCGGGCGTCTCGGCAAGCGGCATGCGGAAAATCTGGCGTATCGCGTGCCGGGCGCGTCGGTCGTGGCGGCTTGCAGTCCTGTGGAAGAGGAGCGAGCGTGGGCGCGTGAAGCGTTGCCCGCGCCGCGGCTGTACGACGATTACGCGGAGTTGCTCGCCGATCGGGAGGTGGATGCCGTTTGGCTGGTGACGCCGTCTTCGTTGCACGCGCAACAGATTGTCGATGCGTTGCGCGCCGGCAAGCATGTGTTTTGCGAGAAGCCTTTGTCGTTGGATCTGGCGGAGTGCGAGAGGGTGCTGGCCGAGTCGGCGCGCTATCCGCATTTGCAGGCGACGATCGGCTTCATGCGGCGCTTCGATCCGAGCTATAAGGACGCGTTCGACAAGATCGAAGCGGGCAAGATCGGCCGGCCGTTTCTGGTGCGCTCGCAGACTGCCGATCAGAACGATAGCGACGGTTTTTTTGTGCGCTTTGCGGCGACGTCTGGCGGCATCTTTTTAGATTGCACGGTGCACGATATCGATGTGGCCCGGTGGTTATTGGGTCGGCCACGGGCCAAACGTGTGTTTGCGGCAGGTGTTGCCGCGATGCACGAAGGGCTGCGTGAGTTCGGCGATGTCGATAACGGTGTGGCGATCTGCGAGTTCGAAGACGGCAAGCTGGCCATGTTTTATGCGTCACGGACGCAGGCGCACGGAAATGATACGCATAGCGAAGTGATTGGTACTGATGGGGCGCTGGCTATTGGCCATAATCCGCGTGCGAATCGCGTCGAGATTTATGACGCCACCGGGATCCGGAACGAATGTACGGCGAATTTTTTTGATCGGTTCGAGGATGCGTTCTTGTTGGAGGCGCGGGCGTTTGTCGCTGCCGTGCGAGGTGGGGCTGGTTCTGCGGCTGCGCAGGCCGGGGCTTCGCTTGCCGATGCTTTGGAGGCTACGCGGATTGGGGTGGCGTTGAGGGAGTCGTTGTTGAGCGGGGAGGCGGTTGGGTTGTAGGGTTTTTGGGGTTTTGGCCTTTCCTTGATTTGTTGGTGGTGTATTAGCGTTGCCCCTGTGCGGGGCGGCACCTACTTTCTTTGCCGCGGCAAAGAAAGTAGGCAAAGAAAGCCGCTTTGAACCGCCAGCCCATAAGCGGGTCCCCCGCACAGTTGCAGTAGTGGTGCATCTGGAATCGGTGTCCTCGCACATTCAGCTTCAGTGACAAGGGCGTCATCCTTCCCGCCTCGCGCTCCGCGCTCGTCGGAACGGTCCGCCTTTGAATCAGCGGTTGTGTCTGCGCTACGGAGGCCATCGGCTACGCCTCGGCGATGCTTTGAAGGGGCGGTGGTTTTGGAGGTCCTGGCGTGGGCGACGGGGCATCGCAATCTGCTGCCGCTCGCGTCAGAGCCCAACTGGGCAACCCAGTCCCGCTGCGAACAGGACCGGGCACCCAAGCGTGCCACAGCACGCCGGAAGAACGCCAACGTTTTGATGACGCCCGTCGAGCGCAGAGAGCAGACGATCTAATGAACAGCCTCAACCCCAAAACACAGCCGTTTCGCTGAAAGACCGCCAAGCCCAAACACACTTGGTTAGTTGAACGACCACAACGGCGCGCGCAGCGCCGCCGGAAGAATGACTGCTGTGTCACAAGCGCCGAATGTGCGAGGACACCGATTCCAGATGCACCACTACTGCAACTGTGCGGGGGACCCGCTTATGGGCTGGCGGTTCAAAGCGGCTTTCTTTGCCTCCTTTCTTTGCCGCGGCAAAGAAAGGAGGTGCCGCCCCGCACAG